>NZ_ALAS01000258.1 GCF_000290615.1 Heyndrickxia coagulans DSM 1 = ATCC 7050
TTTTTCGCTTGTGTTACCCATATCCGGACACATCCCTTCGTTAATATTATATTTCACTAAAGGGTGTCCATGAAACTATACTAGCATCAATGCTTTCCTGCTCCGAAATATAGGCATGGAGCTGTGAAGCTATCCGTGACAAAGATTGTTCACCCGAATCAATGACCATAATTTGCTTCTTATTTTTTATAAGTGACAAATTTTTCGTGACTGATTCTCTCAATCGGCTCAATTCATCCAGCCGGTCGCTCATCAAGAGAAAGGGACCGCTGGCATTCGTGTCAATCGCAATTGGTGTTACATTTTCAAACTCCAGCCCAATTGGAATCCATCCTTTTTCAGCATATTCCTTTGCAGCCGGATTTGCTGCAAACTGCGGAAATTCAAGCACTTCTGGCATCACCGGAATTGGGGCAGGCCGCTTTCCGCTCCAGAAACGGTCCATTTCCTTTGCTTCTTTTTGAATATTTTCTATGATCGCAAGGGTATCCGTTCCGCTCGCTGGCAATGCGGTTTGGAACAATATCGGATTATCCAACTTTACGATCCCTCTTCCCGGTATTTCCTCAATTTCAATATCTGTTTTCCCTACAATGGCACGGACATCTGTACGGTCTATTAAATACAACGGAATTTGTATTTTAATATTTGATAATACTTGCATTCGCATTGCGTTTTGCCGGCTGGCGCTAATAACAAGATGCAGGCCGATACTTGCTCCTTCCCTGGCAATTTGTGTAATCATTTTCTCAAAAGCATCCGAATCATCCGCTTCCCTGACAGCATCGTAATTATCTATGACAAAAAGCAGGTCAGGAACATGTTCTTTGCTTGCTTTCTCGTACATTTTCAAGTTTGCAACCCCGTACTGGCTAAGCCGCCTTTTCCGCTTTTTAATCTCCGACGAAGTAAGCCGGATCAGTTTTGAGATCTTTTCCGTTTCATCAATCATGATCGTATCAGCAACATGCGGAAGTTCCTTTAACGGGAGCAAGCCGTTTGTACCGAAATCAAGCAAATATATATGCAAGTTTCCCGGGTTGTTCACTCTGGCCAGATCCATTACCGTTGTTTGAAGGAAGGTCGATTTTCCATACCCCGGGCTTGAATCAATCAAAATGTGCCCATCTTTCGCCATATTGAGCTGCAGTACTCTTTGCTCTTGCATTGCAGGCAAATCCGCAAAACCAATTACCGGCTTAAGATCTGTTTTTTCATTTTTCCAAGCTTCCCTAAACTCCACCCCATGCAATTCCAGCAGATAGATCCGCTCTTCAAGCGGCGGCAGCCACGGTTTTGGTAGTTGGGCGATGCCGAGTTTTTTGGCGCGGGCATGGATCCAATCGACGACGGCCTCGAGTTCGGTCGGGACTTTGGTGATTTCTTTCTGGTTGGCAAGTCCGCTTAAGTCTGCAGAAATAGGTTCGTACTGGCCAAGGTCGTTGATCGCATAAATCGTGGTGTCCAACATGTCCTGGTCGTCCTGATCCGGGACGTAGTTGGCGCCGCTCCATGCGCTTTGGAACAACTCATAGACTTCATTGTTGCCGACCTGCAAGTAGGCGCGGCCCGGCAAGGTGATCTCTGCAGCATCCGGCGTTTTTAAAATTTCCATGGAATCGCTTGTGTTTTGGACTTTGAGCGCCAGTTTGAATTTCGAGTTGGACCAGATTTGGTCGTCGACAACCCCGCTCGGTTTTTGCGTTGCCAAAATCAAATGGATGCCGAGTGACCGGCCGATGCGGGCAGTTGAAACAAGTTCTTTCATAAAATCGGGCTGCTCCGATTTCAGTTCGGCAAATTCGTCTGAAATCAGAAACAAATGCGGCATCGGTTCTTTTGCTTCCCCCGATTTATACAGTTTTTGGTACTGGTTAATATGGTTCACATTGTATTCCCCAAACAGGCGCTGGCGTTTCTCAAGCTCTGCCTTAATGGAAGCAAGCGCGCGCATCGACTGGGCGCCGTCCAAGTTTGTAATCGTGCCGGCAAGATGCGGCAGTTTCCGGAACAGGTTCGCCATCCCGCCACCTTTATAGTCGATCAGCAAAAATGCGACTTCATACGGGTGAAAGTTAACGGCAAGCGAGAGAATATAAGATTGAATAATTTCGGATTTCCCTGAACCGGTTGTACCGGCGATCAAGCCATGCGGGCCGTGCGCTTTTTCGTGGAGGTTCAGCTGAACAATATCTTCCTTCCCGCGCAGACCGAGCGGCACAGCCAGGCTTTTATATGTTTCATTTCGGGCCCAGCGCGCTTCAATTGCAAGATCTTCCACTTTTTCTACGCCGTACATTTCAAGAAATGTGACGCTTTCTGGAATAGCATTTTTCAAGTTTTGCAGGTGGTTTAATGGTGCGAGTGCCCGCGAAATATCTTCCTTATGAAAGCCTGCAGGGAAATGGTCGGGCTTAAACCGTTTGTTAACGAGCTCTCCGTTTTCGATCATGATATTGCCGTATTGTGCATCCCGGATATCAATAACCGTTTTCACATGTTCCGGCAAAGACTGCAAAACATCTTCAACGAATACAAGTGAAACCCCGATTTCGGTCGGATCTTCATTCAAGTATTCCATAATGGTGTGATCCAGAATCAGCTTTTCATCGGTGATAAAAATGACAAAATGCGGCGAGAAATATATTTTTTCATTTTTATTTCCTTTTTCTTCGATGCTTAGTTTTCTGTCTTTTAAAATCTGATAAAGCGAATTGAGCACCTGGTCACGGGACCGCTCATGATAGACAAAACCGCGCACGTTCATCTCACGTAAACTGGCATGCGGCAACCAGCGCATCCAGTCCCATTTTTCTTTTTCTTCTTCCGGAAAAATGACGACAAACTGGACGTCATGGTAGCTGTGAAACAAGGCTATTTGCGCCGCCAAGAGCTGCAGCTGTTCAAGGACAAGATGGCGCTGCCCGATGTAGCCGACGGGACATTCAGCAAGCGTGGCGGTCACCGGCACATTTTCAAGCGTCAGATACTGCGACCAAATTTTACGGGCTTCTTCCACAAGCTCATCTTTCTCCTGGGTGAATTCTTCAAGATTAAATTCAATCGGAAAACTCGATTTGACATCTCCTGTGCCCACCCTGAACATCAGAAAATCATGGTGAAACATTGTTTTTTCATAAATCCGCGGGTCAACCCGGAGCGCCATATCGCGGATTTTCCCAATATCCGGGTAATGGTAGAACAAAGCATGGCGTTGCTCTTCCGCCGCTTGATGCAGTTCGTGCGATTTTTCTTTTAAATAGGCCCTGTAAGATTCGTCCCGCTCTTTAATATTTGCACGGTACTGCCGCAAATTTTTCAAATAAGAGGTGATGGCAAAAATCACCGTAACGACGGTCATCGACAGCATGATAATCAGGTAAAAGCCGTTGCGCTGAAAAATGGAAATGACGACAAATGCCGCGATCATGACAAGCGGCGGGACAATGACCCGTGCCAGTTGTTCGCTCGGTTTGGCCGGCTTTACAGGCGGTTTTGCAATTTTGCGTTTTTCCGCCGGCTCCCTGTAAATGATTCTTGGCGAGCGGTGGTAATCCGGATATTCATCCGGCAACCGGTTTTCGCTCCTGTACAAAGGAGCCAGGGCCGTGTGAAAAGTATCCGGCGGAGCGAGCATTTCCAGTTCATGTTCCTCGATATTGAGCAGCATGCCTTCTATAAACAACTGGTCGCCCGGCTCGATTTCGGCGCCGTCGCCTGCAAGCGCAAAGTTATGGAACATTTGCCCCTTGTTCAACTGAAGCCGGAAGCTTGCGCCATCACGCAACAGCACAAAATCCGCATCGATATGGAGCAGGCGGACATCATCCCCGCCGCCCGTTCCGAAAGTCACAGCCTGCTTTGCGGAAATCTCATATAAATTCCCGGCCTTTTCCACACCCAAGTACAACCGGACAGCCCCGTTTTTTGTCCTGATTTCCAACGGTTTGCCCGCTTCGAGCACTTCCCCGCCCAGCCGGCATGCGCGGCCGTCCCATTGGATCAGGAGCGGTTCCGCGAGCCCGTGAAAATGGATGTGTTCCTCCTGCAAATCCCCGATTTTGACCGTTTTCGGTTCCTTTTCTTTCAAATGGCATTTATGCAATTCGTTTCCGTATGCCGCATACAAAATCCGTTGTGCCATTTTTCTCCCTCCGCTCATTTTCCGGCCGAATCTTTTTTGTCATTCCCGGTATCCTTTGCATCCTTTTTAGAATCCTGTTTTTTATCTTTTGCTGCCGGTTCCTCTTTGCTGGCAGCATCTGCCGGCTGGGCGGATGCATCTGCCCCGGTTGCCGCGCCATCCGTTTCCGCCGTGCCGGTGCCGTTTTCCGATGCGGCATCGCCCGTATTGATCGGAATGCCGTATTTTTTTGCATAGGATTGGGCTTTTTCTTCGTATTGCGCCACTTTTGCTTCCCTTTCCGCACCGCTTAAATGGGGATCATTCTGGGCCTGTTCCTCTTTTTTAAGATAAGCATAGACGATCAGGACCGGGTCATTCATATAAAGTGCGAGATCCAATGACTTGTTTAAATTGCCGCGCCCGTTGTATATCCAGTACAGCAGATAATCCGGATCGCTTTTCAGGCTGATGTTGTTCATCACATTGGTTTTCGCCTCATCATCCATGTTTTCCGTTTTCACATAGGAATAGGCCAAAACATATTTCCCGGCAGCAGGCAGTTTTTCCGGATTCATGTCGTTTAAATCGCTGATGACACCCGAATAATTTTCGGAAAGAAAATCATGGTGCGCCGCGAGAAGATGCTGCTGGAACGGGAATTTCATAAATGCGAAATACAAAAGCGGAATGGCAAGCAGGATGCAGGCTGCCATCATCGCATAGGACAACCGTTTGAAAAGGCGGAACTGCTTTTTCGGCACAGTTTGCAATGTGCGCTCCGCTGTTTTCTTTTCCAGGAGGTACTGCTCATAAAGAAATGCGGCAAGCTCCCCGGCATCCTCCATCCCGGCAACCCGGCGTTCAAATTCCGTTTCTTTGACATGTTCCAAAGAACCGGCATACAGCTCGTCATATGTGTATTTTTTGGAGAACAATGCAACTGCGAGGCATTTATACCGGTACAAAAATTCATCCCCATCCTGTTCGTACGGCGGCAGCACACCGCGGATCCCCCTGTACAAGCAAAACGGCATCAGATTTTCATCAAATACAAGATTTTGAGGATGGAAAAAGCAGATGAATCTCGTATCAAAGCATTTCCGGAACCGCGCCAAATTGTGTAGCAGGCGGAGTTTTTCACTGCGGCTTAAACGAATGGCTTTCTCCCATGGGGTAAGGCCTTCTGTCCGGAATGAAAAAGTGAAAACATCTTCCCCCTCTTCCACCGTAACCGGGAGAAACAAGTCCATCGTTTCTTCCAAAAGGCCTAACTGCCGGGCATCTTTCACACGCGTCTGCGATTTTGCCATTTCGAGCTTCCACACGCCGCCATCCATGCTGTATTTTATTTCTGCGGCATTCAACTTTACAAGTTTTTCCTCCATCTGTCCGGCTCCCCTTTTCAAACAAATATGTAAACATTACAAAACAACCAGAATATCCCCGTTTGCAACCGGGAAGTCCCAAAGCCTGTCGTCATCCGATATGACGAGTTTTTTAGCCGGGATTTTTACTGCAAACGGGCGGGTTTCTCCGGCGTCCAGCCCAAGGGCATCCATTAGCTGGGAAAGCAGCTGGCGGACAGGCTGATGGGCGGGAATCCGCACATCATACCTTCCTTTTTGCCATTTTTGAAAATCAACGGTTACATTTAAATGTGTTCCGGCCGGCATCCCGTCACCCTCCTTCAAACTGCTGATGTGAAAATTCAACTGTCTTTCCGCAATACGGCATAAGCGCCGCCTGCCAGCAGACAGACAGCGCCGAAAAGCGAGCCGGCGAGGATTCCTGCATGCCCGCCTTCCTGCCTGTTGTTTATTTCCGGCCTGTCTGCAGCATCGGTTTTGTAGTCTTTTGAAAAAAGGGATGAGGCCACTTTGGCTGCAGTCGTTTGTTTCGTGCCGGTTTTTTCCGTAAACAAAGTTTTTTTCAATTGTTTGCCGGTTTTCGCCTCCGCCTGCTGCTTTGCTTTAACGGCCTCGGCTGTTTGCTTTTTAAAAAGGGCTGGGGCGAGTTTTTCCTGCGCGGTTTCCACGTCTTGCCGGCCCCCGCTGTTTTCCCCGATACGGCCGGATTCAATCTGCAGTTTTCCGCTGTGCTCCAGGCTGTCTGATGCAAAAGCCGGCACAGCATGGAAGGCAAGCGCGGCAAACAAAACCGCGATTGCCGTATTAAAGTGCCTGGTGGACATCGTCCTCTTCCGCCTCCCCTGCTTTTGTAAAGCGGTTCAGAACAAACAGCTGGCCGATTTCTGCCAACAGGCCGGCAGAAACGAGTACAATCAGGTAGCGTACGGAATCCACATTGCGGCTGTCAAATCCGGCAAGCAGGTCCTGGATATACTGTAAAGGCGAAACCCGCTGCCACATTGCAGCTGCCGAGGACGGATCAAAGTGGATGCCGAGCGTATCTGTGAGAAACAAATACAAGCAAAGCACCATCAGCAGGATAAACATGCCGGCCATCTTCAGTTGCCGCAGCAGGTAGGCGGCAACAGCCACCATTGAAAAGCTAATGGCAACGGACAATCCGAACCATGGCAAATATTTGTCCTCCGCGATATGCAAATAGGCGGCTGAAATTGCGCCAATCAGCAGGCCTTCCGCAATTCCTGTGCCGGCTGTAAGAAAAGCCGCCGGCATATTGGCCGCATACAACGGCTTTTCTTCTTCAAAAGAACTGCCGGAGGCGCGCCGTTTTTCTATCGTTGAAAGGACATAAGCCGTAAACAGTGCGGAAACGAAGAAAATCAGCACGAGATAGTATGGCACAAAGCTGTCTTTTGCAACGATCGTCCCGCTGTTTTTCGTCTGAACCGGGTTGGACAAAAAGTTCAGCAAATCTTCATTCGGGCGGTTGCCAATACGGCTGTTTGCCAGTACACCTGCGAAATTTTTCGCGAATTTCTCATCGTCCGAAAGCTTGTTGAGCAGGTTGTCAGAAAGCGAATTGGCCCGTTTTACCAAAGTCTGCCCGCTCGTTTTGATGTCCCCGGCCTGCTTGTCAATCTCGTCAAAGGTTGTAAAAACGGTGTCCGCAGCATGCAGGTTATGCTCGGATACTTCTTTTAATGATTCGCTTGTTGCAAGCAGCGTTGTCAGACGGTCCCCGAGGGAAACGGCCATTGTTCCTTCTTTCCCCATGCTTTCAGCCATTTGCCCGTTGTCTTTTTGAAGATTTAGCGACGTTTGCCGCCAATCATCCAGCTGCTGGAGCGTTGCTGCAATGGCGGTATTCATATTTTCTGCTTGTGCCGTGGCAGCCTGGATTTGCGATGCCATTTGATCGGCATGGCGTTGTGTTTCTTCCACAAGCTGCAGCCAGCCGTCCGTTTTGTTTTTCAATACTGCCGTCTGTGCGCGGACATCCTCTGAAATCTGCCCGGCAATATAAGCGGCAAGCACATCCGCGATATTCTGCTTGTTGAACAGGTAATACAGCGAGCCTTCCGTCGCAGCATCTTTTAAGCTGCCCGCACCCGCCAAATCATCTGCATTTTTTCCGAAGTACAGTTCATACAGCATTGCGGTTTTCTGATATTCCCGTATCGTTTCATTTTTTTAGGGTGGGGATAGGGACGGGAGCTCATCGCTTTTGATTTTTGAATTTTTTGTAAATAACTTTTTGGCTGGCGCACGGCCCCCTTCTTGAACTTTTGCTTGCAGTGTATGCCCCCTGTGCGGAAACACAAAACAATTGAACTTCAATTGGCACATTCCTTTGCCAAAAAGCAGTTTACTTTTCTTCCTTTTTTTGCTATCATTCTAAATATTTACAAGAAAGGGGAGGATACAATTGGCAAAAGCAATACCGCCATTCCGCGCCGATCATGTCGGGAGTCTGCTCAGGCCGGAAAAGTTGAAACAGGCCCGCCGCCGGCAAGAATCAGGCGAAATCACAAAAGAAGCGCTGCGTGAAATAGAAAATGAGGAAATCAAAAGGATTGTGGCAAAGCAGAAAGAAATCGGCCTGCAGTCGGTAACGGACGGGGAATTTCGCCGGGCTTACTGGCATTTTGATTTTCTCGAAAATCTTACTGGTGTGGAAGGATACGAATCCGGGAGCGGCATCCAGTTTAAAGAAAAGCAGACGAAATCGCATTCCATCCGGATCATCGGGGATCTGGATTTTTCCGGCCATCCGATGATTGACGATTATAAATTTTTACATAGCGTTGCCGGGGACCATTTGCCCAAAATGACCATTCCAAGCCCGAGCATGCTGCATTTCCGCGGCAAGATTGCATACGGGCGTTACCGGGCGGATGAAGATTTGTTTTTCCACGATCTCGGAAAAGCTTATAAAAAAGCGATTGCCGCTTTTTACGATGCCGGCTGCCGCTATTTGCAGCTCGATGATACAGCATGGGCATACCTTTGCTCCGATGAACAAAAAGAACAGTTGAAAGCCCGCGGGGTGAATCCGGGCCATCTGGAAAAACTTTATGCCCGCACCATAAATGAAGCAGTCAGCGGACGGCCCGATGATTTGACAGTTACGATGCACATTTGCCGCGGCAATTTCCGTTCGACATGGATTGCTTCCGGCGGCTATGAACCGGTCGCCGAAACGCTATTTAACGGCCTCAATATTGACGGCTTTTTCCTGGAATATGACAGCGACCGAGCCGGCGGATTCGAACCTTTGCGCCATGTGCAAAGGAAAGACCTGCAAATTGTACTCGGCCTTGTCACTTCCAAATTCGGCGACCTCGAAAATGCGGACGATGTGAAGCGCCGGATTGGCGAAGCTTCCAAGTATGTCCCGCTTGAACAGCTTTGTCTCAGCCCGCAATGCGGTTTCGCCTCCACAGAAGAAGGCAATCTGCTCACTGAGGAAGAACAATGGGCAAAACTATCGCATGTAGTGAAGATTGCCGGGGAAGTTTGGGGATAGGCAGCAGGCCCAGACTATTTTCCGGCAAAAAAAGGACGATGCGCCGATCGATTCCCCGCATCGTCCTTTTTGAATCACTGCTTTTTCAGACCCTCACGATTTGTTTTTCGGGCAAACGCGCGGCTTGCCCTTCACTTAAGCGCCAGGTATCCCGTGCAATCATCAATTCTTCGTTTGCCGGAATGACCAGTAAAGACACTTTTGAATCAGGGGTATGAATATACGGCCCGTTTTCTTCGTTTGACTGGAAATCCAATTTTGCCCCAAGATAGGCTAAATTGGACACCACTGCTTGCCGGACGGAGGCAGAATGTTCCCCGATCCCTGCCGTGAACACAATGGCATCCACCCCGCCCATCAATGCAACATAACCGCCGACACATTCTGTCACACGATTCACAAACATTTTGATTGCCAATTCCGCCTGCTCATTATGGGCTTTTGCTGCCAGCTCCACGTCGCGGAAATCATTTGAAATCTCGGAAATGCCGAGCAAGCCGGACTCTCTATTGAACATATCCATCATTTCATCAATGGTGTGCCCTGTTTTTTTCATGATAAATGGAAGGATGGAAGGATCTATTGTACCGGAACGCGTTCCCATCATCAATCCGGCCAGCGGGGTAAAGCCCATTGAAGTATTGACAGACTTTCCGCCTTGAATTGCGCAAATGCTGGAACCGTTCCCTAAATGGCAGGAAATGATTTTCAAATCTTTCAATGGTTTTTCAAGAAGCAGGGCCGCTTCACTGGCAACATACTGATGATTGGTTCCATGGAAGCCGTATTTCCGGATATGATATTGGTTGTATAATTTCAAAGGCACCGGATACAAATACGTTTCAGGTGCAAGCGTTTGATGGAAAGCGGTATCGAACACGGCTACGGCACAAGCTTTCGGAAGCCTTTTCATAAAAGCCCTGATTCCGAGCAACCCAGCCGGATTATGCAAAGGTGCCAGTTCGCACAGATTTTCAATTTTTTGAATCACTGTACGGTCCAGTACGGCAGAATCCGAAAAGTCAGAACCGCCATGTGTGATCCGGTGGCCGACAGCTGAAATTTCATTTAAATCATCGACAATACGGTTTTCTAAAAGAATTTCAATCAAATAATCCGCAGCGTCACGGTGATCGTGGATCGGCGGTTTTTCTTTTTGGCGGAAACCGTTGATTTTATATGAAACCTCAGGCGCGTCGAATCCGATTCGTTCAAACACCCCTTCAATTAAAATACTTTCATCCGGCATATTGAAGACTTTAAATTTTAATGAAGAACTGCCTGCATTAATGGCCATTATTTTTTTCATATTATATCCCTCCGAAATCACAAACTTATCATTCATGTGATTTATTTCACAAATATTTATATGCGTTTCCTTATAATACAAGTATAAAGAAACCCTTTGTCACAAATTTGCCTATTCCGGCATCAAATTCTGTTGAAAATACGGAAAATGATATTTTTTTGTTGCGCTTTCATTTATAATGAGGCTAGAAATCAATGTTTGCGCTTTCCCGCCTTTTTGCATGGCAAATGATTCATTTGTATTTTTTTGTTCAGCTTTGAACAAAATTTTGCAACCGCTTAAATGATTGCTTTTTTGAAAACGGGGGTTTTGTGAAATGGCAAACAAACAACAGATCGAAAAAGTAATGGAAATGTTTTCTTCTGCGACCGGCCTCACAGCGGTTTATGTGGATATTGACGGAAAAGAAATTTCGGATGATGATCAATTCCCGCCTGTCTGCCAAATCATGCGGCAAGTTCCGCATCTCCGGAAACACTGCCAAAAATGCGCGAAATGCGGCGGCTTTGAAACAATGAAAAACGGGCAGCCGTGTATTTACAGGTGCCATGCGGGCCTCGCGGATTTTGCGGTTCCGGTAAAAAGCCGGGAAAACACGCTTTATGGTTTTATCATTAGCGGGCAGGTACGCCTGGAAGATGATGAAAATCAAGTGAAAGAGTTTTTGCAACAAAAACCGCTTGATCTGTCTTACCGCCATGATTTTGCGGCCGCCTACAGCAAACTTCCGGTTTTTTCTTTAGAAAAGTTATCTGCTTCTGCCGAAGTGTTAAGTACTTTGTCAGCATACTATTTGCCATCCATTTTAAATGAAGAAGAAGCAAAACCGGCGAAAGAACCAGCGGCCCAAGCCAAAAAACATGCCCGGTCCAAGAAAGAAATAAAGCAAGCCCTGAAATATATCCAGAAACACATTCACCAGCCTGTCACTTTGGAAGAAGTCGCCGGCCATGTGTATTTAAGCCCGTACTATTTCAGCAAACTTTTCAAAAAGGAAACCGGCGAAACATTTGTTTCTTTTGTCAACCGCCAAAAAATGAATCTAGCGAAAGATATGCTTGCCAACGATGACTTGCCAGTTTCTTATATTGCGCACAGCCTGGGCTTTCGGGAGATCAGTTATTTCAGCAAAGTGTTCAAAAGGTATTACCAAACCACCCCGACCAGCTACAGGGCGATGTCCCGTAAGAAAGGATGACAATAAGCATGAAGGAGCCCCCCTTTTTTCAGGCAGGATTTCTATTCTTTTTTTTAAAAAACTGATTGACAACACAACCCGTTCCTTATATACTAAATATTGTCCGACAGAGATGAATACGATTCCGTAGCTCAGCTGGGAGAGCGCCACCTTGACAGGGTGGAGGTCGCTGGTTCGAGACCAGTCGGAATCATCCTGCTAGCGTCAATCCGTACGTATCAACGGTTTGGCGCTTTTTTCATGACCGCTGACATAGTCGGTGACTTGTCCGAACGGTTACGGTTACCGTCACCCGATATGTTACACGCTTCATTTAGGAGGCGTGTTTTGATGCGTAAAAATAACCGCAAAACAGATGATCGCAAGATGGCAACAAACCTCGATAACCTGTTCGAAATTTTCTACACGATTAAAACTGCGGAAGGCCGCGCGCCTGGCACGTTAAAACAATACCGCGAGAATTACCAATATTTTGCTGTTTTTTTGGACAAACGCGGTATTCCTCGTAACATTACCGATATCACCCGTAATACCATACGCGACTATATCCGTTACATGCAAACGGAAGTCATTAAATACGAAGGCCACCGGTTCAAGACGGCAGCACAACAAACAGCAGGGCTTTCGCCTAGCTCGATAAACACACGGTTGAAAACGCTTCGAGTGTTCTTCCGCTGCCTTGTCAGCGAAGGTTTACTCGACACCAACCCGACCCACGGCGTTACTAACGTACCGGAGCCGCAGGAAAAAATCACAATCTTAACACCGGAAGAAATGAAGCGTTTGACGTTCCGAATAAAAGGAGATTCACAGACTTCCGCGACTATGTACTGGGTCTGTCCCAATTGCAAAATCTGTGCACCCGGCTGTTGCAGCGGCTGCGGAACCGCTGGATGATCCTCCGGGAATACGATCTTTCAGAACAGGATTGGCCGGAGTGCCGTAGTGAACATTTTCTCCCTTTCAAAAGGGCTTTTTCATTTTGTCATTCATTTTGTAAAATGGATTGTATTTCGTTCGCAGTTTCAGTATATTAATACATATAGATACTTATAGATAAGAATGGCTTACATTTTGAAATAAAGGAGAGGGGTCTATGCCCAGGCAATATGATGGTGCCGCCGTTCAGCTGGATGAAATTGACCGCCAAATTATCCAGCTTTTAAACGGAAATGGCAGAATATCGTTTACAGATTTGGCAAAGGAAATCAAACTTTCCCGTGTGGCTGTTCAATCACGCGTCCATTCCCTGGTTGAAGATGGTGTGATTGAATGTTTTACCGCCGTCGTGAACCCTGAAAAAATCGGCCTTCACCAGTCCGCTTTTTTTAATGTTGAAGTAGAGCCGAAACATTTACAGGAAGTGGCCGAAACATTGGCCAAAGATCCGTCGGTTTCAAGTCTTTATCATATGTCAGGCCCCAGCAAACTTCATATGCACGGCTTATTTAAAGACAACCAGGAAATGGAACTGTTTCTTAAAGAGCGGTTATATCCGCTGCCCGGCATTATGAGTGTCGATTGCCAGATTTTACTCAAACGTTATAAAAGCCGGATTGGAATGAAACTGTAAGGGGGTTACATTGTGGAAAAACAGCAAAATACTTATGCCCAGCTTGCCATGGCAATGCTTAGGACCGGCATTCTCGGCTATGGCGGCGGCCCGTCTGTCATGCCACTTTTCCGGTATGAGGCAGTGACAAGGTACAAATGGCTGGATGACGACGAATTCGGGGAAACATTGGCAATTGCAAACGCGCTGCCGGGCCCGATTGCGACAAAAATGGCCGCTTACCTCGGGTACAAGTTGAAAAAGACAACCGGCGCCGTGTTCGCCATTTTACTCCATATTCTTCCGAGCAGCATCGCCATGATTGCGTTGCTGTCGCTTGTATCGGTACTAAGCCATTCCAAGATTGTGGCCGGAATGATTGCAGGGGTCATGCCGGTTGTTGCCGTCATGCTTGGACAGATGGCTTACGACTTTGGGGAAAAAACGGTCAAGGGGCTTGGAAAGGTTTTCGGAATCGCCATGTTTGTTATTTCCTTTCTCCTGCTTGAGACGATCCATCTCCACCCGGCTATTGTCATTCTGATTTTTCTTGCGTACGGAAGCATCCACTTTCGTCTCGTTGCAAAAAGGAGGAAAAATGAAAAAAAGAAGAAAAGGGATGAAGCGGGATGATCTGGTTCCAGTTAATGCTTGGTTTTTTTATTGCAAATATCCTCGGCTACGGCGGGGGGCCGTCCTCCATTCCGTTGATGTACCATGAAATTGTTACGCATTACGGATGGCTGAATGACAGCGAATTTTCCAATATGCTGGCACTCGGCAATGCGCTCCCGGGCCCGATCGCAACCAAAATTGCCGCATTCGTCGGCTACGGGGCCGGCGGGTGGACAGGGCTGTTAGCGGCTTTTGCCGGAACGATATTGCCGTCTGCCGTGGCGTTGATTGTGTTGCTGAAAGTATTGCACAAATACCGCCAGTCTCTTGTTGTGAAAGGGATGTCCCTGCTTGTGCAGCCGGTCATCACCATTATGATGGTGGTGCTGACGTGGCAGATGGCGAAAAGTTCTTTCAGCCAAATCGGCATCTGGCAGTCACTTGGCATCGCCGCCGTCGCTTTCTGGGCCATGAATATCCGGAAAGTTCACCCTGCCCTTGTTATTTGCGCGGCATTCATCTATGGCGGCATTGTGCTTCAGCATATAGTGTAACGGGATAGAAGGAGAAAGTTCCCACACATTTTTCTTTAAAAAACCTGGATGCCTGCTTCATCAGGCATCCAGGTTTTTTACTATGTTCACTTTTCCCGGCCGTTTAGCGTTTGGGAGAGTTCAATAAAGAAGTCGAGTGCTTCCGGATTGGCCATTGAGCCCCTGTTCACGACTTTATCGACCGGGAAGCCGAGCAATATTTTACGGATCGGGACTTCCAGTTTCTTCCCGCTCAATGTTTTTGGAATTTGTTCAACTTCATAAATTTCATCCGGGACAAACCGCGGCGAAACTTTCGCCCGGATTTCGGTTTTGATGCGGTTTTTCAATGTCTCATCCATATGCCGGCCCTGCTTCAGGACGACAAATAGCGGCATGAATGATTGCCTGCCGAGATGTTCCAGGTCGATGACAAGGCTCTCGATAATTTCATCAATGCCTTCGACCGCCCGGTAAATTTCGCTCGTGCCCATGCGGACGCCCTGGCGGTTAATTGTGGAATCGGAGCGGCCGTAAATGACACAGCTGCCTTTTTCATCAATCTTGATCCAGTCCCTGTGCCGCCATACCCCCGGATAGACATCAAAATAACTTTCGAAGTAACGTTTGTTGCCTTCATCCCCCCAAAAATACAGCGGCATTGACGGCATCGGATCACAAATCGCCAGTTCCCCGACTTCATTCACAACCGGCTTGCCTTCCTCGTCAAATGCCTGAATATTTGCGCCCAGCCCGCGCGTCTGGATTTCGCCGGCATAGACCGGCAAAACAGGCGACCCGCCGACAAATGCGGTGCAAAGGTCCGTCCCCCCGCTTGTCGAAACCACCCATAAATCCGCTTTGACATTTTCGTAACACCAAATGAAACCTTCTGCCGTAAGCGGGGATCCCGTTGACAAAATTGCTTTCAGACGGGATAAATCATGTTTTTCCTTCGGCTTGACGCCGGATTTCATGCATCCACTAATGTACCCCGCACTTGTGCCGAAGTGGGTCATGCCGGTTTTTTCCGCCAAATCCCATAATGCATCCATATCCGGATATGCCGGGCTGCCATCGTACAGGACGACCGTCGCCCCGGCCAGCAGGTTGCCGATTAAAAGATTCCACATCATCCAACCGGTTGTGGTGAACCAAAAATACACATCATCCGGCTCCACCCCTTGTTCGACTTTTAAAATTTTCAAGTGTTCCAAAAGGATGCCGCCCTGTCCTTGGACGATCGGTTTCGGCAGGCCGGTTGTGCCGGATGAAAATAAAATCCACAGCGGGTGATCAAACGGTACAGGTTCAAACGCGAGTTTAGCTTCTTCTTTCAGCACTTCCTTAAAGGAGACCGTGCTGCTGTCCGGTTTTATCTCTCCAAAATCCATATAAGGCACCACGATGGTTTTCTTTAATGTTGGAAGTGACGCCTGCAGTTCCGTGATGTTTTTTCGTTTGTCAAAAATCCTGCCGTTATAGGAATAGCCGTCAACAGCAAATAAAACAGCCGGTTCGATTTGTTTAAACCGCTCAATGACGCTCTCGTTGCCGAAGTCCAGGGAACACGACGACCAGACCGCGCCAATGGAGGCACATGCCAGGAAAGCAATCACCGTTTCCGGCATGCTTGGCATATAGGCCACTACCCGGTCTCCTTTTTGGATGCCAAGATTTTTCAGGTACTGTGCCGTTTTTGCTGTTTTTTCCTTCAGTTCCTGCCAGCTGACTTCCCTTTGCCGGACGGTTTCCGATTGGAAAATGAGCGCAGGCTTGTGCTTTCTGCTGTTGCGGAAAACGTGCTCGGCGTAGTTCAGCGTGGACCCGGCGAACCATTCGGCACCGGGCATTGTCCTTGATTTCAGGACTTGTTCATACGGCGTATGGGAAATGACACCGCAGTATTCCCAAATGCTTTGCCAAAACGTTTCCAGCTGATCCACGGACCATTTCCAAAGATCCTGGTGGCGCTGAAATGCCAAGCCGTATTCTTTTTCCAGCCATTTACGGTAACGGGTAACCCCTGCTTTTTCAATCCGCTCCCCAGACGGCTGCCATAATAATGCCCCTTCTGTGACCGCCTTCACTCGGTTTCCTCCCCATCTTCGTGATATACTTGTAAGCGCTGTCTTTTACTATTTTACCAATACATGAAATATTTCGTCAACGAATGAAAAGGCGTTTCATGGAAAATGGGGGAAGGCCCTGCACGCTTCTTGCCTCTTCTTGGATCATACAAAATGTCAAATAGCAGCTATGTTCTTGGCGCTTTTTTCGTCCCGTTATGTTTCTCCAGTTCCGTTGCAGAACCATCATTTGGGCAGGCGGCCGTATAAAACTTTCCCGGATACATATGCTATTGGCTGTACGAGAAGGTGATTTTGTGGGGAACCAGAAGAATAACAACCAAAAGAACAACAGCCAGCAAAACAAAAATAATATTGCGGAAGATGTAAAAAATACGGCAGGTGCCGCTCCATAAAGGGCTGGAAACGACAGAAGATGTGGCGATGAACGCTGTGGATGCAACTTCAAATGCAGTCAACAATGTGACGGGCGGATCGCAAAACAATAAAAAATAAAAAGTGCCGGGAAATGGGCGCTTTTTACATTCTGCTCGCCACTTCTTTTACAATATCTTCAGCAGACATGCCTTTTGCATCAATGACAGGCGCCTTTGTCATCGTGTCATTGATCCCCATTGCGTTCATCTCGCTGCCGGTTACAACACAGCAGTCACAACCTTGTACATCTTGTTCGTTCTTAATGGTTTTCACTTCATATCCTTTATCGCGCAGCGCTTCCTGGACATTTGTCAAAGCCTCTTCTACACCGATTATTACAGCCATGGTTAACACCTCCCTTTTTTTATCGTACCCATCTGATTTTAGAAAAAACATGTTTTTCCCGGTCGCAGACGGATGCTTTTTATTTTTTAATGGTGCTGAGAACCCGGTTGATTTCTGTATCATGTCTCCCGGTTTTACTGAAATAGCCGATATCTTTTTGGCACACGTCAATTCCCGTGCGGCGGCAGCAAAAATATTTTTGTGTTCTTCCGCTTTTCATTTGTATATTTAAAAATCCTCTCCGCATTTTTGAATACATTCATCATGCCCCGTATTGAAAAGCCGCACAGTTTTGCCAACTGTGCGGCTTTTTTGGCGTGCGCCTTTACTTGCCGAGCAATTCGTCCGAAAGCCGGATAAATTCGCGGGCATCTTCTGCCATAAGGTTAATGCCGGCTGCCCAGAAGTCCGGTTTTGTCAGATCAACGCCAAGATGTTTTTTGGCAAGATCTTCCACCTTCATCCGGCCGGTATCGCGCAAAAGGGCAATATATTTGTCTTCAAAGCCATCTGGATTCTTCAAAAATTCGGTGTAAATGCCAAGGCTGAATAAATAACCGAATGTGTACGGAAAGTTGTAGAACGGCACATCGTCAATAAAGAAGTGGAGCTTGCTGCACCAGAAATGCGGGTGGTAGCCGGACAAGCTGCCGGCATACGCTTCTTTTTGTGCCTTTTCCATCAGTTCATTGAGCCTTTGTTCGGACACAATGCCTTTTGAACGCTCTTCGTAAAAACTTTTTTCAAACAGGAAGCGGGCATGGATGTTTAAAAACATAGCCGTTGCATTTTCAAGCTTTGCATTTAATAAAGAAACTTTTTCTTCCTTTGACTTTGCATTGGCGACAGTCGCATTGCCGATGATCGTTTCTGCAAAGGTGCTCGCCGTTTCGGCCACGTTCATCGCGTATTCGCGGTTCAAACGCGGCAAATCGCGCATGACATGGCTGTGGAAGGCGTGGCCAAGTTCGTGCGCCAACGTGCTTGCATCATTTGTGGAGCCGGTAAATGTCATAAAAATCCGCGACTCTTCAAACTCCGGCAGACTGGTACAATATCCGCCCGGGCGTTTATTCGGCCGGTCTTCCGCCTCTACCCAGCGGTTTTCAAGGGCGTGTTTCGCAAATGCAGACAGTTTCGGCCCGAAAGAAGCAAAATGTTGGATGACAAAATCGCACGCTTCATCATATGTAAATCGGGCCGGTTTCATATCGCCGAGTGCAACCGGCGCATCAACATCCTGCCAGCCGAGTTTTTCCATCCCGAAAATTTTTGCTTTTTGGTTGAGAAAGTCGACAAACGGCTGCTTGTTTTCAGAAACGGCTTTCCACATCGCATGAAGCGTGTCTTCAGACATCCGGTTGTATTCAAGCGGCTCTTCGAGAAAAGACTTCCTGCCATGGGCTTTTTGCAGCGTAATCCGGTACCCGTCCAGGTGGTTGAGCGTATCGGCAAAAACCGGCGCATATTTTTCCCATGCCGCTTCCCAGTTTTCGAACAGCTGTTTGCGCACTTCCGGATCCGGGTCGGCATACATCCGGTTCATCGCCTGGCCGACGGATAAGGATACCGTCTTGCCTTCTTTGTCCGTAAACGGGATTGTCATAACGGAAACAGCTGTGTCATACAATCTGCTCCAGCCGGCCAGCCCGTCCTGGTTGAGATCGGCAATCAGCTTTTCCTCTTCTTCCGACAAGAGCCGTTTTCCTTCATCGCGCGTTTCATTGAGGGCAAAGGAGACTTCGCTCAATTCCTTGTCCTGTAAAAACTTTTTCCAGTCTTCGTCCGAAATGGCCACCAGTTTTTTCTGAAAAGTGGTCCCGAGCTTTTGCATCTCGCTGTACAAATCCATGATTTGGCCCATCACGACATTTGCATAGTCATCATCCATATAGGCATCATGCCACATTTGCACAAATGTCGCAGATTGGCTGAGCCCTTTTTCGATCTCTTCCTGTTTTTTCAGGATGGCTTTAAACGGCTCCGGAGACGGGTCTTTCGAAAATGCCCATCCGTCGAGTCGGCTTTTGTATTGCCCGATTTCTTCTTTCAGCCCGCGCAGTTTTTCCTGCAATTCCGGCGATTTTGTGCCGCCCGGAATAACGGCATCCAGATCCCAAGTATTCTTATATTTCATATTTGCAACTCCTTTCTTTCTTCCATTTTACAGGGTACCGCACAAAATACCAATATATTTACAATCACGGTAAAAAATTTCAGGGCCGGATCTTTTTTTGGGGGAATGTTTTGCATTTTTAAAACGCCAAGTGGGCATTTGCATACTTAAAAGGCGCGGCTACATCAACCGCGCCTTTTGTTTAATACATCCAGGCAAGAGACCCCATCGGATCCCAAGGTTTCAGGGCGATCGGATCTTGTTCCCATGCTTTTTGCAATTCCTCCGGCAAATATTTTTTGTCAATGACGATTTGGTACGTATATTCATCCATCCAGGCGTCACTCATGACAAAATAACCGTCTTTGCCCACTTTTTCACCCCAGCTGTTTTCCACTTTCCATCTGTCCGGTTTGCCGTCAACGAGGTTGACACCGGTCAGTACCATTGCATGTGTCATCACACTGTCTTTATAATCGAGGCGTTCTGCTTTGGTCATTCCGAACGAGAATCCGAAAGCTTTTTCCAAATCAAAAAGGCCGGTATCCATGATGCCTTCATTCCGGTCTGATGATGCCGCAACATCACAGCCGAACCAGACGCTGCGGTTATCCTTCAGCTGTTTTACGGCCAGCGATTTAAAGGTTTCGATATCGACATTTAAATATTTGACCGGTTTGCCGCCAACCACATTGCCCAAATACTGCACCGTATACGTTTTGCCGTACGGTTTGTCGCTTGTCGGCGCATTGATAATGCTAATGTAATTGTCGAGGTCAAACCCGACGTATTTCTCAAAAAATGCCTGCGGGGTGATATTTTGCTCGCGATGGAACAATTTGTCGGTATCGCGGAATTCAAAATCAAAGGTCTTCGGCGGCTCACCGAGTGCAAAGGCAAGCAATTTGTAAACTTCTGCAAGCATACCTTCTTTCGCTTGCCGCAATTCTTCTTCCGGCTGCCCTGCTGCGTGCAATTTTCTCAGTTTCACCGCGTTTTCGCGGAGTTTGGCATTCAAAAGCGAATTAAGTTCGCGTGAGTTGCTGCTGTTATACGTTTCCGGCATGACCTGTTTCGGCACAACGCCGTATTTTTTAATGAGCGCGACGAGCATATCCCACTGTCCGCCGTCCTGCTGCGGGGTTTCAAGTAGCCAGGAAATGAGCCGTCCTTCCACAGGTTCGTCTGCGGTTTCCATCATCGTTTCCAGGAAGTAATTGGCTTTTTCAAATTTGTCCCAGAAAAACGTATAGTTTTGTGAAAGCTCAAAGTCTTTCAATCTGAATTTGGCATTCAACTTATGCGTAAACGTGTTTAAGGCGGCAAACATCCAGCAGCGCCCGCTTTGTTTCTGGTTTGATACTTTCCCCGTTTCAATTTCGTGGGAGAATACGTGATTCATAGAAACAACAGCATCATTGTTGATTGCCGCGGCCTTTATCCCGTTTTTCATCATTGCATTTTGAATCACTTTGTTTTGCGGCAGTTCGCGGATTTGTCGGGAAAACCGCTCCGCCATTTCCCGTGTAATGTCTTTTGCCATTTAAATCTTCCTTTCCATTAAGTTCTTTTTTATTATACGCCTTTTTCAATCAGATAAGACAATTTTGCGTTTTTGAAAAGCCTGCAATTCTGAAACGGGACACAATTGGGCGATATTTCCTTTTCACTTTTCCACTTGTTCGTCCCGCTGTTCGGTGAGGAAGGCTTTTTCGTCTGTTCCTTTCACACATTTTTTTAAATTATGGTATGCTGTTTTACGAGAAAGACTCAAACGGGGTGATGGCAGATGAGTGAAGAAAAAGATTATGAAACAAAAGGTTATGATACAAGCATTGTTTATGATTATAAAGAGATGCCCGACGTCCACCCAGGGCGCTGTGACAATTGCGGTTACAGCCACTTTAAGTCATCGGTCAAACATGGCGTGTTCCTGCGTGAATGCCGGAGATGCGGGATGAAAAAGAGTATCTAACGTTTCAATAAAGCGGATTTCCTACAAATGGAAAATCCGCTTTTATTCAGTTGGAAGGATATTTCAGCCGGCAGCCGATGCCGCGAAACATCCGGACTGGGCCTTGTGCAAGCAGAAGCGCCTGTCCGTACCGGTGCGTATCAAGCAAAATATGTTTATAAACATTTTCCAGACAATCCGCCTTGCGCAGCTTTGCCACCAGGGCATAAAAAATCCGGGGCAGCCCCCGGACCTTCATCGTAAATCTATGTAATACAGCTTTATTTGCTGAACCAAATAAAGTAACCGGCAAGCACCATGACGACAAGAAAAAGCACAATGGTACCAAAGACGACTCTTTTTGATTTCAAAATAAAACGCTCCCCTCTGACGGACTTTCTGTTACATTCAGTTTACCCAACGAGGGGAGGATTCAAACTGGCAGGATTAGGCTTCTTTTGACATTTGCAGCGCCTTCAGAATGGTTTTCAACGAATTGCTTTTGCCGTAAAGCAGCACGCCGCCGCGGTAGATGCGCGCACCTGCTATCGCCATGAAAACAATCGTGACAACCATAACCGCCACGCCCGAAAGCCCTGCCCATACTGGCAAGTCGAGCATGCCGACCCGCAAAAACATCAGCATCGGCGTAAAAAACGGAATGTACGAAAGAACGGTAATATAGCCGGCAGAAGGGTTTCCAAGCCCTGCCATCGCAAGGAAAAAACCGATCATCACAAGAAACGTCATCGGCATCATCATCTGCTGGGCATCTTCAATCCGGCTGACAAGCGAGCCGAGAAAAGCCGCTAACGTGGCATACAGCAAATACCCGAGCAGGAAAAACACCACGGCATACACAATCGTTGAAACCTTTATATCCGAAAATCCAAACACAGAAAAAAAGCCGCCCGTCAAGTGATTGATATTTTGTTTGATAGTGGCGTAAGCGGCGGCAAGGAGCACCGCCATCTGTGTCAAACCGAGCAGGGCGCCGCTGATGATTTTCGCAAACATCTGCTGCACAGGCGGCACGCTCGAAATTAAGATTTCCATCACGCGTGAAGCTTTTTCAGTTGCCACTTCCATCCCGACCGCACTGGCGTAAAAAATGACCGCAAAATAAATCGCAAACAGCAAAATATAGACAAGCCCCCTCGCCTGCGCCAGTTCTGCTTCGGATTTTGCATCCCGCTCCAGATTGACACTTTTAAAGGATACGGGGCTGTTTAAAAGCGAGAGCCCGGCAGGCGAAAGTTTCAATTTTCCTGCCGCCATATTGCTTTTTACAGCCTGTAGCGCCTGCTCAAGACTGTCCGTGGTCCCGGTATCGGCAAGATTAGGGGCTTTATAGACCGCTTTCGGCATGCCGGCTGCGTCAAGCGATAAAACAACATACCCTTGATATTTTTCATTTAATACTTCTTTCCGCAACGCACTTTCGCTTTTTTCGGCCTGCACAAGCCAGATATCTTTATCAACGGTTTTTAATTGCTGCTTAAGCGGCCCGTACAGGTTGTTCGTCTTATCCAGAACCGCAACCTTTTTTTGCTTGCTGCCGGCAAACATATCAATCATCCGGTTTATGTTCCCCATCAGAAGGACAGCGACGAGCAAAATGGCCGTCGTGATCACGAAGGATTTGGTTCTTAGTTTTGTCATATAGGCATGGCCGATTAAAATGCCGAACCTATTCATAGGAAGCCCCCACCTTTTCTATGAAAATATCGTTAAGAGATGGTTCTTCAAGCGCAAACTTGCGGATGAAACCTTTTCCGTTGATTTCATCCAAAATTTTTTGCGCCGCTTCCATCCGGTCAATTTGCAGCTCCGCCCCGAGCGCCGTTTTCTTAAATCGTACGACACCCGGAAAGGCACGTAAAAATTCCAGATCAAAATCAGCATGGATCACAACATTTTGTTTCCCGAATGCACGTTTGACCTCTCTCAGTTCACCGTGCACAACCGGGCTGCCATGATGCATAATGCACAAATGCTCGCAAAGTTCTTCAACATGTTCCATCCGGTGGCTTGAAAACACAATGGTCGCGCCCTGATCCCGCAGTTCTGCGACCGCTGTTTTTAACGTTTCCACATTGACCGGGTCAAGGCCGCTGAAAGGCTCATCTAAAATCAGCAGCTTCGGCTTATGTAGGACAGCAGCGATAAACTGGATCTTCTGCTGGTTTCCTTTTGACAGCTCTTCCACCCGTTTATCCAAATATTCTTCAACACGGAAACGGCCGAGCCAGTATTTCAGTTCTTTCACCGCATCCTGTTTGCCCATCCCGCGCAGCCGTGCAAGATAAACAAGCTGGTCTTTTACTTTTAATTTTGGATACAGCCCGCGTTCTTCCGGCAAATACCCGATTTCCGAGCTCAATGTGTAATCCATTTTGCGCCCGTTCCAGGTGATGTTTCCTTCATTTGGCTTTAATAAACCAAGGATCATCCGGAAAGTCGTCGTTTTCCCGGCTCCGTTTGCCCCTAAGAAACCGAACAGCTCCTTTTCCGGGATTATTAACGACAAATCGTTTACCGCGGTAAACGTGCCAAATTTTTTCGTCACATGTTCCAACACCAAGGACATGGTTTCCCCTCCTTTGTTCGTACTTACGCAAACCGGCCGGAAAAGTTTCAAAAAACTGCAGGAATTTTCCCCTGATGATCCACATATGTTAAAAATGGACTTACTGCCGTCCATTGGATGGATGATTTTTATACAGTTTCAGTGATATAAAGAAAAAATTACCGCTCTGTTGCCTGCTACAAAAAGTCATCGCCATGCAAATTGGTGCCCGGGCTTGATGCAAACTGAAATTCATTATGTATATAATTTAACCTAAACCTTCCTACTTTTTATGTATTGCCCGCAGCAATGTTAGCTGGTTTTGCTGTAAAAAAATGAAGTTCATTTTTATATAGCTGGCTTTTTACATTTGGCGACTCGTAATTTCAAAAAAAGCAGCGGGTTGTCTATATTTTCCGCCGCCTTTTTTAAGGTTAATAAGCCGTCCACCCGGCATCTGCCGTAATCACTGCGCCATTTACGAAGGAAGCATCGTCTGAAGCAAGGAACAGGGCGACAGTTGCAATTTCTTCCGGTTTTCCGGTCCTCGGGTTGTTTGCCGACCCGGAGATGGCCCGCTCAAGCCCGAAAGCATTCGGTTCGCTCATTGTTGTGCCGATATTCGTTTCCACCCCGCCTGGCGCAATCGCATTGCAGCGGATCCCTTTCAGTGTGTATTGAAATCCGACATTTTTCGTCAACCCGATCACCGCGTGTTTGGATGCCGTATAAGCGGCGCCGGCCCGCGACCCGTTCAGCCCGCCGACAGAAGTGACATTGATAATGACGCCGTTTCCTTTTTCAATAAAGATCGGGAGTGATTTGCGGATCGTACGCATCGGCCCGGTTGTGTTGACAGCAATCACCCTTTCCCACAGGGCGTCTGTCAGATCCCCCGCCGGCACCATATTTATTCATGATCCCCGCATTGTTGACAAGAATATCGAGCGTTCCATACTCTTTCACAGCGGTATCCATCAAATGTTGCACATCTTCTTCGCTCGCCACATTGGATTGGACTGCCAGAGCCGTGCCGCCTGCAAGTGAGACAATCTAACCATCTTACCGCCGGGAGCGCCTAAATTGTGAAAACGAGACAGGGGCATACCTATTTTCCTTTGATTGCGTCAAGCACTTCCTGCTCGTTCATCGCCCATTCCATTCGAAAAATTGGAGAAGCGGCCGCCACTCAGCTAAATTTTGTATTATCATTTGCTTGTTTCATATGCCTGTTTTCCGAGCAAAATCGCCCCTGTAATGCCGGCGTCGTTGCCAAGGCCCGGGGACGTAATATATTCGGACAGCGGTTCAGGCAGCTTGATATAACCGTTGATCAGCTCATCCAGCCTTTTGTAGATCAGCGGGAACAATTGCTGTTGGTGCATTACCCCGCCGCCCATGATGATTTTTTTCGGCGAAACAATTAAAACGTATTGCATGAGCGCCTGTGCCAGATAATCTGCTTCCATTTCCCAGACTTCCGGGCGGTCTGAGAGCTCTTTTCCTTTCTGCCCCCACCGCGCTTCGATTGCCGGACCGGCTGCGAGTCCTTCGAGGCAGTCATGATGGTAAGGGCATGCCCCTTCATAATGGTCATCCGGATGGCGGCGCACCAATATATGCCCCATTTCCGGGTGCGACCATCCTTCAAGAAGATTGCCTTTTACAACGGCTCCAGCTCCGATACCGGTACCGACTGTAATGTAC
The DNA here is from genome assembly GCF_000290615.1 of Heyndrickxia coagulans DSM 1 = ATCC 7050. Classification (GTDB taxonomy): domain Bacteria; phylum Bacillota; class Bacilli; order Bacillales; family Bacillaceae_C; genus Weizmannia; species Weizmannia coagulans. The sequence continues at coordinate 25,428 of NZ_ALAS01000258.1, forward strand.
AGGCAGCTGTCCAGCCCTTTCGCCGCGCCAAGCACCGACTCCCCGAGCGCAGCCCCGTTCACATCTGTCGTAAAGCCAGCCGGAACGCCCAATGCTTTCTCTATCGTTTGTTTAATGGGATAATTTTGCCAGGCCGTTTTCGGTGTTGTTGTAATGTATCCATATGTATCGCTTTCCGGATTGACGTCAATCGGCCCAAATGAGGCAATGCCGATTGCTTTTGTCTCAAACTTTGAAAAAAATCCGATTACATCTTTCACCGTTTCTTCCGGATCGCGCGTCGGGAGCTCAACTCTTTCCTGAATTTTCCCGGTTTCATCTCCCGTTGCGCAAACAAATTTTGTACCGCCTGCTTCCACTCCGCCAAAAAGCATGGTGATTCCCCCTCAATAGAATTGGTTTAATGAGCCTCTCCGTTCATAACGGAAAGGTAAATATCTCTCATTCTAGTATACCGTTTTCTTCAATTGAGTTAAGTGTTTATGATCGGTACCCGCATAAATTGTGACAAATTTTTTCTCATTTTTTTCTCATTTTTTCTTCATGGCTTTTTAGTGTAAGAGGGTTATATTGTAGCTGTAGCAAGGAAAAAGCAACAAACCCTTAAGTTTCTAGATACCCCCCTTAATGTCTAGAAAAAACTCCCCTTAAAAACCGGCATTGTGCCGGTTTTTTTTCGCAATAAAGCCGGCGCAATCAGATGCCCCGGCCCGTAAACCTGCTTTATATCTCCTCGTCGTCCTCTTCATCCCAGCCGTCTTCCAAATTTTCATCGTCCAGATCCCAATCTTCCCAATCCCCTGCTGTGTCCAGTTTGAACAAATCTAACAGGCGCTTGAACATTTGCGGTGTCTCCCTTCTTTTTCCTTATAGGATTTACAGGTTAAAACCAATTTATACGGTATAAGAAAGAGGCCGGGCGAAAAAATATACATAGAAGCAAACCCGGGGGTGACGATATGGAAACCTGGTTTTATCTCCATGTGATTAACACATTATACTTTGTATTTTTTATGTTTGTAGTGCCGCCTGCCATCGCAGCCATGTTTTGCAGGCCCGAAATCAAAAAATATTTGGAAAAGAGGAAAGAAGGAAAGCCATGAAAAACGATGGTAAAAGAACTTCTGAAGGGTTAAACGAATGGTTTGAAATGATCAACGCAAAAGGGGATAAAGGAGAAATCGCGCAGATCGTGGAAAAATACAAGGCACAGGCCGGGGACAGCAACGATGCTGCCCCTCAAGACAAGGAGTAGGATTTCAACAAAAATCGACAATTCTCATCAAAAACTTATTTTTCTTTCATGATCTTTTAGGAAAAAACCCGTACGATTATACCTGTAGCAAGGACAAGTTACAAAACCCTATACCAACTAGACAATCCCCCCTTTTTGTTGTCTAGCAATACCCCCTTAAAAACCGGCTTTTGCCGGTTTTTTTATTTTTGGCTACAATCAAAATGAAACGAAGGGAGTGAGAACCATTAAAGCGGTGGTGAAATTTTGCCTGACTCTCGTATTGGCGTATTTGATCAACCAACTGATATCCCGGTTGTTTGCCTACTATCTCCCGGACGAAGGCGCTGGCGCGATCTTTATCCCGATTCTGATATTCTCATTTGATCTGTTGGCCGGATATGCAATTGCATGCTTTATTTTTAAGGTTGCTGCAAAAAATAGTCCGGGGCACCGTTATTCGGCATCCCGGACAAGGACATAGCGGTCTTCAATCGTTTTTGGCGATACGAGATTGCCAGTGCCGAGCATGATGCTTTCGTTTTGGACTGCGACCACCATGGCAAGTGTTTCATGCTGCTTTTCTTTATATACTTGCCCGATTTTGATTTTCATGGAACCCCACCTCTATTATAAGAGCGTACGGCGTTTTTTCTGTTCTTGTATCACTTTATTCCGCTCGCCGCCGTCTGAAAGTTCTTCGTATTGAAATTCTGTTTCATCGCTTTGTGCCGCAAGCAAATCAGCGGAAGCCTGGTGGTTGTTTGGTGCAGCTTGTTCATTCCATTTCACACGGATCGCCTCCTTTCTTTTAATATGCGTCCGCTTCCGGAAAAACATGCGCGCCGGATTGCCGTTTCCATTTTTTGCGTTCCCGGCTTCGGCAGGGTCATCCCCAACATGCAGCCGGGTACTGCACACTTTTTTTCGGCATTCAAACTTGGAATTGTGCCCCTGCGCTTGTCCAAAATTTAACCGTTTTCCTGATCCGGTGCGGCCGCGTTGCTGGATTCTGGATGTTTTTCGTATGGGCTGGTAAACTGAATTTACAGGCAGCGGGTTGTGTAAATTTTTTCCGGGACGGCGGGGCATCCCCATCTTGAGAAGGAGGTTTTCATCGTATGGAAATTGAAAGAGGCACGATTAAAGATATCCCGTTTGAAAGCAGGGAGCTCGGGGAAACACTCAATCTCTGGGTATACTTGCCGGCGCGTTTTTCCCCGCTTTATCAATATGACGTATGCATATGCCAGGACGGAAAAGACTTCTTCCAGCTCGGCCGGATTGCACGTGCCGCGGATGAACTGCTTGCAAAAGGCGAAATTGAAGACTTGATTATTGTCGGGATCCCTTATGCGGATATCCCAGACAGGCGCCGGAAATACCATCCTGACGGCGAGCAACATGCCGCTTATATCCGGTTCTTGGCGCATGAACTTGCCCCTTTCCTTGACCGTGAGTTTCCGACTGCACAAATGGCATCGGGCCGGGCGCTGGCAGGAGACTCACTGGCGGCAACCGTCTCGCTCATGGCGGCATTCAAGTACCCTCATACATTTGGAAAAGCCGCATTAATGTCGCCGCTCGTGAATGAAAAAGTGATGGAAGCTGCTAAACAATGTACGGATCCAAAGCTGATGGACATTTACCATATTGTCGGAAAAGAGGAGACGGAAGTAAAAACGACCGACGGCAAGATCCAGAATTTTATCACGCCGAACCGAACCCTGCATCAAATCCTGGAAGAAAAAGGGGTCCCCGGATTTTATGACGAATTTGACGGCGTCCACTCCTGGAAGTACTGGCAAAAAGATTTGCCGCGTGCACTCAGATACCTGTTTAAAAAAGATTAATTTTCGGCCATTTTTCTGATAAAATTGTATCATAACGGCTTAATATCCAGAAAAAGGAGACATTTTATGAAGTATGCGCTTGTTGTCTTTCCGTCAAAAAAACTGCAGGACCTTGCCAACTCCTACCGGAAACGTTACGACCCGAAGTACGCGCTGATCCCGCCGCATATTACGCTCAAAGCGGCGTTTGAGGCATCCGAAGAAGAGGCGGAAGTTTTTCGCGGGGAACTGAAAGAAATTGCCAAAAAATACAACCCATTTTTGCTGAAAGTGACAAAAGTGAAATCTTTTGAACCCGTCAGCAATACAATTTATTTTAAAGTTGAACCGGCGCCGGAATTGGAAGGGCTTTTCGCAGATTTCAGAGACCGTCTGCCGGGCGGTCCGCCTCCGTACCCGTTTGTGCCGCATATTACCATCGGGCAGGAGTTGTCTAAAGAAGAACATGCCGATGTGTTCCGCCAGCTGGAAATGGTTGGCATTGACCACGAAGAAAAGGTAAACCGGTTCCATCTTTTATATCAGCTTGAAAACGGGATATGGACTGTTTATGAGACCTATCATCTCGGAAAGGACTAACAAATGTGGACGTATTAACTGTAAAAAATGAAGAACAACTGGAGACGGCTTTTCAAATCCGGAAAAAAGTATTTGTAGAAGAGCAGCACGTCCCGGTTGAAGAAGAAATTGACGCATTGGAACAGGACTGCACGCATTTTCTGCTGTACGATGATGAAGGGAGACCCGCAGGCGCCGGGCGTTTTCGGATGGTGGACGGGTACGGGAAAGTGGAACGCATCTGCATCCTTCCGTCCGTGCGCGGCAAAGGGGCCGGCCGGGAACTGATGCTGGCAATTGAACATTATGCCGCAGAACAAGGCGTGCAAAAATGCAAATTAAACGCACAGACACACGCGATTCCTTTTTACGAAAAACTCGGATACCGTGTTGTTTCCGGTGAATTTCTCGATGCCGGCATTCCGCATAAAACAATGGAGAAACCGATCAAATAACATCCGGAACCCCGGGCTGGAGAAAAAGCCCCAAATCCGTGAAAAAGCGGCGAGAAGTTGTGTCTCGCCGCTTTTTTTCAATATTTAGGTGATATAAACCAATTTGCATGATGATGCAATTTTTCAGCAGGCAACCAAGCGGCAATATTTTGTTTATTTTATAATCGCTTTTTCAATCTTGCTGCTTTTCCGGAGTAAAAATTCGCACTCCAGCGGGAAAAGATTCAAACCGAAAGATCAATATATTGCCCCAGGCCGGTAATGTTTGCGATGATCCGGCTTTTTGCCGGTTTTCTTGCCGGTTGTTCATTTGCTTTAAAATGGTATTCTGTTCCACCCGTGACGCCGTTTTGCCGCTTAACAGGATAAGCCCTCGAAACGGCACCTGCTTTTTCCACTTCAAGCCGACGCAGGGACATTCCGTCATAAAGTCGGTACTGGCTTGCCTGATAATCGGGAATTGGAGCGATCAAACTCATGGCAGTCACCCCTCTAAATTGTTTCTATATTCTTTTCCCTTTCTTCTTTCATTTTAAACAGAAAAATGCGGACTTGCATCTGATTTGCAAGCCCGCTTTGATTACTTTCCGTTGTTCATCATTTTGTTGATCGTGTTAAAATCCAGTTTTTTCCCGTCTTTAACAATCGATTCAACAATTTTGTCTTCCAGCTCTTTCGGTACCCGTTTGTTTGCAATTTGCGAGACGCGCTGGATGATGCCGCGGACGGTATTTTCATCTTTAAAGTTCGCGTTCTGCAAGGAATTTGCAAGCTGGAAAATGTCATTCATATTGACGCCTGTCTTTTTTTCGATATTCTTGAAAAACTGATGGTCCACCTTCGTCGCTCCTCTCTTCAAGCTGTTTTATCGTATGAAAAAAGCAGCCGGAATGACAGTGCAAAAGTGGATTTTCAAGCGAAAAGCATTTAGCATCAATTGTGTTGGGTGTACAAGCAGGATTTACCGGCTGGTGTTTTGTCTTTCATCACCCCGATGAAGGAAAGTTTGGCGTTTCTCAGCTCTGTGTTTTGTCTTCATCGTCCCTATGAAGAACAGTTCACCGCTTCCCAGCCTCGTGTTTTGTCCTTCATCCGGGGACGAAAACAGTTTGCCGTTTTCCGGCCCAATGTTTTGCCTTTCAATACCAGCCATAAAAAAAGCGGGGAATCCTCCCCGCAACTTGTCAGCAGAAGCTTGCACCGACAATAATTAACAGAATGAACAAAACAACGATCAATACAAACGTGCTGCCGTAGCCGTAACCACCGCCGTAACTGCCATAACCGCAGCCGCCGCCATAACCGTATCCAAACATGTTTTTCACCTCACTTCTTGTATTACACTATACAATATGTAAGGTGCAGGCATTCGGTATAGGCGTGTGTCAGGGACGGCATGATTATCCTTTTGGCTTAAAGAGGAGTGAGCCGATAAATCCGAAAATAATCGCAGCCGAAATGCCGGAAGATGTGACTTCAAACATGCCAGTCAATACCCCGACAATGCCGTGCCTTTGCACTTCCTGCATGGCGCCGGTTGCAAGCGAATTGCCAAAACTTGTAATGGGAATGGTTGCCCCGGCACCGGCAAAATTTACAAGCGGTTCATAAAGGCCGAGGCCTGATAAAACCGCGCCGACCGTCACGAGGACACTCATCGTATGTCCCGGCGATAATTTTGCGACATCAAACAGCAACTGGCCAATCACACAAATCAGCCCGCCAACCACAAAGGCCCAGAAAAACATTGCAAGCATTACGCATCCTTCCTTTCTTACAAATACTCGATGGCGCAGGCGTGCGCGATGCACGGAATGGTTTCGCCCTGCTGATAAGACAAAGGCGACAATAGTGCGCCGGTTGCGACGAGCAAAATTTTTTGGTATCGGCCTTTTTTCATTTCGTTTAGCAAATGGCCATACAGGACAATCGCTGAACATCCGGCACCGCTTGCCCCGGCATGGACGGGCTGGGACTTGTCATATACCATCAGGCCGCAATCCTGGAACTGTTCGCTGCGAATGTCAAGATTCTTCTGTTTGAAAAGATCGAGCGCGATGGAACGGCCGATTTTCGCCAAATCGCCGGTCACAATCAAGTCATAGTAAGATGGATCACGGCCGGTTTCCCGGAGATGCTGTTCAATCGTATCGACCGCTGCCGGCGCCATTGCAGCGCCCATATTAAACGGATCGGAAATGCCAAGGTCCAGTACTTTTCCGATCGTGGCCGATGTAATCCGCGGCGCCGGCCCGTTTTCTTCCGTACCGACCACCGCGAATCCCGCCCCTGTCACTGTCCATTGTGCAGTCGGCGGTTTCTGCCCGCCGTATTCGGTCGGATAGCGGAATTGCTTCTCTGTTGTTGCATTGTGGCTCGAAGCCCCTGCCAGCACTTTTTCCGCCCCGCCGTGATTAATGATGAAAGCGGCAAGCGCCAGGCTTTCCATCGAAGTGGCGCAGGCGCTGAAAAGGCCCAGGTAAGGAATCGCATTTGTCCTTGCCGCAAAACTTGTCGGCGTGATTTGGTTAATCAAGTCACCGGCGAGAAAAAACTGAATATCGGTTTCCTTAAGGTTTCGCTTTTTCAGGGCAATGCCAGCCGCTTCCTCGATCAGTTTGCGCTGGGCTTTTTCATACGAATCCTCGCCGATCCATAAATCTTCAAAAAACCGGTCGAAATCGTCTGCTATCCGCCCCTTTTTTTCAAACGGGCCCCCGACAACACCGGTTGAAAGAATGGCCGGACGGTTCGTGAAAGTCCATGTTTGCGATTTTGCGGCCATTACGATCCCCCCCACATCATGACCACGGTCCGAATCAGGACGACAACAAACGCGGAAAACACACCAAATACAATGACGGTGCCGGCCAGTTTGAACATATTCCCGCCGACGCCAAGCACATAGCCTTCCGTCCGGTGTTCAATCGCAGCGGAAACGACGGAATTGCCAAAGCCCGTTACCGGCACCGCGCTCCCTGCACCGGCGTACTGCCCGATATGGTCATAAATGCCGAAGCCGGTCAACAGCATGGATAAAAACACCATTGTGGCGGTTGTCGGGTTGCCGGCCGTTTTTTCGGTGAAATTAAACATGTATATATAGAAGTAAGTAAGGGCCTGCCCAACCAGACAAAAACAGCCGCCTACCCAAAATGCACGGATGCAGTTTTTTAACACCGGCCTTTTCATCTCATGCTTTTTTTCGAACTGATCATACGCTTTTTGTACGGGTGTTTTGTTTTGATTTTTGTTTGCCATTGTCTCAGCCCTTTTCCTATGTTAATTCCTGTTTCAGCTTGATGATGTCTTTAAAACGTTTTTTTGCCTTGCCGGCTGAAATTTTGTGCTTGTCCATATCTTCCTTCAGGCGGACGGTTTCCAGGAAAATTTTATAGTCGCTGGAAGTGATAAATTTGCGCCCGGGGTAGCGTTTCTTTAAAAAGGCGTTGAGCTGTTTTTCGATTTTCTTCATTTTAAAACGGTGCAGATGCCTGACTTTATAGGCAACCAACGTTTCTTTCGGCCCTTCAATGATGGCCACATCGTAAATGCTGTCAAAGCCGAGGACATCTTTTTTCAATTGCCCTGAAATGGCCTTATTCCCGGTGTTGCTGAGCCTCACCGGCGACGGTTGTGTTTTTTTCACAAGCGCCATTTTGCTGTCCTTGTGTTCCGGCCCGTTAAAACCGCAGCCGGAGAGCAAACATACTGAAGCTAAAACATACATGATTTTTTTCATACTCATCCCTCTGCACTTTCAACTTTTACCTCTCTATTTTTCGCGCAAGCGCAGATTTTATAATTAGAAATTCTTGCCACATCCTGGAAAATGGGGAAAACAAAGGCGGAAGTGCAATCCTGCCTTCCGCCTTAGCTTTATCGCGTTTTTTTGCCACCGCAGCCGCATCCGCCTTTTTTGACTTTTTTCTGGTTGTTTTTATACGCCGGGACGGATGAAGGGGTGACCGGAATTTTGATGCGTGGTTTGCCCATAATCTTACCATCCTTTCCTCAAGATTCGCGCTTCCTTTTTTATCGTATGCGGCATTTTTATGGTTGTTCACTTCATTCGTCCATGATCCGCGAAAGGACGGTCTCGAGGAAGCTTGCCAGGCCGGCGATTGCAAGGATCATGACAACAGGCAACCCGATTTGCGGAAAAAGCACCCAACCCCCGTACAGGATGGCGGCGGACCAGACGCCGGTGCACCAGTGGCAACTTAATAATTCGCCAATCCATTTTCTGATCCCTGTTCCTTTAATTTCAATATATTCCTCTACTGTGCCATCAGGCGCTATTTCCGTTATTTCTTTATGGAACGGTTTTCGTAAAAAGGCCGTAATTTTATCATAAACCAATAAGCGCGTCAGCCTGAAACTGGCCAGTGCAAGCAGAACGAAATCAAGCCAATAGGAAACCATTTCCTGCCTCCTTCCCCGGAAGGATCCGGATGCAAAATGCCCCATGCAAGTTGTTTGCCTATTTTTGCAAAAACGCGGGGACATTCGTAACAAAAAAAGCACTGAGACAATATTCTATAGTGTACTGAAACTAAACCATTGAAGGAGTTGAAAAATGAATGAGCAGTAAATCCCATGAATATTCCCGTACTTGTGTTTGTGATGTCGTACAATTCATCAACGATTTGCAGGATGCTGCGGTGGAAGACAGCAGCTGCCCGACCAACTGCTTGAATCCCGTGCTCGGTGCCAACAGGGAAAAACATTCACATGTCAACACACGTCCATTCATTCTATATACAAAAGACGGTTGTGCTTTTGAACCATTTTACAAAAATCACCACTTTGACAGCTGCGACGACTTCTGCGAAAAATCGAAATTTTTAAGAGTCGAAAATGTGGAAGGATGCTGTGCTGTTGTACGGGTTTTAAAATGTGTCTGCGAACATCACGACGGCCATTCAAGGGTCCATTTTGAAGTAACCGATACGTGCATCACGCTTGATTTAACCGACTTCATTGCCATTCAATGTCTCGAAGATACATTTGTCAATTTGTAATGTATGAAAGTCGATAAGTTGCCGCTTATCGACTTTTTTTCCGGGGCTTTACTGGACCAGCAATTTAATGTCCGTGATCTCATCCAGATTGATCCAGACCGTTTCCATGGAAGAAAAAGGCATGACGGACAATTGGTCTTCCATCCGTTCAAGGATCACGGCACGATAGGCGGTGCTGTTCGTTTGGATCGTGACGGGGATTTCCGGCAGAAACCGCGGCTTATGGATTAAATAGTCAATTTTTTCATGGACTGTCATTTCTTTAAACCGTTTCCTCGATGGCGGTTGGACGGTTTCTTGTTCCGGCAAAGTGCCGGTTGTGCCAGCGCCGTCCGTTTCAAAAGCCGTTTCCGCTTCCACCGCTCCGGCGGGTTCCGCAGCATTTGCCGCCTGTTGCTGTTCCGCGGCATTCGACGCTCCCTCGTGTTCCAAACTATTTGCCGCCTTTGCCATGGCCGGAACAATTACGGCTCCCCCGCGTTCCGCAGCTCCTTCTGTTTTTTCCTGTTCTGACGTTTTATTTGGTATGGGCTGTCCCTGTTCTGCTTTTTCCTCCTGTGCCGCTGTATTGTTTTTCTCTTCGGCATGCCCTGTATCGCCGCCGGCAGGCATTGGTTCCGCGATCGTCCCATGGACGGCATGTTCAGGTTTTTCGCTAACCACATTTCTGTACACTTTCTGCATTTTGATCGCGAGCGGAACATTTTTCGGCTGGATAATATAAAGAAGCGGTTTTTGGCTGCTGTACTGGCTCTCCTCCATGTTTCCAAAATCCCTCCTCTGATTTCTGGCTCGCTTTATAACTATGCGCGGAAATAAGAAATGTGCCTAGGGGCTTGGAATCTCCCAATCATTTGATATTTCTGCCTTATCGTATGTTTTGGGGACAAGGAACGGAACAGAGGTTTCCACAGCATATTGGCACAAATTGATAAAGCAAAAAAATGTGCTTTTATAAGCTACCATCCGTCTATTCCAAAAATATGCGGATGAGTAGAATATATTAACAAAACGAAGGGAGGCATTTAAATGTCTTATTATGACTCAAACGGCAGCTGCTATGATGATCATCGCCGCCACAAACGGCAAGACGAGGAAGAACGGGGTCTTCTTTCGGAATTCGATGTGGATCAGTCGCCGTCCGTACCTGTACCTGTGACAGGCGTCTTTAACATGGCAAACGCCATTGCGGAAGTAGATGTAAAAGTAGATGATTATGATGACCGCGTTTCATTGCTCGCAACTGTCGAATGGTCGCCGGCAGACCTGCCGCTTGGTGTAACACTTGCAGCCTTAATTGGAGCCGTTACAGGAGCAGGAACAGGGATCGTCATTCCGTTAACCATTCCGGCAACCTTCAGAATCTGGAGAAGAAATTCTTCCGGTACAACACTCATCTCTCAAAAAACGGATGAAAGCGTGGTTTCCGGCATCGCCATTCTTGCAGCCGGAGGGCTTGTTACCCTGCTTTTTGAAAACGTGACAACTACGGTTCACGCCGTGGATACCGATCCGTCCAAAGGGAAAAACGAATACTTCTTAACCATTGAACTCGGTACTTTTGCTCCAGATACAACGATTCCGGGGGCTGCACCTACACTGCTTGGAACCATTACACTGACGCCTCAAAATGTCGTCAGCTACACATTCTCTGCTGCAGAAATTGAAGATAACGACCAATATCATGATGACAACAAAAAAGGCCATAAAAAAGATTACAGAGACTGATGCCATGCCAAAAAAGCCAGGAAGATTTCACTTCCCGGCTTTTTTCACTTACGCTCCGGACAAACTGTTTTCATCTCACGTTAGCCCATAATATGATAGCCGGCATCCACATGGATATTTTCGCCCGTGATCGCGCGCGACAGGTCACTAAAGAGAAACAGCGCGGTATCACCGACTTCACTCGTATCAACACCACGGTGAAGCGGCGCCCTTTCTTCCATCACTTTCAAAATGCTGTTGAAGTCGCTGACCCCTTTTGCCGACAGTGTGCGGATCGGGCCGGCCGAGATCGAGTTGACGCGGATGTTGAGCTTCCCGAGGTCATATGCCAAATAGCGGACGCTTGCATCGAGGGAAGCTTTCGCAACGCCCATCACATTGTAATTTTCCATGACGCGTTCACCGCCGAGGTAGGTAAGGGTGACAATGCTGCCCCCGTTTGGCATGAGTTCCAGTTCTTTCACCGCTTTGGCAACGGCCGACAGCGAATAGGAACTGATATTATGGGCCAGTAAAAATCCTTCACGCGTCACGTTTGTGTAGTCGCCTTTTAATTCTTCCCTGCGGGCAAACGCAACACAGTGGGCAATGCCGTCAATCGTGCCGGCTTCATTTTTGATCGTTTGAAAGCATGACTGGATTTGCTCGTCGCTTTCCACGTCACATTGAAGGATCAGATAATCCTTTCGGTTCAGCGTTTCAGCAAGTTCGCGGATGCTTTTTTCATTCCGGTCGAGCGCATAGGTAAAAATAATCCTTGCGCCTGCTGCATCAAGCGATTGGGCAATTCCCCAGGCAATACTGCGCTTATTTGCAACTCCCATCACAACAAATGTTTTATTTTCCAAAGATAAATGCATCGTGTTAACTCCTTTATTCACAATTTATATGCGATTTTTAGTACCTGATACCAATTCTACATGAACTTTTCGGGTTTGAAAAGCACTTGCGTTTGATTTGTTTCGCGATGAACGTGCCGGGGCTCCAGGGAAAATCAAACTTTTTTCAGCTGCCGGCATTTGTTCAGGCGCGCCGGACAACATAAAATAGAGATGGAAGGAGCGCTAAGCATTGACCCAAACGATCCTAAGACCATTATCCGGGAACATCGCGAAGCGTCCAAGTCCGAACTTGTATTCCGGGCTCGCCCGGAATATAAAATCTTATACTCACTTGTCAATGAGCAGAATGAACTGGAAATTGACATCCACTTTGGATTTAAACTTTTTATACAAGGAGCGAATGTCGTGAAAATCGATATCATTGGGGATATACACGGCTGCATGGCGGAATTCAGGAAGCTCACGGAAAAAATGGACTATCAATGGGAAAACGGCATTCCCGTTCATCCGGCGGGCCGGCTGCTTGGTTTTGTCGGCGATCTGACAGACCGTGGGCCGGCATCTTTGGAAGTGGCCGATACTGTCTATCGATTGTGGAAAAAGAAGCTTGGCCTGTACGTCCCCGGCAACCACTGCAACAAGCTGTACCGTTATTTTTTGGGGAGAAATGTCCAGCAGAAGCACGGCCTTGAAACAACGGTGGCGGAACTGGAGGCGCTCCCCGTAAAAGAGCGGGAACGGCATAGCAAACAATTTATGGAATTGTATGAGAAGTCCCCGCTTTATCTTGTTCTGGACGGCGGCAAGCTTGTCATCGCCCATGCCGGCATCCGGCGCAAGGATATTGGTAAGATGAACAAACCGGTGCAGACTTTTGTGCTTTACGGTGATATTACCGGGGAAACCAATCCGGACGGGACACCAGTGCGCCGCGACTGGGCGAAAAATGACGAGGGGGAAGGCTGGATTGTGTACGGGCATACGCCGGTGAAAGAACCGCGATTTAGCGGCCACACGGTCAACATTGATACCGGCTGCGTATTCGGCGGCAAACTGACGGCACTCCGGTATCCGGAAATTGAAACCGTCTCCGTCCCTTCTTCGATGCCATATGTGGGAGAAAAATTCAGGACGTTCGCCTGAATTTTAAAAACATCCATAAGGGCATAAGCGGAAGCATGAAAATCTTCCGGGTACCATTTAAAGGAGATCCAAAAAGGGCGGTTTAGAAAGAAAATGCATTTCTTTCCCTGAAACCGGGTGCTGAAATGAAAGCTCACTGCAATGGAGCGCCTGACGGGTGAAGCGGCTCGTGTTTCCGCCGTACAGGCCGTCACCGAGAAGCGGGTGGCCAATATAAGAAAGATGGACACGGATCTGGTGCGTCCTGCCGGTGTCAAGCCGGAGACGCACATGTGCATATGCCGGAAATTGCCGGACAACTTCATAACGGGTGCGCGCAAACTGGCCGCCATCCCGGACTTCGCGTTCTATAATGCTCGTCTCTTTTCTCCCGATCGGGGCTTCAATCGTGCCGCTTTTTTCAGTAAAAACCCCTTCCGCGAGCGCCTCATACGTCCGGAAAATTTCATGTTTCTGCTGCATCAGGCTGCATAAATGGTGGATATAACGGTTTTTTGCAACCAGGACAAGCCCAGATGTGTTCCGGTCAAGCCGGGTCACAACATGGATTGCGGATTCGGTCCCTTTTTTCCGGTAATGGCCGAGCACTGCATTTGCAAGGCTTGCGGACGGGTGCTCGCGGGAAGGGATCGTATTCATAAACGCCGGCTTATCCGCAACAAGCACGCTTTCATCTTCATAAATAAGGCCAAACGGAATATTTTCGGGCGTAAGATTGGGGCTCGGGGTTTCTTTTGGAAAAACAATTGCGGCCGTATCATTCGGCTGCAATCGATAACGGACCGTTACTTCGCGGCCGTTCACAAGGATCAGCCCGCCGCGGAATTTAATATCCGCAAGCGCCCGTTTCGAGATATGGCGCGCTTTTAAAAATTCTTTCAGTTCCTGATGTGCCTCAGCTTCTGTAATTGTCCACGATAATGTCAACATGTTTTCACCTAATCCGAAATAAAAGAATCATGCACCCTCTTCCAGAAAGGAAAAGGCCTGAAACGGGCAAATCGGATCTTTTCTTTTGCCACACGGTACTGGATGGACCGGACTTCCTTATGGAGCAGCGTTAAATGGTCAACTGTTACCAAAAAATCTTTCTGCCGGACCGGGCGCAACACACAAGTATGGTGCCCCGGCAAAATAAGCGGCGAGCCGATTGTCCGGAACACTTTATTGTTAATGGATGCCATCTCGGTGAGCTGGATCGATTGCAGGGAAGGGTGGACAATAGCCCCGCCGAGCGCCTTATTATAAGCCGTACTGCCACTTGGTGTGGCAAGGCATAATCCGTCGCCGCGGAAACGCTCAAAATGCCGGCCATTGATCTCAACATCGATGACAAAGGTGCCGTCCACGCATTTGACCGTTGACTCATTTAACGCAAGGTAACGCGTTTCGTGGCCGCCGTGCTCATACGCAATCATCGCTTCAAGAAGCGGGTAGTCCACCGTAGTGTAAGTTTTATGGGCGATCGCATCGACCAGCTCCTCAATTTCATCCGGCACCCAGTCGGCATAAAAACCGAGATGGCCGGTATGCACCCCGACAAAAGCCGTCCGGTCAAGCCGGGAACTGTAGCGGTGAAAAGCATACAAAAGCGTGCCGTCCCCGCCGACCGAGATGACGATATCCGGTTGTGCTTCATCGTAAACAAGCCCGAAATCCTGCAAATAAGAACGGATTTTATGCATCCATATATTGGATTCCGTATCCCCTTTAGAAGTGATGGCAAATTTCAAGCTGCTTCCCCTCCCCTTCTTTTTTGCCACCGGTTTCATGGCTTTTTTTGTTCCGCGCGCTCTTTGTTTTTTGAAAAATACATTTGGGCTTCCTGAATTTCTTCACGGATCTCGGACATTTCTTCATCAAGGCGGAAAGCGGCTTCGGCAGCCCGCTTCAGCCGTATATTAATTTCTTCGGGAAATCTGCCTTTATACTTATAGTTTAAAGAATGTTCAATCGTTGCCCAAAAATTCATCGCCAGCGTCCGGATCTGGATCTCCGCAAGAATTTTCTTTTCCCCGCGGATCGTCTGCACCGGATATTCAATAATGACATGATAAGACCGGTAGCCGCTCGGTTTTTTATTCGAAATATAGTCTTTTTCTTCGACAATCCGGAAATCGTTTCGGCGCCTGAGAAGCCCGACAACCAGTTTAATATCATCCACAAACTGGCACATCATTCTGAGCCCGGCGATATCCTGCATTTCCGCCTCCAGCCGGCTAAGCGGGATGCCTTTTATGTTTGCTTTTTCTATAATGCTTGCTACCGGCTTTACACGCCCTGTTACAAACTCAATCGGGCAATGGGTATGCTCTTTTTCAAATTGGGTGCGCATCCCCTTTAACTTCACTTTTAATTCATCAACAGCCTGTTTATACGGGGTTAAAAATTCCTCCCAATCCACTGCCTGATCACCTCTTCGGATCTCATTCCAATGCAAAAACGGCCTCTACCTTATCCAGCATCTTTTTTCCGTAATTGCTGTTGCCCCGGATATTATCGAGCAAAAAATGAAGTTCCTCATCAAGCCCTGTAAGCTCCAATTTTCCATCTTTTGAAACAGCAACCACTTTTTTATGTTCAAATGCCGCAGTCCGAATCTCTTTCCAAACCGGAACAGGCAAATATAAATATGTATAATCCTCACAGCCGTCGTCTTCAGCCAGATAGATAAAGGCACAGGCATCCGAATCGACGATCATTTGCCCTGCCGGCTTCAGGCTCCAGATGGAAACATCCGGGCGCTCAGCATACAGTTCGAGAATCCCGTCTTTCCATTCAGGCTGCCCCAGTTCAATAATCTTTCGCAATCCGTTTTCCCTCCCTCTCCTTCCCATCGGAGAACAAGTTTCAATCCCATTTTATTTTACCATATCTCCACAGAGAATAGACACTTTAAGGAAAGGATTCGCTTTAGTATAATGATGATGGAAGTGAGGGCTTATCATGAGCAAAGAAATTGAAATTGAATGTAAAAATATGGTCACCCGCTGTGATTTCTGCCGCCTTGCCCGGGCTTTTGGCATCGCGGAACATGATTTTAAACAGCAGAAAAACTTTTATTTTGATACGCCTGATTTTGCTTTAAAGCGTAGAAAATCGGCCCTGCGTGTCCGGAAAAAGACAGGACGCTTCCAGCTCACCCTGAAAACGCCGGAAAAAACCGGGCTGCTGGAAACAAGCCAGATGATCGGCGAAAAAGTTTTTCAAAAGCTCAAAAACGAGGGCTGGTTTCCGGAAGGCGAAGTCATGGAAAAATTAATGGAACTGCAGGTGGCACCAAGTAAATTGGTGTATTTTGGAAAGCTTGTAACGAAGCGGGCTGAAATTGCATATGAAGGCGGGCTGCTCGTGTTTGACCATAATTTTTATTTAAACAAGGAAGATTTTGAGATAGAATATGAAGTAAGTGAACTGGAAACAGGCACAAAACAATTTTTAAAATTGCTGGAAACATACGGCATCCCGCACCATCCGGCAAAAAACAAGGTTCTCCGCTTCTATGAGGCAAAAAGGAGCAATGAGAGATGAGTACAATCAGCCAAATCGCGTTTTTGATGGAACTGGAGGCGCTGCAGTCGCTTTCTCCCGGCAGCAATGCTGCTCAAACGGGCAACAGCACCTCTCTTTTTCAGGAGATGCTGTCAAGCTTTATGGAAAATGCAACGGCTTCTGGCGGAAGCGGTAAAGACGCGTCCGGATCGTTATCGGCCCTGGCAGCAGCTTTCAACCTGGCGTTCAATCCATTTTCTTCTTTAACGGGGGAAAATCCGGCGCTTGACGCATTGCCCGCCTCAACGGGATTCGGCACGCTGTCGGGTAAGGAAACGCCAGCTGCGGCGCAGACAGGGACCGCGGCCCTTTCGGCTTCTGCCCAAAGCTCAGCTTCAGAAAGCACGCAGACAACAGCCGCTTCCGTCAGTGGCGGAATCCCGGCGAAAATCAGCCAGGCGATCCAGCAAGCATCCGCAAAATACGGTGTCCCGGAAAAGCTCATTCAAGCTGTCATCAAACAGGAATCCGGTTATCGTCCGGATGCAGTCAGTCCGGCTGGCGCAGCAGGCTTGATGCAGCTGATGCCGGAAACAGCGGCCTCGCTCGGTGTAAGCAATGTACTTGACCCGGAACAAAACGTGGACGCCGGCACAAAGTATTTAAAATCTTTGCTGGGAAAATACGATAACAATGCCCGGCTTGCATTGGCCGCCTATAATGCAGGCCCCGGCAATGTCGACCGGTACGGCGGTATTCCGCCATTCAAAGAAACACAGCAATACGTCTCATCGATTATGAATCATTTGGCATAACGATTGAAACCCGCCGCCCTGTGCGGCATTTTTTTACGGGGAAATTTCTGAAGCTGATGAGGGGCATTGCCCGGTCAAGGCTCCACTTTTTTGTCTTTCACCTGCCTTATGAAGGACATTTCAATGTTTGGCGGCGCATGTTTTGTCCTTCATCGACCCGGTGAAGGACATTACCACGTATACAGCCTTATGATTTGTCTTTCATCAAGCCGATCGCGCAGGTTTTCCAAATGAATATTATAACTAACGCCTGTTTCCACAAGTCTTAGGAAGTTATGAAAGTTTGCCAATAAAGCGGATTGTTTGAGTTATTGCGGCCCCCTTGATAAAATAAAAAACAAATGGCAGATATGTCGACAAAAATTTTAATGAGCAAACCTTTCCGTCGATTTCAAATATACGCAAGATAAAAACGAGATAAAGGAGCAGTTATTCTATGGTGGAAAAGAAAACTGTGCCATATGAGATCATTGGGGGAGAAAAACTTGGCCAGCTTGTTGATGCATTTTACAAGCGGGTCGCTAAACATCCGGATTTAATCCCGATTTTTCCTGATGATTTAACGGAAGTTGCCAGGAAGCAGAAGCAGTTTTTAACGCAGTTTTTGGGCGGCCCCCCGTTGTACACGGAAGAGCACGGGCATCCGATGCTGCGGGCACGGCACCTTCCTCATGAAATCACGCCTAAACGTGCAAAGGCATGGCTGTCCTGCATGAGCGCCGCAATGGACGAAACAGGGATTGACGGCGAATTCCGCGACTTCTTTTTTCAAAGGCTTGTCCTGACCGCACAGCATATGGTCAATACTTCGGATGATGTGCCAGGTGACGCAAATTGAAAAATATGATTGATTTGATGAAACATTCCAGCTGTTTTTCAAAAAAGCCGCTGGAAATCTATGTTTTTATCGATCCGCTTTGCCCGGAATGCTGGGCGCTGGAACCGGTTTTAAAAAAGTTGCGCCTCGAGTACGGCGTCTATTTCCGCCTCCGCCATGTACTGATCGGAAAATTATCCAATCTGAACGACATTCCGAAAAAACGGGAAGCCGTTGCGGATTACTGGGAAAAAACGGCGAGCCGCACTGGCATGTCCTGCGACGGCAGTTTATGGATCGAAAACCCGATTACGTCGCCTTATATCGTGTCGATTGCAATAAAAGCGGCCGAACTGCAAGGAAAAAAACAGGGGTTGCGCTTTTTGCGGAAAGTGCAGGAACTCGTCTTTCTTGAAAAACGAAACATATCGGATATCCAAATTTTAGTGGATTGTGCAAAAGGCGCTTCCCTCGATGTGGACGAATTTTTGCAAGACATCCATTCCGAAAGCGCAGCGAAGGCTTTTCAGTGCGATTTGAAAATTACTTCGGAAATGGAAGTAACTGAAAGCCCGTCGCTTGTTTTCTTTAATGAACATATTGAAGATGAAGGATTAAAAATTTCCGGACTTTATTCCTATGATATTTACGTACAAGTCCTTCAGGAGATGCTGGGCAAAGATCCTTCCCCATTGCCGCTTCCCCCATTGGAGGAATTTCTGAAGTATTTCGGGTTTGTGGCATCAAAGGAAATTGCGGTGGTGTACGATATGCCGGTCCATGAAGCCGAAAAAGAATTGAAAAAGCTCGTTCTTCAGCAAAAGGTTCGGAAAATCGAAGGAAAGCACGGCTCATTCTGGAAATATATCAACTGACCCTTGTCTCTGGCAGGGGATTTTTATATGTAAAAATAGGAAAGAGGCCTTGCGTTTGCAAGGCCTCTTTCAACACGAACAAAGGGGATGGGAGAAATTTTTCACGGTCAAACAAAGGGGTATGTTTGCTTGTGATCAACTTCACATCTATATAATAGCACCCCCCTATACGGAATGCAAGTACTTGTTAAAGTGTTCACATATCTGTCAAATTTAAATTTTGCATACCGCGGCAGCCTGTTCATAAAATAGCACTGAACCTGTATAAACTTGATGAAAGGAGACTGGATATGAAAAAATGCAAACTTACGGCCCTTGCCGCCGGTTTCTTCGCTTTGTTCTGCCTGAATCTGCTCGGGCTGATGAAGCTTCTCCCCCTTTTTCTCACGTCCCCGCTTTTGTTCGCGGCCATCTTCGCGCTGCTTTTGCATGTTAACCGCCGCAACCGTTTTAAAGGATTTAACAACAGGCGCCACTTGTAGTGGCTTAAAAAACAGCGCTGCGGGCCTACATCTATAAAAAGTGTCCCATTTTCATTTATTTCCGGTCCCCTACAGCCATGCGGCGGCGGAAACAGTGCTGCCGCCATTTAATCGACCCATAATCGTAATGGCGCCGCCATTCTTTTATCCAGCAAGCAAATTTTCCATATCCTCACTTTTTCAAAGCACACCATCCGGCGCAGAAACTGTACCGCCACCCGCCTATCATATGAAAGGCAGCCCCGTTCTTAGAATGCCGGCAAATAAATTTTCCATACTCGCCAACTTTTTTCAAAACATACGGCGGAAACAGTGCAAAATTTCCGCTGGCTTCTTTCGAAAAAAGGCCCCATACGTCAAACAGCGGCGGAAAAATTCCGCCGCTGTTTCTTTATCCGAGCAAGTTTTCCATTTCCGTTAATTTTTCTTCAAATACTTTTAACGCATCTTCGACCGGCTGGGGCGACGCCATATCGACGCCTGCTTTTTTCAATACTTCAATCGGATATTCCGAGCTGCCGGCGCTTAAATAGCCGATGTAGCGTTTGACAGCCGGTTCCCCTTCTTCGAGGATTTGTTTGCTTAACGCGGTCGCGGCGCTGAAGCCGGTCGCATACTGATATACATAATAATCGTAATAAAAATGCGGAATGCGTGCCCACTCAAGCCCGATTTCCTGATCGATGGCGATATCCGTGCCAAAGTATTTTTGGTTCAGCTTATAATACTCATCTGTCAAAAGTTCCGCTGTCAGCGCTTCGCCATGTTGCGCTTTTTGATGGATCAGATGCTCAAATTCGGCAAACATCGTCTGGCGGAAGACCGTCCCGCGGAAACCTTCCAGATAATGATTCAATAAGTAAATCCGCTGTTTCTCGTCTTTGATCGTTTTTAACAAATAATCGTTCAACAGCGCCTCATTGCACGTGGAAGCCACTTCCGCCACAAAAATGGAATAATCCCCGTACGGATACGGCTGGTTCTTCCGCGTGTAATAGCTGTGGACGCTGTGGCCGAGCTCATGCGCGAGGGTGAACACATTGTCAATATTGTCCTGCCAGTTCAGCAAAATGTACGGATTGGTCCCGTAAGCGCCCGAAGAATAGGCCCCGCTCCGCTTGCCTTTGTTTTCCACCACGTCAATCCAGCGGTTTTCAAACGCCTGCTGTAAAATGCCCTGGTATTCCCCGCCGAGCGGATGGAGTCCGTCAAGCACGATCTCTTTCGCCTTTTCATATGTCACTTCCATATCGGCGTCCTGGACAAGCGGCGTATACAGATCGTACATATGCACTTCATCAAGCTGCAGCACTTTTTTGCGCAAAGCAACATACCGCTGCAGCAAACCGAGATTTCGGTTCACCGTCTCCACGAGCTGGTCGTACACTTTTTCCGGAATGTGGTTTGCCGCAAGGGCAGCTTCACGCGCCGAATGGTAATGGCGGATTTGCGCTACAACATTGTTCTTTTTCACCTGGCCGCTGAGCGTGCTCGCAAACGTGTTGGTGAATTTTTTGTAGGTCGCGTACAATTTTTGGAATGCCTCTTTGCGCACGCGGCGGTCTTTGCTTTCCAGCAGGCGTGTAAAGCGGCCGTGCGTGATCTGCACTTCATTGCCGTTTTCATCGATTACTGTCGGGAACTCAAGGTCTGCATTGTTGAGCATGCCGAAAGTGGTGCTGGAAGTATTCAGCACTTCCGAAACCTGTGCGAGCAATGCTTCTTCTTCCTTAGATAAAATATGCGGGCGCATTTCATTAATTTCTTCCAATGCATGCCGGTACAGCTGAAGCGGCACATAAGCTTCCAGGAATTGGTTCAGTTTCGCTTCCTCAATCGACAGAATTTCCGGCACCACAAACGCAAACGCGCTCCCAACCTGGGCGGCAAGGCTTTTCGCTTTGCTGTCCATCCCCTGGTAAAAGGCATTCGTTGTGTCCTGGTCATAACGCATATGCGCGTATGTATACAGCTTGCCGAACCTTTCCGTCACTTCATCCTGGAACTTTAGCGCATGATAAAGCTGTTCCGCGCTTTCGCCAAGTTTCCCCTGATAAGAAGCGGCACCGGACAGCTTTTCTTTTACTGCTTCATATTCTTTATTCCAGTCATCGTCACTCGGAAAAATATCCTCAAGCCTCCAAGTTAATTCGTCAGGGACCTCGTTCCGGCTTGGCAACGCGTGTACTTTTTTCCCGTTTTCCATCAATTTTCCTCCATTCTTCTCAAAAAATTCCTTCTTTTTTCATTTTAGCGTAACTCCCCCAATCCCGCTACTGTTCCGCTTTCCCATTTGAAACATCCGCCCGCAATGCTGACGACAGATGGCGCTCCATATGTTCAAGTTCTTCTGTATTTTTTGGCGCAAAAACATTTTTATTCATATGGTAACCTGCTTTTCCTTTTGACCAGAGCCCCAATTGTACGAGCAGCTGCGCATACTCATAAATCATCGCCTTTGCCGCGTTCCTTTCGCGCACATACGGTGATTTTCTGAATTCAATTTCCTTTTTTTCCATCCTCACCGTAAACAGCCGCAGCAGTTCATCCAGTGAAACCGCCGCATTTGTCCGCAATGCGAAAAGGGCATCCAGCCATACATAAAATTGCCACTCGACCGGGTGCTGTTTACAGGCGGCCATGTGCAAAAGCGGCAGGCCGATAAACGGCGGCAGGGACACAGGGTGCATTCCCGCTTCATAAACGTGCCGCAAAAACGGGTCTTGAAAGGCTTTTCCAAACTGGATCTTCAGGCCGATCCAGCGCCGCCTTTCCGCAAACCATTCAGGGAGCGGAACAGGGGCGGAAACAAGTGAAAACTGATCATCTGTAAACGGAAAAGAAAAGGCAGACAACGGCTTTTCCGCGTAACATGCGCGGAATGTTTTGGCAGATACGGGCATCATGTGGGACAAGAGGCAGACCTTTCTTTTGCCGGGAGCGTAGCTGAATAAATAAAAGTGGTGCCGGGTATGGCGCAAAAAAGACAATTGAAAATCACTGCAACGGTACACTCTTTCCGCCTCTTTCCCTGGGGACCGGAAAGGCATGCCGCCCAGTATCCAAACAGGCAAAATGCCGAGGCGCCTGTACCCTGCCGTCCTCTCCATCAGCCGCCCGAACGGGATCGGGGAACACTGGTATTCAATGGCAAAAAGCTGCCGGTATTTGCGCACCACAAGATCCGCCCTTTGCCGGATAGAAGGAAAATATTGTTCGAGGGAAACATCGAGGCCCTGCCCCCTCAACCATAAAAACAGGTCTTTCTTGCCTTGCAAATGCATCGGGCTTTCCGGTTCGGAAAATGTGGCACAAGTGGAATGGCGGTAATGGGAAAAATGGGGGGTGACATGGCTGCCAATTTTTAAAATGAGGGGTTCACGGCAATCCCGGCAGTAAAACGTATGGGAGTTTTTTAACTGCTGGAGATTCAATCTTGTAAAGCGTTCCGTCAGCATGATCAGCTCCCCCCGCTCGTTCAGCGCAGAAAGCAACAGCATCCTCTCCTTTTTTAACGTATCGGGGCCCGTTTTAAACACCATCCCCGCTTTTGTTGGGCCGGCGGCATTCGGCCGTATGCAGTTGCCGGCCTCTCTGCAAGCCCCATATTGGCCGGCCTGCATCTCCGGGCCCTTATGGCAACCGCTGTATAAACGCAATGCACAGCCGTATTGAATACATTCACCGCTCGGGGCGAAAAATCCTGTTTGCCCGGACGGCATTTTTCCGGATAAACAAAAAAATCGATGCGTTTGCGGCACCGATTTTTTATCGATTAAAAGTACGAGTTTAATTTCGCAAATACATTGCTGTTAATGATCAGCTTTCCGTATTCCAGGAGACGGTGGCTTGTGACAGAGGAAAGGTCGGAATACTCCAGCAGCTGGCTTAACTTAAAGTCATTGGCTTCTTCCGTTTCCTCTTCCGGGAAGCGGACATACAGATAATATTTGCCTTCAAAGGCGTACAGCTTCGTGCTGACGTCTTCCATCCGAACGTTTTTGGCCAGCGCCAGCAAATCTTCAAAGTCCTTGAAATACAAGACC
The DNA here is from genome assembly GCF_000290615.1 of Heyndrickxia coagulans DSM 1 = ATCC 7050. Taxonomy (GTDB): domain Bacteria; phylum Bacillota; class Bacilli; order Bacillales; family Bacillaceae_C; genus Weizmannia; species Weizmannia coagulans. The sequence continues at coordinate 48,792 of NZ_ALAS01000258.1, forward strand.
TGTTCGAGCGGATCGCCGTCCGTGAAAACCTGCTGCATCGGCGTTTGGAAGTTCTCACTGAAGAATTCTTCAAGCTGGTCGCCGATTGGCAGTTCTTTCAGCTTTTCGTCCGGAATCGGCAGCTCAAAACGCTGTCCGTCTTTCGACAACTGCGCTTTTGTGACAAGCACTTCTAGCCCTTTTTCGAGCGCCTGCACCTGTATCCAAAGCGGGCCTTCCGGGTCAAATACATCGTCATCCGTGTGAATCTCATCCATCATTTCCCAGAACAATTCTTCGCTTCTTTCCCGATCATACCAGATTTCTTCACGATTAAACCCGCGTTTCTCTATATCAACGTACGAAATATAAAACTTCACCGTGTTCTCATTGATTCTTTCGATTTCCATACATCAGCTCTCCCTTCTTGCAGGTGTAGTGAAGGGACATGTTCCCCCATTCAGGTATAGGTAACCTTGTACTTTTATTTTATGATAAAATACTGGCAAATGGAAATAAAAAAACTTTCCTTTTTAAAATTCCACGCCGGCCCATTTCTTAAACATCCGGCAAAAAAAGATCATTTGCATCTTTTTTGTATTGTATCCGATTTGCTGCAGAAATTCAAGACAAAATTTTCTAAATACATATTCATTATTTGACAATTTTATGACAAAAAGGTGAAGAAAACCTCCCGGGCCGGAACCTGGGAGGTGATTTGCCGGTTTAGGATTCGTATGAAAGGCATCCGGCAAAAGAAATGATAAAAGTTGTCAATTCACAAGCCTTTGTGCTTCCCTGAGCTGGAATGTCCGCACTTTCCGCGGCAGGAAGCGGCGGATTTCATCTTCATTATAGCCGACCTGCAGCCGTTTTTCGTCCACGATAATCGGCCGTCTTAATAAACCGGGGTTTTGCTGGATCAAAGTGTATAATTCCTGCAGCGGCAGGGCATCCAGATCAACGTTTAATTTTTGGAATGTTTTCGAACGGGTGGAAATAATTTCGTCCGTCCCGTCTTCCGTCATCCGCAATATCCCTTTAATTTCATCCAGTGAAAGCGGTTCAGAAAAAATGTTGCGTTCTTTATACTCAATATGGTTTTCTTCAAGCCAGTTCCGTGCTTTTCTGCATGATGTGCAACTTGGTGAAGTGTATAATGTGACCATCTAGCATTCACACTCCTAAATTTTTATATTTGGATTCCCATTTGATTCTCACATTAAAATAAGTTTAATCAAACAATCTCTATTATGTATTATACACTATATCCGCGTTATTGAATATATTTTTTTGAAAAATAGTTTGTTGTATTTTTCCCCGGTTTAATAGTCTTCTTTTTCCCCAATTCTCTCTATTTAAACCCTTATTCTTCATTTTTTTATAAAAAAGCGAAAAGAAGAACGCACTTCAACCGGCATGCGTTCTTCTTCCCACTTGAGAATGGTCAGCCATTATAAGCTTTTTTGTACTGCTCGAGTTCCCTTTCCGAACAGTAGACAAAATGGTGCGGCGCCACTTCGCGCATTTTTACTTCTTCGCCTTCCTTATATTGATGGACGGACGGGTCGTAAATTTTCCGTTGCCGTGTCCGTTCATAGTCAGGGTCCGGAAGCGGGATGGCGGATAGCAAGGACTGCGTGTACGGATGAAGCGGATGGTTATACAAATCATCGGCATCGGCCAGTTCCACAAGCTTGCCGAAATACATGACGCCGATCCGGTCGCTGATATATTTCACCATCGACAAATCGTGGGCAATGAACAGATACGTTAAATGATGTTCTTTCTGCAGTTTTTTCAACAGGTTCACAACTTGCGCCTGAATTGAGACGTCCAGCGCTGAAATCGGTTCGTCAGCAATAATAAATTCAGGATCGACCGCAAGTGCCCTGGCGATCCCGATCCGCTGCCGCTGCCCGCCCGAGAATTCGTGCGGATAACGGTTGGCGTGTTCTTTGCTTAAGCCGACCGTTTCCAGCAGTTCATAAACCCGGTGCATCCGTTCTTCATTTGATTTTGCAAGCCCGTGGATATCAATTCCTTCCGCAATGACATCGGCCACTTTCAAGCGCGGATTGAGCGAAGCATACGGATCCTGGAAAATCATTTGCATTTTCCGGCGGAACTGTTTCAGCTCTTTATGGGACATTTTGTCATGGACATTTTTGCCGCCATACAAAACTTCCCCTGCCGTTGCATTGTAAAGGCGGATAATCGTCCGCCCGGTTGTCGATTTGCCGCAGCCGGATTCGCCGACAAGCCCGAGGGTTTCGCCTTTGTAAATATCAAATGTGAGATCATCGACAGCACGGACTTCATTTGCCCTTCCAACATTGAAATATTGTTTTAAATGTTTGACTTCGATCAGTTTTTCTTTCACTGCCATTTTACTTCCCCTCCTCAGCCGGTACCGGGCGCACGTTCCCTTTAAACTTGTACATCCGCTTTTTCACGGCTTCCGGCGGCTCCACTTTTGGGGCGTCCGGATGCAGAAGCCATGTTGCGGCATAATGCGTATCCGACACTTTAAACATCGGCGGCTCCTGCTCCAAATCGATTTTAAGTGCGTACGGATTGCGCGGCGCAAAGGCATCCCCTTTTGGCGGGTTCAATAAATCCGGAGGGGTGCCCGGTATCGCGTACAGTTCTTCATCCTTGACATCGAGGCTCGGCATCGAACTAATCAGCCCCCATGTATACGGATGTTTTGGATTATAAAAAATTTCATCCACTGTTCCGATTTCGACAATTTTCCCGCCGTACATGACGGCAACACGGTCTGCCACATTGGCAACCACGCCCAAATCGTGCGTAATAAAAATAATGGAGGTATCAATTTTGGACTGCAGTTTTTTCATCAGTTCCAGAATTTGCGCCTGAATCGTAACATCAAGCGCCGTTGTCGGTTCATCCGCAATTAAAATTTTCGGGTTGCACGCCAAGGCAATGGCAATGACGACCCTTTGCCGCATCCCGCCGGAAAACTGGTGGGGATACTGTTTGATACGGATCTCCGCATTCGGGATGCCGACCAGTTTTAACAGTTCGATTGCGCGTTTTTTCGCTTCATTTTTATGCATTTTCTGGTGTTTCAAAAGCGGCTCCATAATCTGCTTCCCGATTGTCATGGTCGGATTTAAAGAAGTCATCGGATCCTGGAAAATCATCGAAATCTCTTTCCCGCGGATCGACTGCATCTTTCTTTCTGACGCTTTGGCAATGTCGACGTCGCCGAACAGGATTTGCCCCGACTTGATTTCCGAATTGTTCGGAGGCAACAGCCGCATAATCGATTTCGTCGTCACCGATTTTCCTGAACCGGATTCCCCTACGATGGCCAATGTTTCCCCTTTATATAAATCAAAACTCACACCGCGGATCGCTTTTACTTCACCGGCAAAAGTGTGAAAGGATATATTCAGGTCTTTCACTTGCAAAATCTTTTCCATTCGGCTTCACCTCATTTCTTAATCGCGCATTTTCGGGTCAAATGCATCACGCAAACCGTCTGCCAGCAGGTTGAAGGCGACGAGCAGCAGACAAATAATCGTGCCCGGCACTGCCATCAAATACGGCAGGAACTGGAATGTCTTATAACCGTCTTCAATCAATGTCCCAAGCGATGCAGCCGGGGACTGGAGCCCGATCCCGATGAAACTTAAAAAGGCTTCGAAGAAAATCGCACTTGGAATGGTGAACATTGTATTGATAATAATCACCCCGGTTAAATTCGGGAGCAGATGTTTAAATAAAATCCGCATGTTCGAAGCGCCAAGTGTCTTTGCTGCCAATACGTACTCCATATTTTTCAGCTTTAACACCTGGCCGCGGACGACCCGCGCCATATTCAGCCAGCCGGTGATCACCATGGCAATCGTGATGGAAAGGATCCCCGGTTTGAAAATCAGCAGCATTAAGATAACGACAATCAAGTTCGGGATGCCGGACAAAACTTCAATAATCCGCTGCATCACGTTATCGACCTGCCCGCCTTTATATCCGGATATGAGGCCGTAAGAAACGCCGATGATCATATCGATCAACGCCGCAAGGAAGGCGATATATAAGGAAATTCTCGTCCCCTGCCATGCCCTTGCAAACAAGTCGCGGCCGAGAGCATCCGTGCCGAACCAGTAATACGTTTTAATATGGTTTTGTTCGTACATGTTCACTTTTTGCCCGCCAACCGTCTGGGACCCGTCAAAAATGCCGAGCTTCTCAATCACAGGAATTCTTGGTGGCAAATTTGCCCTTGATGAATTTTGTTCATACGGGCCCGATTTGGAAAGATGCGGCCCGATGATCGCCATCAGAATTAAAATAATGATAATAAACAAACTGACAACTGCGCCTTTGTTTTTGCGGATGCGCATCCATGCATCCTGCATAAAGGACAGTTGCGGTTTGGCAATCAATTCACTTTGGTCGCGATCCGGCGCTGCGGGTTCAAATAATTCTTTCGGCAATGCCTCTATGTTGTTGTTCATGATTTATTCCCCCCGGCCAATCGAATTCTCGGATCAATGATACCGTATAAAATGTCGACAACTAATGTAATCAGGACTAACAGGAATGAAAAAAAGAGGGTTGTCCCCATAATAATCGGGTAATCATTCATTTGAATGGATTTAACAAATTGTTCGCCAATCCCGGGAACAGCAAAAATTTGTTCCACAACCATCGATCCGGTCATCAAGTTAACGGCAAGCGGCCCAAGCACCGTAATAAGCGGAATCAGCGCGTTCCGGATCGCGTGCTTAAAGGCGATTTGCCCGTAAGAATTCCCTTTTGCTCTCGCCAGCGTAATGTAATCGGAACCGAACACTTCAATCAGCTCCGTTCTCATAAACCGTGCAGCTGTTGCAACCGGAAAAATAGCGAGCGCAATGGTGGGCAATATGGAAGAGGCGAACCCATCCCAAGCTGCAACCGGCAGCCATTGCAGTTTCGCGCCTATCACATATTGCAGGACTGCGGCAAATACAAACGAGGGAATGGATATACCGAGGACCGAAAGAAATGTGCTTCCGTAGTCAATCCATGTGTTTTGAAACATTGCCGCCAGTACGCCTAGTAATATGCCAATTAACGTGCCGACAATCATGGCCTGAATCCCTAACTGCAAGGACGGTCCCATCCTTTCCACAATCAGCTGCGTAACCGGCTGGTTGTCAAACTGGAAAGAAACACCGAGATCCCCTTTCAGCAAATTCACCATATAGTTTTTATACTGGACAGGCAAAGATTCATTCAGCCCATATTTCTGGTTCAGGATATGGACCTGTTCCGGTGATAATTTTTGCTGGTTCCGGAACGGGGTCCCCGGCAAAAATTTCATCAGGAAAAACGTAAAAGAAGCAATAATAAATAAGGTAATGCACAAATAAATAATCCTTTGCACAATATACTTCGTCACACGTGACACCTCCCAAAGAAAAGGAATGTTTAAATTTTTCACATAAAAATCCGCTTAACGGTGAAAAGAGAGTATTTCGGAAAGAAAATACTCTCTTTTACCTTTTTAATTGAAGTCATGCAGTTTTCTTACTTTTGCACATATGCATCTTTAAATGTGTAATCCGGCCCGAATATATGGTATTCGATTCCTTTTACATACGGTTTAACAAGGCGTAATGTAGCACGTTGATAAATCGGCCCGATTGCCGCATCGTCCATCAGGATTTTTTCAGCTTGCAGCATGATTTGCCAACGTTTTTCCGGATCATTGCCGTATTTGTTCTTCGCTTCATCAATCAGCTTATCGTATTCTTTATTCGAGTAGCCGGAATTGTTGTTATCCCCGTTTGTGACAAACAAGTCGAGGAATGTCATCGGGTCTTTATAGTCCGGTCCCCATGCTGAAACTTGAATATCGTAGTCCTGGTTAGTATCCAACTGCAGGCGGTTTTTGAATGGTACATTTTTCAATGTCACTTTTAAACCAGGCAAGTTCTTTTCAAGCTGGTTCTGCATGAATTCCAGTGTTGATTTAGCCGTATCGGTATCATCAGATAAAATTTCAAATGACAATGATTTTGTACCTAATTCTTTCAAGCCCTTTTCCCAATATTTCTTTGCCTCTGCAGGATTATACTGGAGGTAAGAACCGGATTCCGTACGGAAATCTTTGCCATTTTTCGGATCTTTTGCAAAGTCTTTTGGTACTAAGCCGTTTGCAGGGAAAGACCCGTTAGATAGCACTGTATTAACAAATGCTTTTCTATCATAAGCCATTGAAAGCGCCATCCGGATATTTTTGTTTGCCAGAGCGGTTTTCTTTCCGTTTCTGACTTCATTGTATTTGAAGTAGAAAACAGTTGATTCCGGAACTGTCACAGCTTCTTTGTTGTTTTTATATTGTTTCGCGTATTCAGCATTCAAAACAGTCCGGTCGATTTTGCCCGTATTGTACAAGTTGACCCCGGTACTTGGCGATTTCACAACCTGGACATTGATCTGTTTCAGTTTCACATGTTTCTTGTCATAGTAATTCGGGTTTTTCACGTATTTCCATGTCAGGCCTGTGCCGTTCCAGTCTTTCAACACGAACGGGCCGTTGAACAACATATTGTCGCTATTTGTCCCGAACTTGCTGCCTTTTGACTCAACAAATTTTTGGTTGAGCGGCAGATACGTGCCGAAAGCCAGCAATGATTTTAAGTAAGGGACCGGTTTTTCAAGCTGGACTTGCAATGTGTGGTCATCAACCGCTTTTACCCCTAAAGTGCTTGGATCTTTTTTGCCGGCAATGATATCTGAGGCGTTTTTAATGACACCTCCGAAAATATAGGCATATTGTGAGCCTGTCTTCGGATTCACGGCCCTTTGCCAGGAGTAAACAAAGTCTTTTGCCGTAACCGGATCGCCGTTGGACCATTTCGCGTCTTCGCGGAGCTTAAACGTATACGTTTTGCCGTCTTTGCTGACTGTCGGTTCTGCTTTCGCAATCCCGAGCTTCAGCTCATCGTTTTTCCCAACGACATAAAGGCCTTCCATTGTATTACCGAAAACGGTAAAGCTTGCCACATCCGTTGCAAGTGTCGGATCCCCTGTCGGAAGTTCAGCCGATTCATCCATATTCAGCACTTGCTTGGTTTTGGATGAGCCGCCGCTTGAGCCTGAACTGCTGTTTTTGCTTCCGCCGCCGCATGCGCCGAGGACGAGCGACAGAGCAAAAGCCAGCATCATAAACACATAAAATTTTGACTTCTTCATCAGCTAACCACCCTTTTTTATTTTTCTGAAAAGCGAGTGACTTTTCGAATTTAATTATACTAACATTTCACTTGCTTGTACATATTTTTTAATCTTTTGTATGTGTCAAGTTTTTCTCGACAAGGTTTAAATATCGGGTATTCCAAGACACTCTTTTTGTACACTTTCGGCTACCGTGCTTCAC
>NZ_ALAS01000259.1 GCF_000290615.1 Heyndrickxia coagulans DSM 1 = ATCC 7050
GATTGTTCCTTGAAAACTGGACAAAACGAAACGTCAAATTCTTTTTGAGCTTTTATCAAACATCTTTACTGAGAGTTTGATCCTGGCTCAGGACGAACGCTGGCGGCGTGCCTAATACATGCAAGTCGTGCGGACCTTTTAAAAGCTTGCTTTTAAAAGGTTAGCGGCGGACGGGTGAGTAACACGTGGGCAACCTGCCTGTAAGAC
>NZ_ALAS01000260.1 GCF_000290615.1 Heyndrickxia coagulans DSM 1 = ATCC 7050
CACAAAATCAGGATACTGCAGCAGCCCTGCCCCTTTGTTTACAGCCGGATGAAATTTCACCGCAAAAATATACTCATCCTTCAGTTCATCATAAAGCCGGCCCCAATCAAGCGGCACTTCAAACTGGTCCGGATGCGGGTCCCTGAAAGTCGGGGCATACAAGATCACTTTTTTCTTTTGAAAGGCAGGATACTGTTTGTACAGCTTCTTCTTTATGTCCCGGATCCTGTTTTGGTCAAAAAAAAGATCGGTCCGTGGTATGCCTGTGCAAAGAAAATTTTCAGGAGGAAGCCCGAAAGCCCTCATAAAAATATGCTTCATTTTTTCAGACCCCACCACTACCCGGTCAAAATGGGCATACACTTTTTTAAACCGCTTCAATG
>NZ_ALAS01000261.1 GCF_000290615.1 Heyndrickxia coagulans DSM 1 = ATCC 7050
GTGACAACGATTAGGTGTAAATCAAATACCTATGAAATTTGGAGAATATGCGAGTAAATGAGAGATAATTGAACTTTATTGAAGGAGGATATAAAATTTGAGAGAACTGCTAACTAACCGGTTTGTCCGGATGATTTTCTTATCGGAATTATTTTTGCAAGCCGGGATCTGGGTACGGAATTTTGCCGTACTGTTGTTTGTTACAGATAAAACGAACGGAAATCCGCTTGCGGTATCGATGATTTCAGTCGCAGACTATTTGCCAATTTTCATCTTTAGTTTTATCGGCGGGGCATATGCGGACCGGTGGCAGCCAAAGAAAACGATGATCTGGTGCGATTTGCTTAGTGCCGCCTCGGTTTTTGCCGTGATCGGTGCGCTTATATTTGGTTCGTGGCAGGTGATCTTTTTTGCCATGCTCGTTTCTTCCACTTTATCGCAATTTTCGCAGCCGTCGGGATTAAAGCTGTTCAAAATGCATCTGGAAGAAAGCCTGATTCAGCAGGGGATGGCGGTGTACCAGACGATTTATGCCGTGTTCATGATTTTCGGCCCGGTGATCGGCACATTTGCTTATCAAAGGTTAGGAATTGATCTTTCGATAACCATTACCGGGGTGGCCTTCCTGCTCTCCGCAGCGACCTTGTCTTTTATTCCGCGCGATGAAAAAGTAAAAAAGGCCAAAAATATGACAAATATTTTCCAGGAAATGAAAAGCGGGGTTCGTTATGTGCTTGCAAAGAAGGAGCTCAGGCTGCTTGGCTGCGGATTTCTTACTGCCGGGCTCGGCGTTGGTTTCATTCAGCCAATGAATATTTTTCTTGTAACCGATCGTCTCGGCCTTCCGAAAGAATACCTCCAGTGGCTCGTGATGGTAAACGGGATCGGCATGATTGCAGGCGGCGCGTTTTCAATGTTTTTTTCAAGATCCACTTCCCCGCTTAAGTTGCTCGTTACCGGACTGCTCGCGAATGCCCTCGGGCTTGCGGTGATCGGCGCGTCAACTTCTCTTTGGCTGACGCTTGCTGCGGAGCTGGTTTCCGGCCTGTTCTTGCCAAGCATTCAAATCGGGATCAGCACAATGGTTTTACAAAATACGGAATCGGACTATATTGGCAGGGTGAACGGCACGCTTTACCCGCTTTTCACGGGGGCAATGGTGATCACGATGAGCCTTGCCGGCCTGGTGAAAGTATGGCTGTCGGTGACGGCTGTTTTTGAAATTGCGGCGTTATTTTTTATCATCGGCCTCTGCTTTGCCTTCCCGTTAATGAAAGAAAGATCACACGCGAGGTGAAGTCTTTGCGGGATAGGCAAGAGGCAAACATATTTGCAAAAAAAGTTTTCCAAAAGAGGATGCTTCGAAACGGCGGAAGCACCCTTTTTCGTATATCGTTCTATAAAAATGAATGGACAGCAGGGCAGTGAAAGGGGAATAAAAGCCTTGATTTCGAATCGGCAAAAACAAATATTATGGTTGTTACAAAAGTCGGATGGCCCTCTGAATGCGAAGGCCATCGGGGAGCGGCTGGGCATTAGCGACCGGACGGTAAGGGAGGAAATTCGGCAAATTCAACAGAAAAGCGATGAGCTTGGCGTAAAATGGAAATAAAGGAATGCTGCGGGCAAATTCGTTTTGTTCCCATGGCCGGCAACCTGTTTTCCCACAGGCTGCCAGGAACAGGCGGAAAGGAAATATTACGGCCTTTGCATGATTCGTTTAGGGCTTACTGAACAAATCAGATAGTTGAAGTTGCTGCCTAACGCAAATTTTATAAAACTTCTTATTCAAAATGTTTCCTAGCATCATGATTTACACTTCTGCCGGCCGTTCACATTTATGCTGTTACTTTGTGCTTAGTTTGTGCTCAAGCTGTTGTACAATTTGCGCGTGTTTTTCTTCTGACAGCTTGATTTTGAAAAAGTAGAGCAATGCTGCAATGGCAATTAAAATCATCGGGCCGAAGAAAATGAAAAGTTTAAAGATGGACAGCCCATGGCTTGAGATATCACTCGGGAGGGCATTCCCTGTCATACCGGCAAGTACGGCCGCTATCCCGACAATCCCGTTGGAAAAGGCGCCGGCCAGTTTATCAAGCAAAGGGCGTACGGCTAATGTGATAGACTCATTCCGGTTCCCAATTTTTAATTGTCCGTATTCCACACTGTCGGTAATCGTCATAAGCGCGGCCAGGAAAATCATCGGATAAGGGAAAAAGTACAGCGAAACAGCAACCAAAACAGGAATTAAATGATGCCCGGCCGTTAAAAACAGCACGTAACCGCAAAGCATGAATATAATGCCGCCGGTGTAAATGGTTTTGCGTTTCACCCATTTCACCATGACCGGGAACAGGGCAACAGATACCATTCCTAAGATGGCCGTAATCACGCCGACTAAATAATAATCACTCTGTCTTCCTAACACATATCTAAAATAGTAAATTAAAAGCGAGTTTGTAATCGTATACCCGAAGGCAAAAAGAAAATAAGAGAGTGCCAGCCACATTAACTGGTCATTTTTGCCGAGCACTTTAAACACATCGCGAAGGCGAATCTTCTCGGCGCTTTCCCGGATCAAGTTCTTTGTTTCTTTCGTCCCCCAAATGGTGGCCATCGCCCCTAAAAAAGAGACAAGCGCAATGACAATTGCAAAACCGAGCCACCCGGCGCGTGTTTCCGTCTCACCTGATGTACCGGAAAAAATATGGGAGAAAAAAGTAACGAGCGGTACAACCGCGATGACAACGCCCTGGGCTCCTAACGTAGAGCCGAAACGGGAAATCGTGCCGAATTTGGCCCTTTTATCCGAATCAATCGTTAAAGCCGGCAGCATCGACCAGAAAGAAATATCCTTAATAGAATAAAATACATCAAGAATCACAAAAATAATGCCAAATAGAATCAAATAAAGATACGGGCTTTTTGTCGTTAAGCCGCCTAAATTGGTAAAAATAAGAATCAGCCCGATTGAACTTACAGCCGCCCCGGTAAACAGCCATGGTTTAAATTTTCCGTAACGCGTTTCCGTATTGTCAATGATACCGCCAATAAACGGATCTAACGTGATTTCAGCGATACGGATCACGACGATCATGGTCGTTACAATCCCAATCATTTTCGCACCCAATCCCGAATGGCTGTTGTCAAAAAGCTGGCTGGTGACAAAGATCATAAAATAGGTGCTTAAAGCGCTGTAAAAAGCATCATGTCCAAAAGCCCCGAGTGCATATGACAAATACTGTTTCAACTGTTTCATTCTTAACTCCTCCTGCCTGGGTTTGCCTGTATAAAGCTTCATAATTTTTACTAAAAACTTTGGAGTTTCAAACGAGAATAATAGAGGAAAATCATAAAAGCGCTAACATAAACCGCTTACAAAGAAAGGATATGCCAATCTAACCGCGATGTCAAGTGATTTTTTAGTAAAGTTTTACTAAAATGCGACGTACTTTTCTCTACGAACATGTTCCACGTTTTCCAAAAGGGGAAAGCCTCTTTCCGGCTCGTCCGCCATGCCCACACCGGCATCAAGGATGAACGGATGAAAGAGATTCTCGCTTATATTGGGAAAAATTACCGTAAACCGATTACACTCGCGCAAATCGCCAACCGTCATTATTTGTCGCTTTACTACTTATCCCGCTATTTCAAAGAACAAGTGGGTGCCAGTTTCTCCCAATATATCAAACAGCTCCGTTTGAAATCGGCAGTCCGCGAGCTTATTTATACGGACCACCCGATTACCCGGATTTCCCTGAACAATGGTTTCCCAAATGTAAAGGCATTCAATAAAGCTTTTAAAGAAAAATACCGGCAAACGCCTTCCGAATATCGCCGTTTTCACCAAATCGAACTTTCGGATACGGAGGAAGGGCGAGGAAAGAAAAAATCCACATTGCTGAAGTCGCCCCAATTTTTCATGGAAGTCAGCAAATACATTTCGGACCGGGAAAAAAGCACGATGCTGACGGAACTGGCGGTCTCCACCGTCTATATCGATCTGCCGCCGGAGCCTGTGTTCACTGGCGAAAAAGGTGCAAAAATACTGGCAATCGGGAACCTGGAATGTGCTTTGCATGAAGAGGTACAGGCGGAGTTGAGGCTCGTCCAGGAGGAAATCGGATTTGACTATGTCTATTTTTCTAATCTGTTTTCGGACAGCTTTGCGATGACACCCCCCTCTATCAAATTGGCGGGCAATTTTACCAATTTTACCAGATGGATGCCCTGTTGAACAGTTTTCAACGGCTTGGGCTTGTGCCTTTCATTCGCGTGGAGGTTGAGAAAGAAGCAGCAGACAGTGCCGGATATTTAAAGAAGCTGGATGCCTTTTTACAGCACAGCCTTCAATACTTTGGCAGCCCTTTTGTCGAAAAATGGCGGTTTGAATTGGCTTTCAGGGAGTGGGGCGGCACGCAAAAAAACTTTTACCAGGCTTTTTATCAAACAGTGAAGAAGCGGGCTTCTGCTGTGAAAGTAGGCCTGCATGTGCCGGTTTCTCCGGAAGCTTCTAAGGCAGCCTTTTTGAAGCAAATTTCCGGCCAATGCGAGTTCGTTTGTTTCACTTGCAACCCCAATGAAAAAGTGGATTTTACCGATATGAATAACCGTACCTTTGAAGGTGTAAATATCCTCTTTTTGTAACCGCCGCATGATATGGCATGTTATTTTGTTGCTTCGACACCATCAGCGCGAATAGGCGGCGCATCATCATACGCATTTTCAATATGCTCCAGTGAACGCCCGGTTGTTCTTGGTGCCAGAAGGGAGATATCCAATATGACAATAATCATTGCCAGCGCCACGATCGCAAACATTGTTGTTGCACCTTGATGCTCCAAAACTGGCAATAGAATGAAAGGCATTAAACCGCTCATCAGCCGGCTTACGCTATAAGCTGCACCGGTTGCCGTTGCCCGGATCTCAGTTGGAAAGATTTCCGCCTGCAGGACATGAAAAGCATTTGAAAAAATATTGCTGCACAGCGTATAAATAAATCCAAAAACAATGATCATGGAAGCAATAGTCCCCATTCCAAATAAAATTCCAAACACGCCCATGCCAAAAGCTGAAGCACTAACAAGCCATTTTCTGTCAATTTTTTCGATGAGTGGAACGGAAAGCAGAGCACCAAGCGGGTAGCCGATAAACGAGAGTGCAATATACTCTAAGGAATGACTAATATTGTAACCTTTTTGCGCTAACACAAGAGGTGACAGTGTACCAAACCCGTAATATCCGATCGTTTGGAAAATTTGGAAAATGTAAAGCATGATTGTATTCTTCATCCATTTTTTTTGGAAGATCGGCCTGCTTTGCCTGTCCTGTTGAGCGGCATCACGCTGTGTCAGGGAAGCCTTTGCACGGAATTCCTCTGCTTGTGTCTTACTGCCACCCAATTTTTTAAATACTTCTGCCGCCTCATCCCACTTCCCTGCCGTTGCCAGCCATCTCGGGGATTCCGGCAGCAAGTGTGCTGTTAAAAAAACAATAAGGGCACCAATCGAACCGATCATAAACATCCATCTCCATCCTTCAATTCCAAGCGGTGTTAACGGAACAAGCATGCGAGCCAGGAATCCCTCGGCCGGAATGGAGAGAAATGAAAGCGTATAGGCCCAGGCAATGTATTTTCCGCGCTTTGCTGTCGGGATGATTTCACTTAAATAAGCATCACATAACGCAGGCTGTGCACCGAGACCCAAGCCTGCCAAAAAACGGAATAAAATAATGAATCCAACGTTCGGACTTAATGCAATGCAAAAGGTAAAAATGCTGTAAATCCCCAGATTGATAAGAAATGCTTTTTTCCTTCCGATTTTGTCGGCCAGTCTGCCCAAAAAGATAGCTCCGATAAACATCCCTAGAGCCTCTGCCAAAATAAAAAATTACCCTTGAACGAGGCTCTAGAGAATTAATGATCCTGTTTTTTTCTTTTCTTCCAGGTTTTCAAA
>NZ_ALAS01000262.1 GCF_000290615.1 Heyndrickxia coagulans DSM 1 = ATCC 7050
AACGAATTCTTTCTCGAAGAAAGAAAGGTTCTGCACGTTGGAACAAGCAACGACTAGTAGTGGCTAAGTTACATGAGAAAGTGGCGAACCGACGCATGAATTTTCTTCATCATAAGTCAAAAGAATTAGCTCCTAACTTTGATGCTGTCGCGATTGAGGACTTGAACATGAAAGGGATGTCTCAAGCCCTTCACTTTGGGAAAAGCGTTCATGATAACGGCTGGGGGATGTTCACTACTTT
>NZ_ALAS01000263.1 GCF_000290615.1 Heyndrickxia coagulans DSM 1 = ATCC 7050
CATATCATTGATGTCCTGCATGAACCACACAAAGGGAAATTACGTAAGCCACGGACCTACAGAAAAAGAGCCCGCAAGGACTATCTTTCGGTCGCTAAGCAACGTAAAGCTGGCGCCCGGAAAATCCGGAAAGCTGTAGGCAAACAGCTCGGATATGTGAAACGAAATCTGGAGATCATTAAAAATCTTGTTTCCCAAAGCTCTCTGTCTCTTTTAAGCAAAGATGAATACAGGCAACTTCTCGTGATTCATGAAC
>NZ_ALAS01000264.1 GCF_000290615.1 Heyndrickxia coagulans DSM 1 = ATCC 7050
AGCTGACGGATACTAATCGATCGAGGACTTAACCACGAAAAGCGAAGGTGCCTTGTTTAGCCCCGACAAGCGAATGTTCTGACCGGCATGAAGCCGTCTTTTGGCTCCGTGGCGGTCAGGTGATTCGACCTCGAGGGGCTAGGCACCGGAGCTGGACAATTCTCAAAGTTAGAAGCAGAAACGCATTCTCCGTTTACAGTTTTTTCTCCCATCCGGTTTTCAGGGAATCACATAATTCCTGTTGATAAGCAATGAAAAGTTTGTTATAATGATTTTTGTCATTAAGGTCCGGTGGCGATGGCGGAAAGGTCACACCCGTTCCCATCCCGAACACGGAAGTTAAGCTTTCCAGCGCCGATGGTAGTTGGGGGTCTCCCCCTGCGAGAGTAGGACGCTGCCGGGCTTGTATTCCGCAGTAGCTCAGTGGTAGAGCAATCGGCTGTTAACCGATCGGTCGTAGGTTCGAATCCTACCTGCGGAGCCATAATGGAGAGCTGTCCGAGAGGCCGAAGGAGCACGATTGGAAATCGTGTAGGCGGCTAAAAGCTGTCTCAAGGGTTCGAATCCCTTGCTCTCCGTCATGATCCATATGGCCCGTTGGTCAAGCGGTTAAGACACCGCCCTTTCACGGCGGTAACACGGGTTCGAATCCCGTACGGGTCATCATTATAACTGGAGGATTAGCTCAGCTGGGAGAGCGTCTGCCTTACAAGCAGAGGGTCGGCGGTTCGATCCCGTCATCCTCCACCATTTTATCATCGCGGGGTGGAGCAGTCTGGTAGCTCGTCGGGCTCATAACCCGAAGGTCGCAGGTTCAAATCCTGCTCCCGCAATTTACATATAAAGGTCCCGTAGTGTAGCGGTTATCACGCCTGCCTGTCACGCAGGAGATCGCGGGTTCGATTCCCGTCGGGACCGCCATCTGCATTTTACATAATCGCGGCTCGGTAGCTCAGTCGGTAGAGCAAAGGACTGAAAATCCTTGTGTCGGCGGTTCGATTCCGTCCCGAGCCACCATTGGCCGGTCTAGCTCAATTGGTAGAGCAACTGACTTGTAATCAGTAGGTTGGGGGTTCAAGTCCTCTGGCCGGCACCACGCAATATGGAGGGGTAGCGAAGTGGCTAAACGCGGCGGACTGTAAATCCGCTCCCTCAGGGTTCGGCGGTTCGAATCCGTCCCCCTCCATTTTTAAAGGGGCATAGTTTAAAGGTAGAACAGAGGTCTCCAAAACCTCCAGTGTGGGTTCGATTCCTACTGCCCCTGCCATTATGATGGCGGTTGTGGCGAAGTGGTTAACGCACCGGATTGTGGCTCCGGCATTCGTGGGTTCGATTCCCACCATCCGCCCCATATTTGATTGGGCCATAGCCAAGCGGTAAGGCAACGGACTTTGACTCCGTCATGCGCTGGTTCGAATCCAGCTGGCCCAGTATGCGGAAGTAGTTCAGTGGTAGAACATCACCTTGCCAAGGTGGGGGTCGCGGGTTCGAATCCCGTCTTCCGCTCCATTGATGGCGGCATAGCCAAGAGGTAAGGCAGAGGTCTGCAAAACCTTTATCACCGGTTCGATTCCGGTTGCCGCCTCCATCATATTGTGCCGGTGTGGCGGAATTGGCAGACGCGCACGACTCAAAATCGTGTTCCTTCGGGAGTGTCGGTTCGACCCCGACCACCGGTATCAAAAAATTTTGTTGGAAAACTTTTGGTGAAACGCTTCTTACATTGTAAGAAGCGTTTTTTTATCTATTTACATCAGTATGGGCTATTCTCGTTTGAAAATTTTGAAACAGAGCGCTGTGGATGTTAAAATGGTTTTGATACATTTCAATAGGGGGGAATGTGACGGTTACAAAACATGATAAAATGGTGTGCTGCGTTATTTCATTCATCATACCAATCATTGGCGTCATTTTGTTTTTCAGCTGGATGGGGAACAAAGATACAGAAAAAAGAAAACTAGGGAGGACCTCTTTGTATTTTGCGCTTGCATCTTTTCTCATCTTTCTTTTCATTGGCGTGATAAATTTATATTCGTTTTGAGATCAATATATCTTCATAGGTTCCTGGTTTGTCCACATAGAAAAAGAGTACCGGAAACATGGTTTCAAGTGTACTGCAAAACGAAATTTCGAGGAGATGGGATGGAGTGAAGATCAGAGCTGCTGTACTGCGGGAATCAGGGGCTGCTGTGCCATATGCGGCAAGCAGGCCGATTAAAATTGAAACATTGGAACTGGATGAGCCGCAACAAGGGGAGGTGCTTATCAAGATGAAGGCGGCCAGTTTATGCCATTCGGATTTGTCTGTTGTAAATGGCAGCAGACCCCGGCCTTTGCCGATGGCGCTTGGGCATGAGGCTGCCGGTGAAGTGGTGAGAACCGGTGAAGGCGTTACGGATCTGGCACCCGGTGACCATGTTGTGTGTGTGTTTGTGCCAAGCTGCGGTGAATGCCTGCCGTGCAAAGAGGGACGCCCTGCATTATGTGAAACGGGATCGGCGTCCAATACGGCAGGCACTTTACCGGGGGGCGGCATCCGGCTCCATGCAAATGGCGAAGATGTAAAGCACCATCTCGGTGTATCGGATTTTTCTGAATATGCTGTCGTGTCCCGCCGTTCATTGATTAAGGTGGAAGAAGACATTCCGTTTGAAAAGCTTGCCCTTTTTGGATGCGCCGTCATTACAGGTGTCGGGGCAGTTGTGAATACAGCCCGGATCAAGCTGGGCAGCACGGTGGCGGTTGTCGGTTTGGGCGGCGTCGGATTAAGCGCTTTAATCGGGGCTGTATCGGCAGGGGCGAGCCATGTCGTAGCAGTGGACATCAATGAAAATAAATTCGCATTGGCAAAAAGGTTCGGGGCAACAGATGTATTTCATTCTAAAGATCCGGATGTTGTTGAGAAAATACGGGAAGCAACCGGCGGAGGGCTGGATACTGTTTTTGAGACGGCAGGTGCGGTCCCGGCGATGGAAACGGCATACGCGATTACCAAGCGCGGCGGCACAACGGTTACGACAGGGCTGCCGCATCCGGAGCATCATTTTTCTTTCCCGTACGTAACGCTGACGGCCGAGGAGCGGACGCTGAAGGGCTCTTATATTGGCAGTTGCGTTCCGGAAAGGGATATTCCCAATTATATCCGGCTTTTTAAAAACGGACGCTTGCCGGTGGATGAATTGGCAAGTGATTTCATTACTTTGGATGAGATAAATGAGGGGCTTGATAAACTGGCCAAAGGGGATTCATCTAGAATTATAATCCGTTTCGATTAAAAGATGGTTGCCAAAAAACGGCGCCCATGCCGGCGGTGCCGTTTTTTGCTTGCCGCTTTTTAAACGGGTTGCGCTCTTGAGATATGCGGCTGATAAAAATCTTTCCTCCGGCAAATATTAAGGTCGTCCCATTTCTATGGTAGCAGGAAAAGTGCAAATTGCTTCCGGTTGGATATCGTCTGTTTTACAATGTATGTATCTTCCCAACCGGGTGGAGAAAGGAAGCTTGCAATGGAAAATCGTAACAACATACAAGATATTGCTTTTTCTATTTTAGATTTGATTCCTGTTTTAGAAGGAAAGACACCGGCTGATTCTTTTGAAAATACACTGGATCTTGCACGCCATGCCGAAGAATGGGGATATAAGCGCTATTGGCTGGCGGAGCACCATAATATGACAGGTGTGGCCAGTTCTGCGACCGCTGTTTTAGTCGGTTATGTTGCATCCGGCACAAAAACGATCCGTGTCGGGTCAGGCGGGGTCATGCTGCCGAACCATGCGCCGCTTGTTGTGGCGGAACAGTTCGGGACGCTAGGTTCTATTTATCCGGACAGGATCGACCTCGGGCTTGGCCGGGCGCCGGGGACAGATCAGCTGACAGCGGCAGCACTCCGGCGCAATCTTAATGGCAGTGAGCTGGACTTTCCACACAATGTCCAGGAATTGATGCAGTATTTTCATAAAGCTGAACAGGACCGCCGCACATATGCGAGAGCCGTGGTTGCGGAAGGCGTCAACGTTCCGGTCTGGCTGCTCGGGTCAAGCACATACAGCGCATCACTTGCCGCACAACTCGGGCTCCCGTTTGCATTTGCAAGCCATTTTGCACCGGCGCAGCTGTTTGATGCCCTCTATATTTACCGCGAAAACTTTAAACCGTCCGAATGGTTGAAAGAACCGTACGCCCTGTTATGCGTCAATGCCGTTTTGGCGGACACGGATGCAGAAGCAGAGCGGATTGCGACCAGCTTGTACCAGTTTTTCCTTGGCGTTATCCGCGGGCGGTCGCAAAAGTTGCAGCCGGCTGTTGACAGCATGGAGGGTATTTGGACGCCGTATGAGGAAGCAGCGGCCATGCGCCAGCTTGAGTATGCATTCATCGGTTCAAAGCAGACAGTAAAAGAGAAAATGGAAGATTTTTTGGCTGAGACAAAAGCGGATGAATTGATGTTTGTGTCACATATTTACAATCACGAAGAGCGGCTCCGTTCTTATGAATTGCTTGCGGAACTGAAGAAGGATTAGATTGGTGGACCCGTTCCGGACGATCCGGAACGGGAAAAATACAGCCCGGTATGTGTAAAATTTTACTCGAAGGGCAGATGAGTGGAAAAAAATGGGAAGACGCTCTATCATTTAAATGTACGCTTGTGGGCGAATA
>NZ_ALAS01000265.1 GCF_000290615.1 Heyndrickxia coagulans DSM 1 = ATCC 7050
AAAAAATAGATGGAAAAATTTTCTAAATGTGGATAAGTCATTTTATCATAAAACATCTAAAAATTGATGAATTTACTCTTCAGAACTGTGAAGGAGTATGGACGATGGACAAAAAAATCTTGATCGTGGATGATGAAAAACCGATTGCCGATATTTTGCAGTTTAATTTAACAAAAGAGGGCTATACGGTGTTTTGCGCCTATGACGGCGAGGAAGCACTGGAAAAGGTGGAAGAAGTGCAACCGGATTTAATTGTCCTTGATATTATGCTGCCAAAGCGGGATGGCATGGAAGTTTGCCGCGAAGTGCGGAAAAAATACAATATGCCGATCATTATGGTAACGGCAAAAGACTCAGAAATTGATAAAGTGCTCGGCCTTGAGCTCGGTGCCGATGATTATGTCACAAAACCTTTCAGCACCCGTGAACTGATTGCCCGCGTCAAAGCGAATTTGCGGCGGCACCAGCAGACGCCCCCGGCTCCGGGTGAGGAAGAGGAATCCAATGAAATTGCAATCGGTTCACTTGTCATTCATCCGGATGCTTATGTCGTCTCAAAACGCGGCGAGACGATTGAACTGACGCACCGCGAATTTGAGCTGCTCCACTATCTAGCAAAGCATATCGGGCAGGTCATGACGCGCGAGCACCTGCTTGAGACCGTGTGGGGCTATGACTATTACGGCGATGTCCGGACAGTGGACGTCACGGTCAGACGGCTCCGCGAAAAAGTGGAGGATAACCCGAGCCATCCCGAGTGGATTGTGACAAGGCGCGGTGTCGGTTATTATTTGCGCAACCCTGAACAGGAGTAGCCAAATGAATAAGGTGAAATTCTTCCAGTCTATTCACTTTAAGTTTGTCCTGATTTATATTTTGCTGATCGTCGTCGCGATGGAAATTATCGGGGTGTATTTTATCAACAAGCTGGAAAACCAGCTCGAGACGAATTTTAAAAAATCGATATACGACCAGGTCAATGTGCTTGAATACAGTATTGAAGACCTGCTGACGAAAAAGCAGAACCAGGCGGCGGATATTACGCTGAAAGTGAGAAAAGTGCTGGGTGACTTTAAAAGTACGGATGTTTCTGAAATCCGGCTGATTGACGCGCACAGCGGCGTTATTTTGGGCACTTCTTCGAATGACCAGAGCATTGTCGGCCAAAAAACAACCGAAGATATTGTCAAAAGCGTCCGTGTAACCGGCCAGCCGGAAGACCAGATTTATTTGGACAAGCAGACCGGCGACCGAATGTGGGTGCTGGCTTCCCCGATTAAAGCAAACGGCGAAATGATCGGTATTATTTACCTTGTCTCCAAAATTGAAACGGTTTACCGCCAGGTGCAGGCGATTAACCAGATTTTTATGACGGGGACGGTTATTGCAGTGCTGGTTACAGCCCTGCTTGGCGTCATTACCGCACGCACGATTTCAAAGCCGCTCAGGGAGATCCGCAAGCAGGCGATGGCGATGGCACGCGGCAATTTTGCCCGGAAAGTCAAAGTGATCGGGAATGATGAGATCGGGCAGCTCGCTTATTCGTTTAACCATATGACCAAAAAGCTGCAGGAGGCGCAGGCCAGCACGGAAGGCGAGAGAAGAAAACTCGACTCCATCCTGACCCATATGACGGACGGCGTGATTGCAACCGACCGGAGAGGACGGATTATTTTAATCAACGAGCCGGCTGCCGAGATGCTGGATGTTTCACGTGAAACAGTGCTTTCCCAGCCGCTTATATCGGTATTGAAAATCGAGGATGAACACAGGTTTGATGATTTATTGACAGAGCAGGATTCCGTCATCCTTGATTTCAGTACGGAGGAAGAACCATACATTTTACGGGCGAATTTTTCAGTGATTCAAAATGAAGCCGGCTTTGTTAGCGGCCTGATTACGGTTTTGCACGATGTCACCGAGCAGGAGAAAATAGATATGGAACGCCGCGAATTTGTGGCCAATGTATCCCATGAATTGAGAACGCCGCTGACCACGATGAGAAGCTATTTGGAAGCTTTGACAGACGGGGCATGGAAAGATGAGAAAATTGCGCCGCAGTTTTTAGGCGTCACGCAAAATGAAACGGAACGAATGATCCGGCTGGTAAATGATTTGCTGAAGCTATCAAAAATGGACAGCAAAGACGAACATTTAAATAAAGAGTGGGTCAATTTTGTGGAATTTTTCCACTATGTCATTGACCGGTTTGAAATGGCAAAGCAGCAAAATGTCACGTTCAAACGCAAACTGCCGAATACGGAAATTTTTGTGGAAATCGATGAAGATAAAATGACCCAGGTGTTGTACAATATTATATCCAATGCATTGAAATACTCCCCTGAAGGCGGCCAGATTACGTTTAAGCTGAGGGAACTGAACGAAAAAATTGAAGTCAGCATTTCCGACCAGGGCGTAGGCATCCCGAAAGAAAACGTAAAGAAAATTTTTGAGCGCTTTTACCGCGTTGATAAAGCACGCAGCCGCAAACTCGGCGGAACAGGGCTCGGCCTTGCAATTGCAAAAGAAATAGTGGAAATGCACGGCGGAAGCATTTGGGCAAGCAGTAAAGAAGGAAAAGGAACGACCATTTACTTTACTCTTCCCTACGAACCGGCACAAGAGGATGAGTGGCTATGAGTCTTGAAAAAGTAAAAACCATCATATTGACGTTGCTCGTGCTTCTGAGCTTGTTGTTAACATGGCTGATCTGGAACAACCAGCCGAATTATGACTGGCTCAATTTAAAAGATCTGGACAATATCGCGATTGCGAAGGAAAAAAAGGTACCCGGTATCATCCTCCCTGACAAATTGCTTTACCATGAGGATGACGGGACAACCGGCACGGTTCATGACGGGGAAATTTCACGGGTGATGAATCTGCTTCGAACATGGACATTTGATATGAGCAGTTCCCGCCTGTTGTCAAAAAAAGATCTTTACAATTTAATGCACGGAAAAAACAGGATTGAATTGGACTTTCCGGCCCCTGTCCCGTTCAGTGTCTATCAATCGGTTCTGAACTTTGCCAACAAAAAGGTGCCGGATGCCGATTTTGACCATATTGTGATCGAATTAAACAAAGGAACAAAAAACTTAAACCATGTTTATTTTATTTCAACGGCGTCCAATAAAGTGTATGAGGCGAGCACAGACCAAAAATCCATTCAGGTGTTCATCTCAAAGCTGAACGACAACAAAACGTTGTACAAACCGTATACTGCTTTTGCCCTTTCCGGTCCGAGAAGAATCTACCTGCCTGCCGGAAATCCGGTGGTGAACCAGTATAAATATGCGACAACCGACATTGAAATTGATAAATTTAAAAAAGCGCTGTTTGCCGATCCGAACTTTGTAAAGAAAGTGGCGGGGGAATATACAAATGGCATCAGCCTGTTGCGGACAGACGAATCCAATAAAGTCTTAACCTTCGTCAATCCAGGGGAAGACATCGGGTACAGCTCCGATCCGAACCATCTGTTGGCGCGGGCCATTGATTTTATTAACCAGCACAGTGGCTGGACGGACCAGTACCAGTATTTTGAAATCAATGAGCGGGAAAATGAAGTCACGTTCCGGCTTTTTAAAGACGGCTATCCTGTTTTTAACGATGACGGCATGGCGGAGATCCGGGAATACCTGGGCCGAACGGAAATTTACAAATATGTCCGCCCGTATTTCAACCTGTCGCTCAACCTGCCGTTAAAACCGGCTGTTGTTAAACTCCCGCCGGCTCAAGATGTAATCGCCAGCTTGCAGGAAAACCCTTCCGTTCAAATGAACAAGGTGAGAGATATTGCAGTCGGGTACCGTTTGCAAAAAGACAGTGACGATATCCTTTCGCTGCAACCGGCCTGGTATTATTGCTACGACGGAATATGGAAAATGGCAGGGGGGGATGAAGATGGACTGGAGTAAAACAAAAACAATCTTTATTCTTGTTTTCCTGGTGCTTGATATTTACCTTTCCTGCCAGTTGTATTTCAAACATGTCAAAAATCAGTATGAAGTCATCGGCAGCCCGACAGCTGAACAAAGCCTAAAGGCTGCAAATATTACATTCGTCGATCTGCCGAAAGGAAAGGCAAAACGGCCGTATATCAGCGCGGAAGAAAAAGTATTTACCGCAAAAGACTTGAAAAAATTGAAAAACCAGCAGGCGGAAATCGTGAACGGGCAGAAACTCAGTTCCGTTTTTGATAAGCCGGTGAAACTGGGCACAAAAATCAAAACGGACCAGCTGGAGGCGGTTATCCAGGAAAATATGCTCTACGGCAGCCGCTATAAACTGTGGAACTATGATAAAGACTTGAATCAGGCCGTCTTTTATGAGACATATAACGGAAAAATGATTTTTAATAATAAGAACGCGAAACTGACCGTGTATTTAAATGACCGGAATGAAATCATTTCCTATGACCAGACGTATTTGACCAATATTAAAATCTACCGGGAAGAAGAAGAGACGCTGTCGGCGGTAAAGGCGGTGGAGGCCTTATATAAGAAAGGAACGCTGAAACCGAACAGCACAGTGACGAAGGCGGAACTCGGTTACTATACGAGGGTGCCCGAACTCCAGGTGCTTGTGCCGACATGGCATTTTACGGTAAAACACGGGAATGAAACAGAGCAATTATTTATCAATGCATTTGAAGGCCAGGTCAACGAAATGGAAAATGCACAATAATTTTGGAGAGGATACGATGGGGATGCAATTTAGTGTACTTGCGAGCGGAAGCACGGGAAATGCGATCTATGTGGAGACGGAGCAGCATGCTTTTTTAGTGGATGCAGGTTTAAGCGGCAGGCAAATGGAACAACTTTTTGGGCAGATCGGCCGCAATATTGCCGATTTAAGCGGAATCCTTGTTACGCATGAACACAGTGATCATATTAAAGGAATCGGAGTGCTGGCGCGGAAATACCAGCTCCCGGTTTATGCAAATGACAAAACATGGTCGGCGATGGAAGGCATGATTGGAGAGATTCCAACAGATTTGAAGTTTTCATTCGGGATGGAATCTGTCCAATCGTTCGGAAGCCTTGAGATTGAGTCGTTCGGCGTTTCCCACGATGCCGTCCAGCCGATGTTTTATATTTTTCATGAAGGCGGCAAAAAATTGGTCATCATTACGGATACGGGTTATGTCAGCGACCGGATGAAAGGAACGATTTCCAACGCGGATATTTTTGTTTTTGAAAGCAACCACGATGTGGAAATGCTCCGGATGGGAAGGTATCCATGGAGTGTCAAACAGCGCATTTTGAGCGATGTCGGGCATGTGTCGAATGAAGATGCTGCACTTGCGATGGGCGAAGTAATCGGGGACCGGACAAAACGAATATACCTTGCCCATTTAAGCAAAGATAACAATATGAAAGACCTCGCACGGCTGTCGGTTTCCCAAACGCTCCAGGAACAGGGCCTGGCTGTCGGTGAAACTTTTTCATTATATGATACGGATCCGAAAATTCCAACGGCCTTAACGGCTGTTTAACCGCGGCGATCCGGCGGCAGAATCTGTCGCTGCGGACTCCCCCCAACCGCGGGGGCAGCTGTTTTACCGGCAGGCGGGATAGAGTTCTTTTTATTTTGGCGCTTGATTTTTAGTAATTTTTAATTTCAGCCATTATAATGGAATCAGAATGGGCAAAAAAGGGATCCTTCACCAAACTTCAATTTTCCTCATCAGTACAGAAAGGGTGATGCGCAATGGGATATTATGATGATCAGGATGGCCAACGGCGTGGAAAAGAAAACAGGCGGGGCGGCGGAAGGTTTGGCTATTTTCTTTCCGGGCTGATTGGCGTAATTGTGGGGGCGCTTGTGGTAGCCCTTCTTTTTCCAAGTATTTTTGGAAAAACGAACCCGGATTCCGCTGCGGTAGATTCAAATTCTGTGGCAAATACCAGCACGTCAACGGCAAAAACAACGAAAACCGTCTCGTTAAAGGTGACAACCGATATTACAAAAGCAGTGGAAAAGACGGAGAAAGCGGTTGTCGGCGTCTCAAACATTCAAAAACAAAGTATTTGGTCTGATGATATGTTTGGGCAGGACTCAAAATCTTCTTCTTCCCAGGAAGCCGGATCCGGTTCCGGGATTATTTACAAAAAGGTTGGCGATAAAGCTTATGTCGTCACCAATTACCATGTGATTGAAGGGGCAAATGCGCTGGAAGTGACCTTATCGAACGGGAAAAAGCTTTCTGCCAAACTTGTCGGTAGCGATAAATATACGGATCTGGCCGTTCTTCAAATAGACGGCAGCAATGTGACAACCGTTGCCCAATTCGGTGATTCGGATGCATTAAAACTTGGAGAAACTGTCATTGCGATTGGCAACCCGCTTGGTGAAGAATTTGCCGGATCTGTCACAGAAGGGATTGTTTCCGGGTTGAACCGGACTGTTCCGGTGGATATCGATGAAGATGGAACGGAAGACTGGCAGGCAGAAGTCATTCAAACCGATGCTGCGATCAACCCCGGCAACAGCGGTGGTGCTTTAGTCAATATTGCCGGCCAGGTTGTCGGGATTAACTCCATGAAGATTTCAAATGAGTCGATTGAAGGCATTGGATTTTCGATTCCAATTAATTCTGCAAAACCGGTCATCCATCAGTTGGAGACAAAAGGGAAAATTACCCGGCCGGCATTGGGTGTCGGGATTGTAAACGTCTCGGATATCTCGGCTTACCAACAGAAGGAAACGTTAAAATTGCCCGCCAATGTGACGACCGGCGTTGTGATCGGCTCTGTTGAAAAAGGGTCCCCTGCAAGTAAAGCCGGTTTGAAAGAATTTGACGTCATTTACAAACTGGACGATCAAAAGATAGACAACATCGTGGAATTAAGGAAATTCCTGTATGAGCATAAACAGCCCGGTGATAAGGTGAAAGTGTCGGTATACCGGAACGGCCAGCCGAAAACATTCACATTAACGCTCGGGACCGCTTCGGGAAGCAATTAACAAACTGCGGAGGAAAGGCGGAAAGCTTTTCCTTCCTTTTTTTGCGGCATTCAGTTATCAACAGGGCAAAGCGTGCTGCGGACCGCAGCGGAAATGAACATTTTGTTGAAAAAAATTTTTATACGGGTGGATATTTGTGGAAATTGCTCGAAAAGAAGGTTATAAACAGGCTGTGAATAGCGAAAAATGGTGAAATATATCTTGTATGGAACGGTTATTCCCACACAAAATGTGGATAGTTTCTGTGGATATGTGGATAACTCTTGTCAATAGCTTGTGGGTAAGGTGGGTGTAAGTTGTGAATATCTCTATCGTTACAGTGGGAAAATTGAAAGAAAAGTATTTGAAGCAGGGCATTCAGGAATATTTAAAACGGCTTTCCGCTTACGCAAAAGTTGAAATCATCGAAGTAGCGGATGAAAAAGCGTCCGAAATGCTGAGTGCAGCGGAAATGGAGCTGGTAAAGCAGAAGGAAGGCGAGCGGATTCTTGCAAAAATCAGCCCGGACACCTATGTCATCACCCTGGCGATAGATGGGAAAATGAAATCGTCAGAAGAACTGGCCGGTTCCCTCGACCGTCTGGCGACATACGGCAAAAGCAAAGTTGCCTTTGTAATCGGCGGCAGCCTCGGCTTAAGCCAAGCCG
The DNA here is from genome assembly GCF_000290615.1 of Heyndrickxia coagulans DSM 1 = ATCC 7050. Classification (GTDB taxonomy): domain Bacteria; phylum Bacillota; class Bacilli; order Bacillales; family Bacillaceae_C; genus Weizmannia; species Weizmannia coagulans. The sequence continues at coordinate 7,620 of NZ_ALAS01000265.1, forward strand.
TTCTCAAGCGCGGCAATGAAAGCCTCTCTTTTTCGAAAATGACCTTCCCCCACCAGCTCATGCGGCTCATTTTAGTCGAACAAATTTACCGCGCCTTCCGGATTATCCGGGGGGAACCGTATCATAAGTAGATGAGGTTTTTATAATAGTATATTTAGGTAATTATCTTTTTAATTGAGGAAAACGTATGTGTAAAATTTTACTCGAAGGGCAGATGAGTGGAAAAAAATGGGAAGACGCTCTATCATTTAAATGTACGCTTGTGGGCGAA
>NZ_ALAS01000266.1 GCF_000290615.1 Heyndrickxia coagulans DSM 1 = ATCC 7050
GCTCTAATTATTTAAATTATTACATATTTAGCCGCATTTTTGGGGGGGATAGTTAAATTATCACGAAAAATTTTTACTCCTCAGAGCTGAAGAGGGGGGCAGCCGCAACCGGTCTATTTGTTCTTCTCGCAGACTTGAGGAAGGAAATCAAACAATTTTGATGAAAACCCTTATATTTTTTTAAAGTTTTTGCTATATTAAGAGTAAGGCAAGAAAATTTTCATAAAAATTTAAGAAATGCCGTGTAAAATCCTATATAGATGGGAATACATATACAGATAAGGAAACAGTACGGAAATCCATGATAGATGAGGCGGTCGTATGAAAAAAAACCATGATCATTTAATAAAGATGATATCGGCTTTTTCGGAAATGGGAATCAAAACCTCCTTTACGAAATCCCGGCTGGAATTGTTCGAAGTGCTCGAAGGGAGAAAGCTGCAACCGGTTTACAAAAAGCATTAATTTCTGTTTTGCGGAGCGGAAAAACGCGGGCGACCAAGCGATCGCCCGCGTTTTTGGATTTTGAATTGGCATCAGAGGGCAGCTGGCGCCCTCCATTACTCAAAAGCTTTTAACATTTCAGGATGTCCGGATTCATTTTGAATCATCGGCGTGGGTTCCTGTTTTGCAGTTCGTTTGGCCGGCCGTGCCGCTTTCTTTTTCACTTCGATATAGCGGATATGCATATCTTCCATTTCACTGATCGTAAAGGTGTATTCATCGGTTTCAACCGTGTCGCCCTGCTTTGCCTCGAATTTTTTGGTTAAAATCCAACCGCCGAGGGTATCAATGTCTTCATCGGAAATTTGTGTGCCGAGCAGATCGTTCACTTCGCTGATCAGTACTTTGGCGTCGATAATAAAGTGGCCGTCCTTGACTTTCCGGATCAGCGGCACTTCATCCATGTCAAATTCATCACGGATTTCACCGACGATTTCTTCCAAAATATCCTCGACCGTCACTATGCCGCTCGTGCCCCCGTATTCATCAAGCAATACAGCCATGTGAATGCGTTCTTTTTGCATCATGACGAGCAGCTCATTAATCGGAATCGTGTCAATCACGCGGATAATCGGCCGTATATACGCTTCCAGTGACGAAGGGGGAGCCTGTTTTTTCAATACATCGGTTAAAACTTCCTTTAAATTGATGATCCCGATAATATGGTCCTTATCTCCGTCAATGACAGGGTAGCGGGTAAACCGTTCTTCCTGCACAAGGTCCATGAACGTCTGGAGGGAGTCCCCTTTGGAAAGGGAGACAATCTCGGTTCTCGGCACCATAATTTCTTTCGCAATCCGGTTATCAAACTCAAAAATTTTATTTACATATTTAAACTCTGATTGATTGATTTCCCCATTTTTATAGCTTTCGGACAGGATAAAGCGCAATTCCTCTTCCGTATGGGCGACGTCATGCCGGGATGCGGGTTCCAGCCCGGCCATTTTTGTAATCAGGCCGGCAGAACTGTTCAGCAGCCAAATAAACGGGTACATCAGCCTGTGGAACAAAATTAACGGCTTTGCTGCAAGAAACGCAATGGTTTCCGCTTTTTGAATCGCAACTGTTTTTGGCGCAAGTTCTCCTGCCACGACATGCACAATGGTAATGACAGAAAAGGCAAGGATGACGGAGAAAACGGCGCCAAAAGACCCCGGAAGATGCAACAGCCCGAGTACGGGAGCGAGAAGATGCGAAACGGTTTCTTCCCCGATCCATCCGATCAGAAGCGAAATGATGGTGATGCCCAATTGGCAGGTCGATAAATACTCATCAAGATTTGTGATGATGTTTTTTACCGAAATCGCTTTTTTGTTTCCTTCTTCGATGAGTTGGTCAATCCGGGAACTTCTAATCTTTACGATTGCAAACTCTGAAGCTACAAAAAAAGCGGAAAGTGCGATTAAAATAAAAATCAGCACCAATTTAAATATGTCCAAATAAGTTTCCCTGCTCCGAATAGAGACGGGGCAGGAGTCACCTCCTGTATATTTGCAAAATTAAATGATCCTATTCCCGGTTTCAGCGCCAGACCACTTCCTTGTTTAAAATGGAGGAAAGGGACTGGACGAGTGCCCGGCTGTCTCCTGATAATTGATTGCGCAATGTTTCTTTTTGCTCTTCCGGCAGTTTCTCCAGATTCGGTGTCATATCTTTCAGTTCCATATTGAGCTGTTTTAACTGTTCGGAAAAGAGGTTCAACTGCTGGACCAGGGCATGTGCATTCGATATGCCGTTCCTTCTGCATTCCAGTTTGACCCGGATCGCCTCAAGCGGGAGATGCATTTTTTTGCATTCTTCTATAAATTGCAGGTCACTTACGGCATCTTCGTCATAAATCCGGTAATTTGCTCCGGTGCGTCTTGGTTTTAACAGCCCAAGCCGGGTGTAGTAATCAATGGTCCGTTTTGAAACATTGGCAATGGATGCTAATTCCCCGATGCGGTACAAAGCCCCATTGGAATCACCCCAATCTCTGAAAAAGCACACTTATATTACGACTATTATAAAACATAAATACCATACAGTCAAACGTACCGGTTAGAAATAAAATGTAATTAGGAAAATTCAATTAGTTTAAAAGTGGAAAACCAGGTTGGGCAGCCCCCCGTTATGAGGAAGCCGCTTCCTGTTTTTTTGATACTTCCACATACAGGACGTGCGAACCTTCCATATCTTTTACTTTGAAATCATACGATTGGAATGGCACGGAATCGCCCTTTTTTAAATCGTATTTCTGTGTCAGCAGCCATCCGCCAATCGTGTCCACGTCATCATCGGGAATTTCGATCGCAAGGAGATCATTTACATCTTCAATCAGCACTTTGGCGTCCAAAATATAATGCGCATCCCCGATTTTTTGGATAAGCGGGATTTCATCCGCATCAAACTCGTCCCGGATTTCACCGACGATTTCCTCTAAAATGTCCTCGACTGTAATAATGCCGGCAGTCCCGCCATATTCATCCAGTAAAACGGCCATATGAGTGTTATCTTTTTGCATGCGGGCAAGGACACCCTGAATCGGCACCGTTTCAATGACATGGATAATTGGATTAATATACGGTTCAATCGTCGCATCGTCCCGGAGATCCGGGTTTGAAACATAATCCGTCAGCACTTCTTTTATGTTGAGCACGCCGATGATATTGTCCTTGTCCCCGTCTGTAACCGGGTAACGCGTATATTTTTCCGATTGCGCAAGCCGGATGAGATCGGCAATCCGGTCGCTCTTGTCGACGGTGACCACTTCTGTGCGGGGGACCATAATTTCTTTTGCGATCCGGTTATCGAATTCAAATATATTGTTGACATATTTATATTCGGACTGGTTAATTTCACCGTTTTTTAAGCTTTCCGACAGAATAATCCGCAGTTCTTCCTCTGAATGGGTGATTTCATTGTCCAATTGCATGTCGAAACCGAGCGCTTTTGTCACAAACTGTGACGACTTGTTCAGCGTCCACGTAAAGGGATACATGATTTTGTTGATGAAAATCAGCGGTTTGGCGACGAGCAGCACAATCGTTTCTGCTGTCTGGATCGCAATATTTTTCGGTGCAAGCTCCCCAACCACGACGCTGAAAAAGGTGATGATGAGAAAAGAAAGAATAAAGGTCACCACGTGGATGAGTGTCCCGGGAACATGGAGTTTGATTAAAAGTGGATTAAAAATCACCCTTAATGTCGGCTCGCCCAGCCACCCGAGAATAAGAGAAATCACGGTGATGCCCAGCTGTGTTGTCGACAAATAGCTGTCCAGGCTGGAAATTACCTTTTTGGCGGAAGCGGCTTTTTTGTTGCCTTCCGCAATGAGCTGGTCAATTCTCGATGTTCGCACCCTTACGAGAGAAAATTCCGAGGCGACAAAAAACGCATTGGCCCCGATTAATAAGACAATAATGAGCAATTTGATCGTCAGCATGGTTTGTCCTGCCAAGAGATGAAAAAATGAATCGTTTTACATGGCCCCTGATTCGGCAAGACATGCACCTCCTTAAGAGACTCTTCCTGTATACTGTTCCCGAAAAACAGGAGAAAAAACGGGGCTTGCCCGGGAACAAGAAAGTACCCGTCGTTTTCTGTATATTCCTATCTATATTTTGAATCATTTTAATAGGAACTGCAAGCACAAGGGCGTCTTTTCCCGGTTAAAAAATGGCAATGCTGGTGAGGGGGTAAACAGCAGTATATGGTTTTGCATTTAGCGGAAATACATTATAATCATCAGTGAGGATAAAGGATGCCCCTTTTTCAGATAGGAATGAAATAAAAATCCAATTTTTTCGCCAACTTTGTTAAAATAAAATTATGAGAACTGGCGGGCTTTAGTTCATAACATGCTTTGCACAATCGGGGGTAATAGTTTGAAAAACCATGGTGGCAACAGGGAGCTCATTTACGTTCACGCGAATGAAGTGAATCACTATGTTTTATCGCACGGCATCTGTTTTTATGAATTTTACCATGCTTTCCCCAATTTGACGAATCTCCTTCTTCTTCGTCATCAATTTGAGGCGGGCACTGTAAATTTACATACGCTGTTTGAATATGCGGATGAAGAAACAATCGGGCGGCTGCTGGAAGAAGACATATACAGCTACGGGGATTTTTGCTGGGTTGATTTTGAGGATGAGGAAGGGCTCGATCTACTGGAGGGGTATGAAATTGCGGAATTGCTGTATCTGAGCCATATGAAACATCATTTGCGGAGGCCTTTTTACCGGAAATTAAATAACCGTTTCGTCTATTTATCGCAGGATGACGGCTACTACAGCAAAATTTATTTCCGTTCTTTCCGTGATTTTTATGCGATGCTTGGCTGTGTGGTTGCCGAGCGGATCAACAGGATCAAAGGAGAGAAGCCGTTTCTGTTCGGGCGGAAAAAGCGGAAAGCGCTGCCTGCTATCCCGGTGGAGGTGCTGTTGCCTCTTTTGGATAAAATGAAGGAAGGGATGGTCATTTCAATGGAATATGCCGTGCAGACCCGGGTGCAAATTGAAATGTATGTGTAAAATTTTACTCGAAGGGCAGATGAGTGGAAAAAAATGGGAAGACGCTCTATCATTTAAATGTACGCTTGTGGGCGAATAC
>NZ_ALAS01000267.1 GCF_000290615.1 Heyndrickxia coagulans DSM 1 = ATCC 7050
ATGCCAGTGGCATTGTGGGTGGCCGATAGACAGTTGCCCCGTCACTGCCACTGGCCATACAACCGACATTGAAGGTGGCTGCGGACACCAAGCCGTTCTTTGATATAAAGAGCCCCAAGAGCGATTCTGACAGAATAAGCCTTTTCGCCTTTGAATTTCTTCTTGAAGGACTTGGCATACTTTTCTTCGGCCATCCACCAAGGAATCATTTCAGCAAGACGGACCCAGCGATTTTCTTTATTTCATTTCCCACCGAATGGTAGAAAAAAATCATCTACAAAAGTTAATTGATGTTCGGTCTTTTTGTACATCGTAACAGCCTCCAAGTGCAAGGTTTTTTACGTGTTTCCTTTGAAATCCTTACACTTTATATTCGACAAAAGTAGCCAAAATCCTTGTCAAATCTGGAATTTTTGCTTATTCAGCAAGCCCGAATTAAATATCTCCACAGCTTTTCGCTCTTTCCTTATCTTCTTTCTTTGGCTTTCTCATTTTTTGTACCAAAAGAAATAGCTTGTGTTTGGCTGTTCAAAGACTATCCTATTCCTACATACAAATGATAGGCGAATTTTATCTGCATTGTCAGGATGCTGCCTTCAAATTAGATTCTTTGCCTGTTTTCGTTTTTTCGAACCCATTGCGATGCCTTTCAGGGAGTTTAAACGGGTTGAACTAAGTTATATAGGATATGAAAGGAATTTAATCCACAAGTATCTTTATATATGGATAAAATTGGAAAGCATAAAAAAAGATCTTTTTTATCATTCTAAAAGTGTAACTTAAATTGAAGGAGGAATCACCCATGACTATCATCAGTCAAGTGAAACAAACTCTAGCCGGATTAAAAAGTGCACAAGCGAGCTTCGAAACCTTTGCACTAGGAACCGATAATCAACAAGCTAAACAACTTTATCAAGTTGCTGCCAAACAAACACAGCAACTAGTTGACAGCCTTTCTGCTCGTGTTCAACAAATTGAACAAGAAGAACCTCAATACAAACAACAATAATGTACAAATTAGATAAAAAAGGTTGGTTGGATCAACCAACCTTTTTTACACCTTTAAACGAAACGTAATGAGTACATGTATCTAAACGGCAAAACAACAATTGAT
>NZ_ALAS01000268.1 GCF_000290615.1 Heyndrickxia coagulans DSM 1 = ATCC 7050
ATGACAAATGGTATATCGGCATAGTCTTGCCAATTGTGGGGAATCAAATTTTGTTGTATTGAAAAGTCTCTGGTTTGTGTTAGAATAGAACTAGTCATGAAATCACTCCCTGGATATTTGGTGGTACTTATATCTTAACAAAGGAGTGGCTTTCATGGCTCTTTTTTTTTCAAAAAAAAATCATCCTTTTCCGTTTTACAATATTTACCACAGGAATGAGTAGCTTAATCTATTGAAACCCGACTAAAATGGAAAAATTTAGACACTTATAATAAATAAATTTACCCCATTAAAATCAAAAACTCACAATTTATTTTTACATTTGTCATAATGTTCCTACAAACGTCTTTTTTCTTTAGTGGAATAAATCAACGACCTTTAATTGTCTGACTGCTTACAGTTT
>NZ_ALAS01000269.1 GCF_000290615.1 Heyndrickxia coagulans DSM 1 = ATCC 7050
TTTTTATCTAATTTGTACATTATTGTTGTTTGTATTGAGGTTCTTCTTGTTCAATTTGTTGAACACGAGCAGAAAGGCTGTCAACTAGTTGCTGTGTTTGTTTGGCAGCAACTTGATAAAGTTGTTTAGCTTGTTGATTATCGGTTCCTAGTGCAAAGGTTTCGAAGCTCGCTTGTGCACTTTTTAATCCGGCTAGAGTTTGTTTCACTTGACTGATGATAGTCATGGGTGATTCCTCCTTCAATTTAAGTTACACTTTTAGAATGATAAAAAAGATCTTTTTT
>NZ_ALAS01000270.1 GCF_000290615.1 Heyndrickxia coagulans DSM 1 = ATCC 7050
AAGGAAAACGTCGTTTATAACTACAAAGGAACCGTATCCTGCGTATGCCCTGAAACAGGTAAACAACGGGAAATGTGCAACGGGGGATTTGAGAAAGACCGCCAGAAACTAAAAAAACTTTGCCCGGCGAAACAAATGGGAGTGACATGTGAAGGCAAGGCTCAATGCCCCGTGGCACAAGGGCTCCGTATCTCATTATCTGAAGACAGGCGTATTTTTACACCCATTGATCGATCGAGCTATAAGTGGAAAAAAGAATACAACAGACGTACAGCTGTAGAGCGCGTGAACAGCCGGCTTGATACTTCTTTCGGCTTTGAACTTCATACAATTCGGGGAATGGCTAAAATGAAGCTGCGTTGTGGACTGGCACTCTGTGTCATGTTAGCCATGGCCTTAGGCCGGATCAAAGA
>NZ_ALAS01000271.1 GCF_000290615.1 Heyndrickxia coagulans DSM 1 = ATCC 7050
AAAATATTCGCCGCCTCCCGATAGGTGTTCTCACTTGCCAACTCTGCCACCTTTAATTCCACTAACGGGCTATATCTCTGGTGGGGTAACTGTGTATGGCAAAATAAAAGTGCAGAGCTTTGCAAAGGAAAAATGCAGAGTCCTGCACTAAATTTTTGTGCATAAACAAAAAAAGACTTGCCAGTCACCCCAAGTCCCACTACAGTAATTGTGTCGAGCAATTGGTAGTGGAGGTAAGAAAGGATGCTAGCAATGTCTGATATTAATTGTATCAAACATTTAAGAAATAACAAAGGTCTATCTATTTCAGAAATACAAAGAACAATGGGAATTAATTGGCGAACAGCTAAGAAGTATGCGGATGAAAATCAACTCCCTAAACAGAAAGCATTTAAAAAGAAAGGGATGATGTATGATGCTAGTATAGTTTCATGGACACCCTTTAGTGAAATATAATATTAACGAAGGGATGTGTCCGGATATGGGTAACACAAGCGAAAAAC
>NZ_ALAS01000272.1 GCF_000290615.1 Heyndrickxia coagulans DSM 1 = ATCC 7050
CGAAAGCCCTCATAAAAATATGCTTCATTTTTTCAGACCCCACCACTACCCGGTCAAAATGGGCATACACTTTTTTAAACCGCTTCAATGGCATGCTTGCCCCTCGTGCGGATCGTTTTGTCTTCAAGGCCGAATGTTTTAACGGCCCCTGCTGCATGCCAGAGCTGGATGCATTCCACCCCTTTTTTAAACCGGGCGGCAGCCAGGAAACCATAATAGTTATCAACAATCACAAATTTCGATGTCGCAATGTTGTATAGGCTGCGGATAAAATGCTGCAAATTTTTCATTTCAAACAGAAATACCTTCTCTTGCCGGACGGTTTCCGCAACACGGCGATAGCAGGAAGAAGTACAAACGAACACTGTCTGAAAAGAAACGGGATGCTTTTTCAATTCCTCATACACATATAAACTGTTCTGCTCAAATGAGACGACAAATGTGATTTTCCTTTTCAAAGGGAAAATTTTACATAATGTAAACAGTACGCGAAAAAGCAGTAAGTATAAGGAAATGAACAGTTCCCTAACCATTTTTCACAGAAAAGAGGTCCTTCTTTATTTTTGATTTCGTTAAATTCATCCGATGAAAGGCCGACGATTAAATGGTCGCCTAATACTCTTGCGCGTTTCAGTAAATTGATATGCCCCCAATGGAGAAGGTCAAATGTTCCGTATGTGATTACTTTTTTTCATACAGTTCTCTCCCTGCTAAATGTAATAGGCAACATTCCTGCACACTGCGACACTTTTCATTATTTTTCCCTAATCTTTACTCATTATATGTCTATTTCAAGCAGAATTCAAATACTTCTTGAATGAGGTATTTGTCAAGTTTTCTCGATAAGGTTTAAATATCGGGTATCACGAGACATTCTCTTTGTCACTTTCAATTACCACGCTTCGCTTGCTTTTTTGGATAAGTAGGGGCTGTTTCGAAATACCAGTTATATTACTGTGCATAA
>NZ_ALAS01000273.1 GCF_000290615.1 Heyndrickxia coagulans DSM 1 = ATCC 7050
GATGTTCATTCAGGGTGTACATTTAGATAGTAGAGTGTCTTCCTATTTTTTTCCACTCATTTGCCCCTTCGAGTAAAATTTTACACATACATGTGTCAAGGCATTCCCGTTTTCGCCCCTGTTTTTCCGCATGCAGCGGAGATGAAAAAAGCCTGTTTTTCAACAGGCAATTTTCATCAGTACGTCCTTACCGGCAAAATCAGCTGCAGCGTCGTATCATCATGCACCGGCCGGATGATAAAAGGCCTCATCGCCCCGGTAAAACGGATGGTGATTTCCGTTCCTTCCAGCGCTCTTAACGCGTCCATCATATATTTGGAACTAAACGAGATTTTTAATTCTTCCCCTTCAATGGATTTACAGTTTACCCTGTCCGTCACTTTCCCGATTTCCGGCGAATTGGATGTGATTTCAATCGTGCCCGGGATATCCGTAACGGATGAAAGTTTCACGACATTTGCGTTTTGCCCCTCTTTTGCGAGTAACGATGCCCTGTCAATGGCTTGCAGAAACTCTTTTGTATTCACAACGATTTCCGTTTTTCCATCTGTCGGGATCAGCCGTGATGTATCCGGGTAATTTCCTTCCAGCAGACGCGAGAAAAACAATAAATGCTTTGCTTTAAATAAAACCTGATTATCCGTTATGACAATTCCCACCGGTTCATTCGAATCCGGCAAAATTTTATTCAACTCATTTAAACTTTTCCCCGGAATTACAATATTATACTCGGCATCTGCGGCCGTTTCGATTTCCGCTGTCCTTTGCGCCAGGCGGTGGCTGTCTGTTGCAATACAGTTCAGCCTGCTGCCTTTAATGCTCCAATTTACACCTGTCAAGATCGGTCGGGTTTCCGCGGTGGAAACGGCAAATACCGTTTGCCGGATCAGATTTTTTAAAATATCTGCCGGAATCCGGATCACTTTGTCTTCCGTAATTTGCGGCAAATGCGGGTACTCTTCCGCATCAAGCCCGTTTAAATTAAAGTTGGATTTGCCTGAACGGATGATGGTCTGGAATTGATTGACCACTTCTATCTCCACAATATCCATTGGCAGCTTTTTGACCAGTTCCCCAAAAATTTTTGCCTGCAGCACAATGCCGCCTGTTTGCTGAATGACAGCAATTTCATCCCCGTCTTCTTCTTTTGGCACAAATGACTCAATTGAAATATCGGAATCACTGCCTGTAAACGTGATCCCTTCTTCTGAAGCGGTAATTTTAATGCCGGTTAAAATCGGAATCGTGGTTTTGGACGTAATGGCTTTTGACACATCTTGGACACTTTCGATCAGGCGGTTCCGCAAAATAGAAAATTTCATGGTTATTCCTCCATCGTGTGACGCATATACTTATACTTAATCTTTTTTTAAAAAACAGTAGTACTAGTAATAGGGGTTGTGAACATGTGGATAACGTTGCCGCTGCAATGAAATACAGTCTATCCACATGTGGACAGACTGTTCATACATTATCCGTTGTTATGCACAATATGCGCTAGCCCGCTTTTTGAACCGTGGGCTACCCATTTTTCAGCAAATTTTGCAGTTCTTCAATTTTCTTTTGAAATTGCGCATCCGTTTGAATCAAATTGGCAATTTTCTCATGGGCATGGATCACGGTTGTATGATCTCTCCCGCCGAACTCCTCCCCGATTTTCGGCAGCGAAAAATCCGTCAGTTCCCTGGATAAATACATGGCAATCTGGCGCGGAAATGCAACGGATTTCGTGCGCTTTTTCGCTTTAAAATCTTCCATTTTCACATGGTATTCTTCCCCGACAACTTTTTGAATGTCCTCGATCGTAATCGTTTTTGGCTTGGCGCTTGGGATGATATCTTTCAGTGCTTCTGCGGCAAGGTCGGCATTGATATCCTTATTGATCAGCGAAGAATAGGCGACAACACGGATCAATGCGCCTTCCAGTTCACGGATGTTCGTGTCAATTTGATTCGCGATGTAAAGCATCACTTCGTTCGGAATATCCAAACCGTCCGCTTTCGCCTTTTTTCGCAAAATGGCGATGCGCGTCTCAAGGTCAGGCGGTGTGATGTCTGTGATTAATCCCCACTCAAACCGCGAACGCAGCCTTTCTTCAAGCGTCGGGATTTCTTTCGGGGGCCGGTCGCTTGAAATGACGATTTGCTTGCTCTCCTCATGCAGCGCATTAAATGTATGGAAAAATTCTTCCTGCGTGGATTCTTTTCCGGCGAGAAACTGAATATCATCTATCAGAAGGATATCCACATTCCGGTATTTGTTCCGGAATTCGCCTCCTTTATTGTCCCGGATGGAATTGATGAATTCATTCGTGAATTTTTCAGAAGACAAATACACCACTTTGGCTTTTGGATTATGCTCTAGTACATAGTGGCCGATCGCATGCATTAAATGCGTTTTTCCAAGGCCCACCCCGCCGTATATGAACAATGGGTTATAGGCTTTTGCCGGCGCTTCGGCAACGGCAAGGGAAGCAGCGTGCGCAAAACGGTTACCGGAACCAATGACAAAGGTATCGAATGTATACTTTGGAATCAGCATGCTCTGATAATCGCGGGTATCATTCAATTTATCCGCTGATTTTTTCGGGGACGGGAACAGCTCTGGTTCATCACTGTCCTGCTGTTGCGGAATAACAAATTTAATTTCAAGCTCTTCTCCGGTTATGTCGTACAAGACCGTTGTGATGAGCGGAATATAATGGCCCTCCAGCCAGTCCCTGGCAAACTCATTCGGCACGGAAATGACAAACGTATCGTTTTTCAGCGAGTATGCCTTAGTCGACTTGAGCCAGGTGTCAAAGCTGGGTTTACTGATCTTCTTTTCTATCACGGACAATGCTTTTTCCCAAAGATCAGCGATATTTTCCAACGCCAATCCCTCCTTTTTATCAAACGAAAAATAACCATTCTCTCTGTCTGTGTAACATTGTTTCGGCGAAGGTTGCGGCCATTTATAAACATGCACATGTTTGTATGGTGGAAAAATATATAATAAGGAATAAATACGGAATTTCGACATCATCCACCAATTGTGGACAACTTTATTCCAATGGTTTGGATAAACTGTCCACAAGTTATCCACAAACTGTGGATGAATTAGTTATACACAACCGGTTATTCAGGGTTAAAACACAATAATCATAACAGATAATCTTAGGTGTTGCAATGATCTTTGTAAATTATCCACAATTCGCAAAAGGTGTGAAAAATCATTATCCACATGCTCTGAATTTGTGTGAAACTTGTCAATAATTGTTGTGGATACTTGAAAATCCGCCGAAAAATTATCCACATTCCGGCTGTGCGGAAAAATAGCGGATGATAACCGGGAGGGATCATCCCGCCCCGTTTTTCGCGGAAACAGGACGCCGTTTTGGACCAGAAGAGCACGGAAGCGGAGCTGGAAAAACGGCCCGTTATTTTAAGCGGGAAGACGAATGCCAGGTACGCGGAGTTTTGGAGAGCCTTGACAAGCAGGAAAGTTCGTCATTATAATAATATAGACTGTCGTTTATCATTCGAACGAATTCCCTCGAGGAGGTGTCATACATGAAAAGAACTTATCAGCCAAATAAAAGAAAAAGAAGCAAAGTCCACGGCTTCCGTGCGCGCATGAGCACAAAAAACGGCCGCAAAGTATTGGCAAGACGGCGCCGCAAAGGAAGAAAAGTATTATCCGCATAACCACTGAAAAGTCTCAGTGGTTTTTTTTAACTAAAAAGGCGGTTCCGGCCGCCGCTTTTGGCTGCATCACTGTTGGCAGGACAGAAGGAGTATATATGAGAAAATCTTATCGGGTAAAAAAAAATACAGAATTTCAGGAGGTTTTCAAGCACGGGAAGTCGTTCGCAAACCGCCAGTTTGTTGTATACGTGCTGAAAAAGAAAAACCGGAAACATTTCAGAATCGGGCTTTCCGTCAGCAAGAAGCTGGGGAATGCCGTCAAAAGAAATGAAATCAAAAGATATATCCGGCAAGTGTTTTTAGAGTTGAAAGAAGACATCCCGCCCGGATATGATTATATTATTATCGCCAGAAAACCGGCGGCCGAGATGAATTACCATGAAGTCAAAAAGAGCTTAATCCACGTTCTGAAAATAGCCAATGCCCTTAAAAAAAGTTAGAATAAAAGAAGAAATTTACCAGGGCGTGCGGCAGCATCCGGCTGCTTTGGAACATCTGAAAAAGTAAGCGTTTTTTGCTGAAATCTCATACAGGGGAGGACAAACGATTGGGAAAAAAGTTTGCGCTGGCTGGAATGGTACTTGCCCTTGCTGCCGTGATGGCTGGCTGTACGGAATTTAACCAGGATATCACACCGGAAAGCAAAGGAATCTGGAACCAGTATATTGTATATCCCTTATCCTGGCTGATTATAAAGGCAGCCCGGTTTCTGGGGGGCAGCTACGGGCTGTCCATTATTTTGATTACGATTATCATCCGCCTAGCCATTTTGCCGCTGAATATTACCCAACTAAAAAGTGCGAAAGCCATGCAGGCACTCCAGCCTGAAATAAAAAAACTGCAGGAAAAATATGCGTCAAAAGATGCGGTAACACGGCAAAAACTCCAGCAGGAAATGATGAAACTGTATCAGGAGTACCATATTAATCCTGCTGCAGGATGCCTGCCGATTTTAATCCAAATGCCGATATTAATCGGATTTTATCATGCCATCAACCGGACGCCGGCCATCCGCGAGTCCTCTTTTCTTTGGTTTGACCTCGGGTCCGCGGATTATGTGCTTGCTGTGATTGCCGGCATCACCACCTTTCTCCAGCAAAAAGTGATGATGTCCGGGGGGAATTATGATGCAAATCCGCAAATGAAAATGCAAATGAACATGATGCTTTGGTTTATGCCCATCATGATTATTGTGATCGGCGTGGGGCTCCCGTCCGCGCTGCCGCTGTACTGGATTGTCGGGAACATCTTTATGATTGTCCAGTCGTATTTCATTAAAAGTCCTGCTGCAAGCATGCCTGTCCAAAACGCAAAAGCCAGGGGGACGAAAAAATGAAAGAAACGACCGCAACAGGGCAAAATGTAGAGGATGCTGTCAACCAGGCCCTTCAGGAGCTTGAAGCGGAAAAAGAAAATGTGGAGATTGAGATCCTTGATGAAGGCAAAAAGGGCATATTCGGCCTGTTCGGCGCGAAACCGGCTGTCGTCCGTGTCCGGCTGAAAGAGACGCCGGTTGAACAAGTGCTCTCCTATTTGCGCAATATTATCGAAAAAATGGGGGTTTCCCCCGGCCTCCAATTCGAAGAACATGACCGGACATTGCATATTAACGTGACGGGCGAAAACCTGCCGGTGCTGATCGGAAAAAGGGGACAAACTTTAAATGCGTTGCAGTTTCTTACGCAGCTGGCCGCAAACCGGTATTATCCGCATTATGAAAGAGTGATGCTTAATATTGGCAATTACCGGGAAAGGCGGGAAGAGGCGCTAAACCGGCTTGCGGAAAGGCTTGCTGCCCAGGTTTTGCGCACCGGACGGCCGGTAAAGCTGGAGCCGATGCCATCCTATGAAAGAAAAATCATCCACAGTGCGCTCGCCCATCATAAACATGTCATAACCTATTCAGAAGGAAATGAACCAAAACGGTATGTTGTCATTGATTTGGCAAAGCATTAAACGCCCTCCATCCGGGAAACCGGGGGAGGCGTTTTTTTTAGCTGTACCCACCGTGGTGCAGCTTTTTTTGCCGCATGAAAAAAAGCCGGCATATCCACAACCTGGGATAATCAGCTTTTTCTGCCGTTGTTATTCACATGTGGATAAGTTAAAATGGAGTTATCGGCTTTTTGTGGATTGTGGAAAAGAACATATCACTTGTATTCGCGAAAAAATTTGGTATTCTATTACGTTAGGTGAAAAAAAGAAAGCAGAGTGCCAATCTTTTATATAAATGACCAAAAAAGGAAGCGGGGTGAAAAAATGGAAATGGATACAATTGCGGCGATCTCGACGCCGATGGGAGAGGGAGCGATTTCGATTGTCCGGCTGAGCGGCGAAAATGCGATTTCGATTGCGAATCGATTATTTGCAGGTGTCGGCGGGAAAAAACTGGCGGATGTCCCTTCGCACACGATCCATTACGGGAAAATTGTCGACCCGGACACTGCCGAAACCATTGAGGAAGCGATGGTGAGCGTGATGAAAGCGCCGAAAACGTTCACGCGCGAAGATGTCGTGGAAATCAACTGCCATGGTGGGCTCGTCGCTGTAAACCGGGTATTGCAGCTCGTTTTAAAAAATGGTGCGCGCCTTGCTGAGCCGGGTGAGTTTACAAAACGGGCGTTTTTGAACGGACGCATTGATCTGTCGCAGGCGGAAGCTGTCATGGATTTAATCCGCGCTAAAACGGACAAAGCGATGAACGTGGCGATCGGCCAGATGGAAGGCAGGTTGTCGAAACTGGTCAAAAGGTTGCGCCAGGAAATATTGGAAGTCGTCGCGCATATCGAAGTCAATATTGATTATCCGGAATACGACGATGTTGAAGAGATGACGCACCGCATGCTGGAAGAGAAAGCACAGTACATCAAAAATGAAATCGAAAAACTGTTGCGGACAGCGCACCAGGGAAAAATTTTGCGGGAAGGGTTGTCAACGGCTATTATCGGCCGCCCGAATGTCGGAAAATCATCATTATTAAACAGCCTTGTCCAGGAAAATAAGGCCATTGTCACCGATATTCCCGGCACGACACGCGATGTGATCGAAGAATACGTCAATGTCCGCGGTGTGCCGCTGCGCCTGATTGACACCGCAGGCATCCGCGAAACAGAAGATATCGTAGAACGAATTGGTGTGGAACGTTCGCGGAAAGCGCTCAAGGAAGCGGATTTGATTTTGCTTGTTATCAACTCATCCGAGCCGCTCAGCCCGGAAGATGAGGCTTTGTTTGAAGCGGTGGAAGGCATGGATGTGATTGTCATCTTAAATAAGTGGGACCTGCCGCATCAAGTGGAGATGGAAAGCGTCCGCGAACTTGCGCAAGGCGCGAAAATCCTTACCACGTCGCTTGTAACGGAGGAAGGCATGGAGAAATTGGAAGATGCGATTGCTGCGATGTATTTTGAAGGGCAGATGGAAACAGGCGACCTGACATATGTATCAAACAGCCGCCATATTGCGCTTTTGAACCAGGCACTAGAAGCCATTCAAGATGTGCAAAACGGCATTCAATCCAACACCCCGATTGATATCATCCAAATCGACCTGACCCGGACATGGGACCTGCTCGGCGAAATCATCGGTGACACCGTCCAGGAAAGCTTGTTGAACCAACTCTTCTCCCAATTCTGCCTCGGGAAATAAGAAAAGCGGAGGGCGTTTGCTCATCGGCGTACGGATTTTATTAGGCCTCTGACTGAGATTGAGTGAAACTGCAATCATCAGGGCCACGGCCCTGATGATTGCAAGTTGAACCAATCGGACATTTACGGGCAGTTGACCCCCGCTTAGCCTATTGTGTCATATTTTTATCATACCTGTGGCGGGGGTCTTACTGCCCGTTAATGCGGGATAAAGGAAACACGGCGAGGAACGAGCCGATGCCCGCTTATCGTAGGGAAGAGGCCGGAAAATCCGCTAGCCGATAACGCCCGCAGCTGGACAATAAGAAAAGCGGAGGGCGTTTGATTTTATAAAATGAAGGAGTGATAAGCATGCGGCAATACGATGCAGGAGACTATGATGTCATTGTAGTCGGCGCCGGGCATGCCGGTTGTGAAGCAGGCCTGGCCGCCGCAAGAATCGGTGCCAAAACGTTAATGATCACGATTAATCTCGATATGATTGCCTACATGCCGTGCAACCCGTCGATCGGCGGTCCGGCAAAAGGGATCGTCGTCCGCGAAATCGATGCACTTGGCGGTGAAATGGGCAGGAATATCGATAAAACCTATATCCAAATGCGGATGCTGAATACCGGAAAGGGGCCGGCCGTGCAGGCGCTCAGGGCCCAAGCGGATAAAGTCGAATACCAACGTGAAATGAAAAAAACTATTGAAAACCAGGAAAATTTGACGCTTTTGCAAGGAATGGTCGAGGAACTCGTGCTTGATGACGGCATCTGCAAAGGCGTTGTTACAAAAACCGGCGCAAAATATACAGCCAAAACGGTTGTGCTGACGACCGGCACGTTCCTGCGCGGCGAAATTATTATCGGGGAACTGAAATATTCAAGCGGCCCGAATAACCAGCAGCCTTCCATTGCCCTCGCTGAAAAATTGGAAGAGCTCGGCTTTGACCTCGTCCGGTTTAAAACCGGGACGCCGCCGCGCGTAAACGGCAAAACGATTGACTACAGCAAAACGGAAATCCAGCCGGGCGATCTGGAACCGCGGGCATTCAGTTATGAAACGGCGAAGGTGATCACGGACCAGCTCCCTTGCTGGCTGACTTACACCAATGAACGCACCCATGCCATTATTGACGCCAATCTCGGCCGCGCGCCGATGTTTTCCGGCATGATCAAAGGCACCGGGCCGCGTTATTGCCCGTCGATTGAAGACAAAGTCGTCCGCTTCCATGACAAGCCCCGCCACCAGCTCTTCCTGGAACCGGAAGGCCGCCACACTGAAGAAGTATATGTACAAGGGCTCTCAACAAGCATGCCGGAAGAAGTGCAAAGGGAAATTTTGGCCTCAATTGAAGGGCTGGAGCATGCAAAAATGATGCGCCCCGGTTATGCGATTGAATATGATGCGATCACGCCGACCCAGCTGTGGCCGACACTCGAAACGAAAAAAGTGAAGAACCTTTATACAGCCGGCCAAATCAACGGGACGTCCGGTTACGAAGAAGCAGCCGGGCAGGGGATTATTGCCGGTATCAATGCAGCGCAGAGAGCACTGGGGAAAGAAGAACTTGTCCTCCGCCGTTCCGATGCTTATATCGGTGTTTTAATTGATGACCTGGTCACAAAAGGAACGCGCGAACCGTACCGCCTTTTGACCTCCCGTGCCGAATACCGCCTGCTGCTGCGCCATGACAATGCAGATCTCAGGCTGACTGAAATTGGCTATAAAATCGGCTTGATTTCCGAAGAACGTTACCGGAAATTTACGGCGAAAAAACAGGCGATTGAAGCGGAAATCAAGCGTTTGAAATCCGTCATTCTGAAACCGGATGAAAAAACGCAGACACTGATCCGGGAAGCGGGAGGAAGCGAACTGAAAGACGGCATCCACGCCGCTGATCTCCTGAAACGGCCGGAAATGCGGTATGAACATATCAAAGCGCTTGTGCCGCCTGAAACGGGACTTCCGCCTGAAGTGGAAGAACAGGTGGAAATCCAGATCAAATATGAAGGCTATATCGCAAAATCATTGCAGCAAGTGGAACGGATGAAAAAGCTGGAAGACAAAAAAATCCCGTCTGATATTGATTATAATGCGATCCACGGGCTGGCAACGGAAGCGCGCCAAAAATTAAACAAAGTGCGCCCGATCTCGATTGCCCAGGCATCGCGCATTTCCGGCGTAAATCCGGCTGATATTTCAATTTTGCTTGTCTACATTGAACAGGGGAAAATTGCAAAAATCCCTGGATAAGGCATGAATCCCGGGTTTTTCCGGCTTCTCCCTTTTTTTACATATCAACCGAAAGGATGGAAAAATGGACAGCGGACAATTCATTCCATTATTGGCTGAAAAAGGCATCACCTTAAGCGGGGAACAAAAGAAGCAGTTTGAAACGTATTATGAATGGCTTGTTGACTGGAACAACAAGATGAACTTAACGGCGATTACGGAAAAAGGGGAAGTGTATCTCAAACATTTTTATGATTCGCTGACAGCCGCCTTTTTTACCGATTTTAACGGCCCACTGCACGTTTGTGATGTCGGCGCCGGCGCCGGCTTTCCGGGCATCCCGTTAAAAATCTGTTTTCCGGAAATCCGGCTTTCGATTGTCGATTCATTGCAAAAAAGGATTACATTTCTCGGGCATTTAACAGAAGCGCTCGGTTTAAAACAAGTTTTTCTATTTCACGACAGGGCTGAAACCTTTGCCAAAAAACCGGAACACCGCGAACAATACGATGTGGTCACGGCAAGGGCGGTCGCCAGAATGTCCGTCCTCTCCGAACTGTGCCTGCCGCTTGTGAAACCCGGCGGCAGATTTATCGCGATGAAAGCCCAGCATGCCAAAGAAGAGCTCGAAAAAGCGGAAAAAGCGATCCGTCTCCTCGGCGGACAAACGGAAAATGTATACAACTTTACCTTGCCGGTTGAAGAAAGTGAAAGAAACCTGATTGTCGTCAAAAAGGTAAAGGAAACGCCGAAAAAATATCCGCGCAAACCGGGAACCCCGGTAAAACTCCCGCTTGAATAAGGCGGGCGTTTTACCGTGCCGGAAATCGGGATGATGCGCTAAAATGAGGGAGATTGTTCGAAAAATCGCCGGGAGTTTGGCAGGAACTTGTCTTATAATAGAGAATAAGTAGTTAGGGAGAATTTATAAGGTGGTGTACAGTGAATGAAGCATCCTTTCTCTCGTTTTTTCGGAGTGGAGGAAGAAATCGGGGAAGAAGAACTGGAAGCAGAGAATGAAAATGAAGAGATTAAAAATATCTCCGTCTCCTGCATTATCCCGAACCGGTTTCAGCCACGGACCATTTTTAATGAAGAGAAAATAGATGAACTTGCAAGAACGATCCACACCCATGGCATCATCCAGCCAATCGTCGTCCGCGAATACGAAGCAGGCCAGTATGAAATCATTGCGGGGGAAAGAAGATTCCGGGCTGTCCGGAAACTGGGCTGGGAAACCGTGCCTGCCATCATAAAGAATATGAGCGATACGGAAACAGCCTCGATTGCTTTAATTGAGAACCTACAGCGCGAAGAACTGACGCCGATTGAAGAAGCGATGGCTTACGGAAAGCTTTTGGAACTTCACCATTTGACCCAGGAAGCACTGGCACAGCGCCTTGGCAAAGGACAATCAACGGTTGCAAATAAACTGCGCCTTTTGAAATTGCCCCCGGAAGTGCAGGAAGCCCTTTTGAAAAAACAGATCACGGAACGCCATGCACGGGCATTGATTCCTTTAAAAGAGGCGGAAAAGCAGGTTCGCGTCCTCAATGAAATACTCGCAAAAAATTTAAATGTGAAACAAACGGAAGATTATGTCACCCGTATGATGAATAAGCCGGAAAAAAAAGCAAAGCCGCGCAGACAAGCGTTCAGCAAAGATATGCGCATTGCCGTCAATACGATCCGCCAGTCTGTTTCCATGGTGACCGATTCCGGGATCAATCTCGATTCAAAAGAAGAAGATTTCGAGGACTACTATCAAATTACGATTCGGATCCCGAAAAAGGCGAAATCCCAATAAAAGAAACTTGGATGACAGGTTTCTTTTTTTCAGGTGCAGGCCACTCCCTATCCACCGGCTTTAAACATCTGCCGGGTTTGTGCTGCCTGCCTTGGCTTTACAACAAAGCCCTTTTTCCTGGTATCCCGGCGGTGCTGCGTTCTTTTCTGCATGGGTGCAAGGCTTTGGCATTAGAAGCCGCGCCTCCTGGTTTTCAATTGCCGAAAAAACTTGAAACAACCTTTTTTCGGTTTACAGTAAACGAATCTTGCAAACTTTGATACAATAAAGTTACGTGTTTGCCGTTTCTGCAAATGCAGACGGGCCGTGACTAGCGTGACAAAAAAGGTAGGTGGCAACCGTGGGAAAAGTGATTTCTATCGCCAATCAAAAAGGAGGCGTAGGAAAAACAACCACTTCTGTCAACTTGGGTGCCTGCTTAGCATACATCGGGAAGAAGGTTTTGCTTGTCGATACCGACCCCCAGGGAAATGCAACAAGCGGAGCCGGAATTGATAAAGGCGAAGTTCAGCAGTGTATTTATGATGTGTTAGTGGAAGATGCGAATATAAAAGATGTGATCAGGGCAACGGCCGTGGACGGGCTTTATTCCGTGCCGGCAACGATTCAACTGGCGGGAGCGGAGATTGAACTGGTTCCGACCATTTCAAGAGAAGTCAGGTTAAAGCGGGCGATCAGCGCCATCAAAGACGATTATGATTATATTATCATTGACTGCCCCCCCTCTCTCGGGCTATTGACGTTAAATGCACTGACCGCGTCGGATGCCGTCATTATCCCCGTCCAGTGCGAATATTACGCGTTGGAAGGGTTAAGCCAGCTGCTCAGCACGGTCAGGCTTGTCCAGAAGCATTTGAACCACAATCTAATGATTGACGGCGTGTTGCTGACGATGCTCGATGCCCGTACCAACTTGGGGCTCCAGGTCATTGAAGAAGTGAAAAAATATTTCAGGGACAAAGTATACCGTACCATTATCCCCCGCAATATCCGGTTAAGCGAAGCGCCGAGCCACGGGCAGCCGATTATTCTTTACGACCCCAAATCGCGCGGTGCGGAAGTGTATTTAGACTTAGCAAAGGAAGTGGCGGCAAATGGCTAAGGGACTTGGAAAAGGCATTAACGCGTTGTTTGCGAATATGGACGTCGACAAAGAAGATGCCGTGCAGGAAGTCAATATTAAAGAATTGCGCCCGAATCCTTATCAGCCGCGGAAAAATTTTGAACCCGAAGCGCTTAATGAATTAAAAGAATCCATTCTCCAGCATGGCATCCTGCAGCCGCTTATCGTGCGCAAGAGCATTAAAGGATACGAAATCATTGTCGGGGAACGGAGATACAGAGCTGCAAAAGAAGCAAAACTTACAACGGTGCCGGTTGTCATCCGCGATTTGAACGACCGGCAGATGATGGAATTTGCTGTGCTCGAGAACCTGCAGCGGGAAGATTTAACGCCAATTGAAGAAGCCAATGCGTACCAGTTTTTGCTTGAAAAATTAAATGTTACACAGGAGGAGCTGGCAAAACGGCTCGGAAAAAGCCGGCCCTATATTGCCAATCACCTCCGTATTTTGTCTTTGCCGGTCAGCATCCAGGAAGCCATGTCTAAAGGCAAACTTTCGATGGGGCACGGCCGTACGCTGCTTGGCCTGGAAAAGAAAGAAAAAATGGAAGAAATCGCTGAAAAGGCTATTGCCGATGGATTAAGTGTCCGCCAGCTGGAAAAGCTTGTCCAGCAGTTGAACCGGAATGTTTCACGTGAAACGAAGAAAGACAAACAGGAAAAAGATATTTTTATCCAGGAACACGAAACGGTTCTGCGCGAAAAGTTTGGGACAACCGTTCATATTAAGCGGACAAAGAAAAAAGGGAAAATTGAAATTGAATTTATGTCCAATGAAGATTTAGAACGGATATTGCAATTGCTGGATGCCGGTTTTGAACAGGAAACGTAAGAATTACAAAGATGAAGACAAAAACGGGTGAAAAAGATGGTATTGCTGGGGACAATTGTAAACGGGCTGAGCATTGTAGCCGGTTCGTTTATCGGAAGGCTGTTAAACCATATTCCGGAGCAAATGAAAGGCACCGTAATGCAGGCGATCGGGCTTGCGGTGATGGTGCTGGGGCTCGGAATGGGGCTGAAAAGTGCACAGTATATTATTGTAATATTGAGCCTTGTGATTGGCGCAGTCATCGGCGAAATGCTGCAGCTTGAAGCTCATTTGAACGGGCTTGGTGCCTGGCTGGAAAAAAAGTTTGGAAACAGCAGCCAGGGCAGTACGGCCGAAGCCTTTGTCACGGCAACGCTCGTTTTTGTGATTGGCGCGATGGCCATTCTCGGAGCATTGGATAGTGGAATCAGGGGCGACCATACGGTGCTGTACACGAAATCTGTTCTGGACGGTTTCACAGCACTGATCTTGTCTTCAACCCTCGGTTTCGGGGTGGTTTTTTCGGTTGTTCCGGTGATCCTGTATGAAGGCGCTATTGCGTTATTTGCCACGCAAATCAACCGGCTTGTCCCCGCACCGGTGCTGCACTCGTTTATTACCGAGATGACGGCAACCGGCGGGATTATGATTTTTGCCATCGGTTTGAATATTGCGGGGCTTGCCAAAATCAGGGTGGCGAATTTATTGCCGGGCATCCTGGTGGTTGCCGTGCTGGTCGGCCTGTTGCATGCTTACCATACGGTTTTCGGATGAATTTTAAAAGAATGAATCAACACCTGTTTATCGGTTGAAGTATGAATGTGAACCGGCAGAAACTTACTGAAGTTGCGGATCCTTTCACTGGA
The DNA here is from genome assembly GCF_000290615.1 of Heyndrickxia coagulans DSM 1 = ATCC 7050. GTDB lineage: Bacteria > Bacillota > Bacilli > Bacillales > Bacillaceae_C > Weizmannia > Weizmannia coagulans. Next base: position 14,158 of record NZ_ALAS01000273.1, read on the forward strand.
TCCCGGGGGCTATACAGGTTGCCGGCTTATTCATTCATTTGGTTTCGTTGTCATGATATTATTGTTTAGAAGTTTGCGTTCACCGGGGGATTTCGGATAAACGGTTTCAAAAATGCTGCTGTTTCCGGATAACTTAAATCAGCTTTTCCTTCTCCTGTCCGCTGTTCATGGAAATCATGGCGTTTTGGTATTGAAGATGCAGATGGGCGCGGCTGATGCCTGCAGCGATCAGTTTTGCCATTTTCAGAACAAGATTTAAACGGGTATTCTGAAGGACGGTAAACTCCATAAAACCGCTGATGTTCACAATGCCTGTAATATGGATGTCGCCAACAGGAGGCAAATCTTTCTTTACACCCGCCCCCGGTTTCACCGGGCCGTCGCCGATTTGGATCATGCCGACGCTCTTCATTTTTCCAAGGCAGGCATCGACGGCAATGATGAAGGGGTCGTGGTGCTTTTGATAAATCCTTTCAATATTTTCTTCCAGGTTTAAAGCATGGACCGGCTTATCCAGCGTTCCGTATACGTTGAAGCAGGCCAGGCCTGTTTCTTCCAGAAAAGTGCCCGTTAAAGGCCCGAGCGAATCCCCGGTGGAACGGTCGGTGCCGATGCAGACCACCACCAATTCCCGGTTTATGCTTTTCGGAAGTGCTGATAAAATATGGTTGGATATGATTTCTTTTGCCAGAACATCATCATGAAATACCTTGATACGATTGCCGCCGAATTCCAATTGTCCTTTTCTCAGATTCATATCAGCCACTCCCTCTTTGTAATAGTACCAGTATACGGAAAATCAAAAAAATCTATACATTAACATATCTCTTTTTTGATACCCGCAACCGGCAGTTTTACACTTGATTCAGCCGCCAATCAAAAAGGTAATTTTTGAAAAGCGGAGCCGGTTGTCGAGCAAGCGCGGTTTTTTTGTTACAATAACGTTAAAAGAAATGAAGGTTGGTGGAATATGGGCCATTTTGAGACATATCTCAAACACCTCACATCCAAGTGGTTAAATGAAAATACATGGATCGGAGTCGGGGAGACAGTGCTGAAGATGATTGTGGTGCTGCTTGTCGCATCACTGGTCATTAAATTCGGCAAAAAGGCGATCGGCAAAATTTTTGCAGTCCGCGCCAAAGCCCCTCTCCGGTTTTCAGAGCGGCGCGAGGCCACATTGTTGCGGCTGATGGTGAACACATTGACCTATCTCGTCTGGTTTGTTGCCATTGTCACGATTTTGTCCATTCTCGGCATCAATGTCCAGGGGCTTCTGGCCGGTGCCGGAATTGTCGGGCTGGCTGTCGGGTTCGGGGCACAAAGCCTTGTAAAAGACGTGATTTCCGGATTCTTTATTATCTTTGAAGACCAGTTTTCGGTCGGCGATACGGTGCAGATCGGGAAATACGAAGGCGTTGTGGAAGAAATCGGGCTCAGGACAACAAAAATCAAAAACTGGACCGGCGAATTATACATCATTCCGAACGGCAATATTTCCGAAGTCACCAATTTGTCCATTTATAACAGCGTCGCCGTTGTGGATGTCCGTATTCCGTACGAAGAGGATATCGACAAAGCGGAAGCGGCCATTCAGGAAATACTGGTGTCATTTGCGGGAGAGCACGAAGAAGTTGTGTCAGAGCCTGAACTGTTGGGCGTCCAGCAGCTCGGCACCACGGATGTTACGCTCAGGGTGGTGGCGGAGACCCTCCCGATGGCACACTGGTATATTGCGAGAGTGTTGAAAAAAGAAATTAAAAAAGCATTGGACGAAAATCGCATCCATGCACCTTATCCTAAAATGGTGACTTATTCCCGTACTGAGAAAGAAGAGGCATTAGCCGGCCAATTTCTAAAGGGGGATGAACATGGAAGATAAAAATTTCGGGTTGTATGATATTGTGGAAATGAAAAAGCAGCATCCGTGCGGCACAAACCGCTGGAAAATCATCCGGATGGGGGCGGATATCCGCATTAAATGTGAAGGATGCGGACACAGCGTGCTGCTGCCGCGCAGGGAATTTGCCCGCAAACTGAAAAAAATCCTCGTCAAGCACGAAGAAGCATAGCCCTTTTATGGGTGTCTTTTTTTGGGAGCCGGGGTGCGGTTAAGTAAGGCCGGCAAACGAAAAATGTTAACCGGGCGCATCCAGCGGCACCCTGGGGGTTTTTGATACGGCCGGGAAAAACTTGAAAGATACGAGAATGTTTGAAGGAGTGGACATAAAATGGCGTTAACAGCCGGAATTGTCGGTTTGCCGAATGTCGGAAAATCGACTTTATTTAATGCGATCACAAAAGCTGGGGCCGAATCTGCGAACTATCCGTTTTGTACGATTGACCCGAATGTCGGCATGGTGGAAGTGCCGGACGAACGGCTGGAAAAATTAACAGAACTGTACCATCCGAAAAAAACGGTGCCGACCACTTTTGAATTTACGGATATTGCCGGGATCGTCAAAGGCGCGAGCAAAGGGGAAGGGCTCGGGAACAAGTTTCTTTCCCATATCCGCCAGGTGGACGCAATCTGCCATGTCGTGCGCTGTTTTGAGGACGAGAACATTACACATGTTTCCGGGAAAGTCGATCCGATTGATGATATCGAAACAATTAATCTTGAATTGATCCTGGCCGATCTTGAAACGGTGGACAAGCGTATCGGGCGTGTGGAGAAAATAGCAAAACAGAAGGATAAAGAAGCCGTTGCCGAATACGAAGTGCTGGCCAAATTAAAGGCGGCTTTGGAAGCGGAAAAACCGGCGCGGGCGGTGGAACTGACCGAAGACCAGCAAAAAATCGTCAAAGGGTTCCAGCTTTTAACGAGCAAGCCGGTTTTGTATGTGGCCAATGTCGGTGAAGACGACATTCAGGACCCGTCCGCAAACCCGTATGTCGGGAAGGTGCGCGAATATGCCAAGCAAGAAGGCGCGGAAGTGATTGTCATATGTGCCCGCATTGAAGAAGAAATTGCCGAGCTGGATGACGATGAGAAAAAAATGTTTTTAACCGAACTCGGCATCCGGGAATCCGGTCTTGACCAGCTGATTAAAGCTGCTTACAGCCTGCTTGGCCTTGCGACTTTTTTTACGGCTGGGGAACCGGAAGTCCGCGCGTGGACATTCAAAAAAGGTATGAAAGCCCCGCAATGCGCAGGCATTATCCATTCCGACTTTGAAAAAGGGTTTATCCGGGCTGAAACGGTGTCGTATGAAGATTTAATCGAATATGGCAGCGTGGCAGCTGCAAGAGAAGCCGGAAAAGTGCGCCTGGAAGGAAAAGACTACGTTGTCCAGGACGGCGATGTCATGCATTTCAGGTTTAATGTATAACAGGACTTTTGGACGAATATTCGAATTGTATTGAAAAAATTCAAATCATCCGTTAAAATAAATATCAGTCGAATATTTTCCTTCGGGGCAGGGTGCAATTCCCGACCGGCGGTGATGAGGAAACTCAAAGCCCGTGACCCGTATTCTCCGGAATGCGGTGGATTTGGTGAAATTCCAAAGCCGACAGTAACAGTCTGGATGGGAGAAGGATCAGGCGTTTATTGGAACGCGTATTTCATTATGCCGTTTTGCCCCGCACATCTTCGTGCGGGTTTTTTGTTTTCACGGGTGTATGTTGGCGGAAATTGAATACAGGAGGCATGAAAGGATTGCAAAAAGAAGATTATATGCAGCTTGCACTCCAATTGGCCGAGAGTGTGGCCGGGCAGACTTCCCCGAATCCCCCGGTTGGAAGTGTCGCCGTGAAAAACGGCACGATCGCCGGGATGGCGGCCCACTTAAAGGCAGGAGAAAAACATGCGGAAAGGCTTGCAGTGGAACAAGCCGGGCCGCTTGCAAAGGGCGCTGAAGTTTTTGTGACGCTGGAGCCGTGTACTCATTACGGAAAGACGCCGCCGTGCGCAGATTTTTTAATTGAAAAAGGCATCAAAAAAGTATATATCGCTGCATTGGACCCCAATCCGCTTGTCGCAGGCAAAGGAATAGAAAAGCTCAGGCAAGCCGGCGTAGAAGTGGAAACCGGGGTATTGAAGGAACAAGCGGAAAGGTTGTACCGCCCTTTTTTCCACTTTATTCAAACGAAAACACCGTTTGTCACTGTCAAAACCGCCATGACGGCAGACGGAAAAATTGCAGCTGAAACCCGTGACAGCAAATGGATCACAAGTGAAGAAGCAAGGCGTGATGCCCGCTGGTTAAGAAGCAGGCATGATGCAATACTTGTCGGCATACAAACCGTTCTCCAAGATAACCCCCTTCTCACCGCACGTTTGCCCCATTCCGGGAAAAATCCTATTCGCATTGTATTAGACACCCATTTGCGCATCCCGCCGGAAGCGAAAGTGCTAAACGGCGATGCGCCAACCATTATTTTTTGCGGAAGCGATGCACCAAAAGAAAAAGAACAATGTCTGAAGCAGCTTAATGCCGAAGTGGCCCGCATGCCGCATGCCCGCCTCTTGATCCGTGACGTGTTAGCGGCGCTCGGAAAAAAAGGCGTGATGACTTTGCTCGTCGAAGGCGGCGCGGCGGTAAACAGCTCATTTTTAAAAGAAGGCGCAGTGCAGCAGTATATTTTTTACATTGCCCCGAAAGTGGTCGGCGGGCAAAACGCGCCGTCCCCTTTCGGCGGACACGGGTTTGACAAGGTGGCCGATGCTTTGCCGCTCCGGTTTGAAAAAGTGGAACAGATCGGGCCGGATTTAAAAATTACGGCTGCCGTCCAAAAGGGGGTGCCGGAGCATGTTTACAGGAATTATTGAAGAAACCGGCATATTGAAACGCGTGGAAAGAGGCCCCCGCTCCCTTAAGCTTGCCGTACAGGCCAGGACGGTTCTTCAAGATGTGCGGCCCGGCGACAGCATTGCAGTGAACGGCGTTTGTTTAACCGTCACTTCCTATACGCAGCATGCATTTACGGCTGATGTCATGCCTGAAACATTTTTCAGCACGGCATTGGCCGGGCTGAACATCGGCAGCAAAGTCAACCTTGAACGGGCAATGGCTGCAGGCGGGCGGTTCGGCGGGCATTTTGTCACAGGGCATGTCGATGGCACCGGCACGGTCTGCTTGAAGCAAAGGATGGAAAATGCCGTGTACATGACGATTTCTGTTCCCTCCTCCCTGTCTGCCTTTCTGATCCCAAAAGGCTCGGTTGCACTCGACGGCACTTCCCTGACCGTGTTCGGGGCAGCGGGCGGGCAATTAACCGTTTCATTGGTGCCGCATACGCAGCAGCATACGATATTGCCGGAAAAAAAGATTGGCGATGCCGTGAATATTGAATGCGATATTTTGGCCAAGTACATGGCCGGGCTGTTCAGGAACGGAGAATGGGCGGAAAAAGAGACCGGCATGATGACGCTTCTGAAAGAACATGATTTTATTTAAACAAAGGGGTGAAAAACTTGTTTCATACCATTGAAGAAGCAGTAGAAGACTTAAAGTGCGGAAAAGTCGTGATTGCCGTCGATGATGAAAACAGGGAAAACGAAGGTGATTTTATCGGCCTTGCGGAAAAAGCGACACCGGAAATGATCAATTTGATGGCCAAAGCAGGGCGCGGGCTGATCTGTGCACCGATTACGGCGGAAAGAGCACAGCAGCTCGATCTTTATCCGATGGCACGGCAAAATACCGACAGCCATGAAACGGCCTTCACCGTGAGCATTGACCATGCCGCCACTCGCACCGGCATCAGCGCATTTGAACGTGCCAAAACGGTCCGGCACCTGGCAGCAGACGGGGTGAAAGCGGAAGATTTTCACCGGCCGGGGCATATTTTCCCGTTAGTGGCCAAAGCAGGCGGCGTCCTGGAACGGTCCGGCCATACGGAAGCAGCCGTTGACCTGGCAAAACTGGCAGGCGCAAATCCGGCAGGCGTAATATGCGAAATCATGAAGGAAGACGGCACGATGGCCCGCCTTCCCCAGCTGGAGGAAATCGCCAAAAATTCCGGCATAAAACTGGTGACGATCCAATCGTTAATCGAGTACAGAAAAAAACATGAGAAACTGATTCAAAAAGAAGCGGAAATCACGCTGCCGACGCGTTACGGCACGTTCCGGGCTGCCGGTTACAAAGATCTGCTGTCGGGGGAAGAACATGTTGCCCTTATAAAAGGGGAAGTAAGCAGTGAAGAGCCGGTGCTGGCAAGGATCCATTCCGAATGCCTGACCGGTGATTGTTTCGGTTCCCTCCGTTGCGACTGCGGCCCGCAGCTTGCCCGGAGCCTTGCGCGGATTGAAAAAGAAGGGCGCGGCGTCCTCGTTTATATGCGGCAGGAAGGCCGGGGGATCGGGCTTCTGAATAAATTGAAAGCTTACCGGCTGCAGGAAAAAGGATTGGATACAGTGGAGGCCAACCGCCGGCTTGGATTTCCGGCAGATATGCGCGACTACTGCATCGCTGCGCAAATCTTAAAAGATACCGGGGCAACGCAAGTCCGGCTTTTAACAAACAATCCTGATAAAGTGGAAGCATTGGCGCGTTACGGTATCCGAATTGCGGAAAGAGTGCCGGTTGAAATCGCACCTGTCCGTGAAAATGAAGGATATTTGCGGACGAAAGCAGAAAAAATGGGGCATTTGCTGCATATATAGGAGGAGATCAAAATGGGACAAGTATTTGAAGGCAATCTGGTTGGAACCGGCTTAAAAATCGGCGTGGTTGCCGCCCGCTTTAATGAATTTATTACAACAAGGCTTGTAAGCGGGGCAAAGGATGCATTATTGAGGCATGGCGTCAGAGAAGAAGCCATTGATCTTGCTTGGGTGCCGGGCGCGTTTGAAATCCCGCTGGCGGCAAAAAAGATGGCAGAAACGGACAAATATGATGCCGTGCTGGCACTTGGCGCGGTGATCCGCGGCGCGACTCCGCATTTTGAATATGTAAGTGCGGAAGCGGCAAAAGGGGTCGCCCATGCAAGCCTCCATACAGGAACGCCTGTCATTTTCGGGATTCTCACGACCGACACGATCGAACAGGCGATTGAGCGGGCCGGGACGAAAGCAGGCAACAAAGGCTGGGATGCAGCAGTAAGCGCGATCGAAATGGCGAATGTGATCCGGAAAATAGAAGCATAGTGAAACGGATGCCTCCCCCCTGTTGTTTTTGATAAAAATTTCAGTCCGTTTTTAATAAAAAGACCTTGCAAAAGGAACGTATGTTTGATAAAATGGGAATGTCAGCGATAGCCAAATGCGGGATGAAGTCTTTAAGACATTTGATTTTGCCTGCGGGATATGGTATACTTACGACTTGTGAGTAATGAACGCATGAACCATTGCTCCTTGCCCTTTTACATAAAAGGGCCGCATAGTCCATAAGGAGGTGACAAACAGATGAGAAAGTACGAAATTATGTACATTATCCGCCCGAATATCGAGGATGAGGCAAAAAAAGCGCTTGTTGAGCGTTTCGACAATGTCCTCACCAACCAGGGCGCGGAAATCATCGAATCGAAAGAGTGGGGAAAACGCCGTCTTGCATACGAGATTCAGGACTTCCGTGATGGTTACTACCATATCATCAACGTGAATGCTGAACCGGTTGCAGTCCAGGAATTTGACCGTCTGGCGAAGATTAACGGTGATATTATCCGCCACATTGTTGTAAGAGAAGAAGAATAATTTTTAACGATAAAACGTTTCACGTGAAACGGACTTTGAATGATGAGAGGGGTTGATTCTGATGTTGAACCGTGTTGTTCTCGTAGGCAGGCTGACAAAAGATCCCGATTTGCGCTATACGCCGAGCGGAGTAGCGGTTGCTACTTTTACCCTGGCTGTAAACCGTACGTTTACCAACCAGCAGGGGGAAAGGGAAGCGGATTTCATCAATTGTGTTGTTTGGAGAAAACAGGCTGAAAATGTGGCCAACTACTTGAAAAAAGGAAGTCTGGCAGGCGTAGACGGCCGGATTCAGACACGCAACTACGAAGCCCAGGATGGCCGGCGCGTGTATGTCACAGAGGTCGTGGCAGAAAGCGTCCAGTTTCTTGAACCGAGAAGCGCGAATCAGGAACGCAGCAGCAGCCAGAATTACGGGAACAACCAAGGGAATGCTTTCCCGGGGTACAACCAGGATCAAAACCAGAATCAGCGCAATCAAAGTTATTCAAAGCCGGATGAAGATCCGTTCTCAAATGATGGACAACCAATTGACATCTCTGATGACGATCTTCCGTTCTAATGCGGAAAGACCCGTAAAGTGATGAGATAAAGGAGGGTGAAAAAATGGCAGGTGGACGCAGAGGCGGACGGAAACGCCGGAAAGTATGCTACTTTACAGCGAACCATATTACCCATATCGACTATAAAGATGTGGACTTGCTGAAAAAGTTCATTTCTGAAAGAGGAAAAATTCTTCCTCGCCGTGTAACGGGCACAAGTGCAAAATACCAACGTAAACTGACAACTGCAATCAAACGCGCACGTCAAATGGCGTTGCTCCCTTATGTTGCAGAAGACAAATAAGCAGCGGAAAAATCACCCGGATTTTTCCTTCAATATATGAATGAAAAAAGACACCCTGTTTTCAGGTTGTCTTTTTTCATTTCATTATCTTTTTGCTTCATGGATGGGTTATGGTAAAATGAGGGGAAATGATGGTTTTTTTGAAGGGAGCATGCGTGTGAAAAAAACAAGAATGCTGACAGAAGGGGCAATGCTTGCAGCGGTTTTCGGCGTCATGCTGCTTGTTGCATTGCATGTCCCGGTGATCCGGATAATTGTTCTGGTTTTTCTTCCGCTGCCTTTTATCCTGTTTTGTGCCAAATATCCTTTGCGTTCGATTCTTGTCTTTTGTCTGGTTTGTTTGCTTGTGTCCGCCATTATGGGAACAGTCATGGCAATCCCGATGGCCGTTTTTTTTGGTTGTATTGGATTTGTTATGGGATACGCTATACAGCTAAAAAAATCAAAATTATTTATATACATAGCTACCAGCCTGGCCTTTTTAGCAGTCACGATCATCGGGCTGTTTGCCGCCCTGAAGTTATTCCATCTGAATATCATCGCGGAAAACTTAAACATCATGCAGCAGTCAATCGAACAGTCGAAATCTCTTGTCAACAGCCTTGGGGAACCACAGGCCTATGAGGACCGGTTTGCGCAAATGGCCGATGCCGCAAGCCAGATGTATTCTGTCTATTTGCCGAGCCTGTTATTGCTGTCTGCCTTTATTGCCGTTTTGGTGCTGATTTCCGTGGATTTTCCAATCGCAAAACGTTTCGGTGTCCCGGTTCCGTCCTTTCCACCTTTCCGTGAAATGCGGCTGCCGGGGAATATCTTATGGTATTTCATTCTGGCAATGGCAGCCAACCTGCTGATGCGCGGGGACACGGGCAGCTTCTTTGCGAAAGCGGTCCTGAATCTGATGCTGATATTCCAAATTCTCATTTTGCTGCAGGGGTACGCTTTTATAAGCTTTGTCAGCCACGAGAAAAAATGGCCAAAAGGCTTACTGGCTATCGCCGTCATTTTATCCATCATGTTCAGCCCGCTGCTTTATCTTGTCATGATATTCGGTATAATGGATTTAGGATTTGATTTCAGGCGGATGATTCAAAAGTGATCCTTTTTTAGTTTCTCAATATAGGAGCTGAAGGTATGCCTTCTTACTACAATAAACGGTTAATGCGCTATCCGTTATACGGCTTAATTGCAGTATCTTTAATCCTGCTCGGCATTATTTTCTTTTACCACTGGTGGATAACGGCAGCCGGCATTGTTGTGCTCGGGGCGTTATTCTACTGCGCATTTTACGTAGAACAGCGGTCGAACGAAGAAATTGAACGCTATATTTCCAATCTTTCCTACCGGGTCAAGCGCGTCGGTGAAGAAGCACTGCTGGAAATGCCGATCGGGATAATGCTGTACAATGAAGATTACATCATAGAATGGACAAACCCGTTCATGGCCTCCTGCTTTAATGAAGATACGCTTGTCGGGCGTTCCCTTTACGATGTAGCGGAAGTGCTATTGCCGCTGATTAAGCAGGAAATGCATTCCGAGACGATCAGTTTAAATGAAAGGAAGTACCGGGTCGTCCTGAAACTGGAAGAGCGGCTGCTTTATTTTTTCGACATTACGGAGCAGGCTGAAGTCGAGCAGCTGTATGAAGACGAACGGACCGTGATTGCCATTATTTATTTGGACAATTATGATGAAGTGACACAAGGCATGGACGACCAGTCTGTCAGCAACCTGAACAGCCTCGTGACCTCCATTTTAAACAAATGGACAATGGAGTTCGGCCTGTTTTTTAAACGGATTTCGTCTGATAAATTTATTGCGGTATTCAATGAACGGATTTTGCATGAATTGGAAGACAATAAATTCTCGATTCTTGATGAAGTCAGGGAGGCCACAGCGAAGCAAAACGTGGCGCTGACTTTGAGCATCGGGGTTGGCGCAGGTGTCCCGTCCCTTCCCGAACTGGGGGAGCTTGCCCAGTCGAGCCTTGACATTGCCCTTGGGCGCGGCGGCGACCAGGTTGCCATCCGGCAGGCGAACGGAAAAGTGAAATTTTACGGCGGCAAAACAAACCCGGTTGAAAAGCGGACAAGAGTCCGGGCCCGCGTGATTTCCCATGCATTGCGGGAACTCATGATGGAAAGGGATAAGGTGATGATCCTGGGCCACAAATTTCCGGATATGGATGCTGTTGGTGCTGCTGTCGGCATCCGGAAAGTGGCGGAAATCAACCAAAAAGACGGCTATATTATTTTAAATCCGAGTGAAACGGACACAAGCGTCAAGCGGCTGCTTGAGGAGATCAAACAGTATCCGGATTTGTATGCCCGCTTCATTACACCGGATGAGGCGCTTGAAATGGCAACGGATGATACATTGCTTGTAGTTGTTGATACGCACAAGCCTTCCCTTGTTATCGATGAACGGATCGTCAGGCGGATTGAAAATGTCGTGGTTATTGACCATCACCGCCGCGGGGAAGACTTTATTAAAAATCCGCTGCTTGTCTATATGGAACCGTACGCCTCCTCGACATCCGAACTTGTAACCGAATTGATGGAATACCAGCCGAAAACCGGCAAAATCAATATGCTTGAAGCAACGGCCCTGCTTGCTGGTATAATAGTGGATACAAAAAGTTTTACATTGCGGACAGGCTCGCGCACGTTTGATGCAGCATCCTATCTCCGTGCCCAGGGCGCCGACACGGTGCTTGTGCAAAAATTTTTAAAAGAAGATTTGCGTTCGTATATCCAGCGCGCCCGGCTTGTAGAAACCGTTAAATTTCCGCTAAACGGCATTGCGGTGGCAAAAGGGAAAAATGATACCATTTATTCCCCTGTTTTAATTGCGCAGGCTGCCGATACGATTTTAACGATGAACGGCGTCGATGCTTCTTTTGTCGTCGGGCGGCGCAGCGAGAATGAAGTGGGGATCAGCGCAAGGTCGCTTGGAAGCGTCAATGTGCAAATCATTATGGAAGCGCTGGACGGCGGCGGGCACCTTTCCAATGCGGCCGCCCAGCTGAAAAATATAACGGTTGATGAGGCGGAAGAAAAGCTCATCCAAGTAATAGAAGAGTATATGGAAGGGAGCCAGGAATCATGAAAGTTATATTCCTAAAAGACGTAAAAGGCAAAGGAAAAAAAGGAGACATTAAAAACGTGGCGGACGGTTATGCCCACAATTATTTGTTCAAAACCGGGGCGGCAATAGAAGCCACGCCTGCCAATCTGAAAAACATGGAAGCTCAAAAACGGAAAGAAGAAAAACTGGCGCAGGAAGAACTGGAAGAAGCCAAAAAACTAAAAGAGAAACTTGAAAACATCACGGTTGAAATCAAAGCCAAATCGGGCCAGGACGGGCGCCTGTTCGGCTCGATTACAAGCAAGCAAATCTCCGAAGAACTGAAAAAAAGCTTCCAGATCCAAGTGGATAAAAGAAAAATAGAACTGCCGGATGCGATCCGCACTTTGGGTTATACGAAAGTGCCAGTCAAATTGCACCATGATGTAACGGCAGTGCTCAATGTCCACGTTTCCGAATAGAAACGGATTTTACCAGCTTTCTTTTTGCTTCCCGCGTGTTAAAATAATAGTACGTGCAGAAAAATGTGGTCCATTTTATCGTGATCACATTTTTTCTATTTGAAATGAGTATGCGGTTCTTTTACGGCAAACGGGTTACCGGTTAAACTGCCATTCTCCCCGGCATGCTTCGTTTTGGTGCCGGAACCGGATGATTCAGGATAAAATGGAGGATTCAAAATGAATGAATTGCAAGACCGAATTCCCCCCCAGAATATAGAGGCGGAACAGGCAGTGCTTGGTGCCATTTTTTTGGAGCCTTCTGCATTTATAACGGCTTCGGAAATTTTGACGGCAGACGATTTTTACCGGAATGCCCATCAAAAAATTTTCCAGGTGTTTGCGAAGCTGAATGATGCCGGCAAGGCAGTCGACCTTGTAACAGTGGCGGAAGAATTATCAGCCACCCGGCAGCTTGAAGACGCAGGCGGCCTCTCTTATTTGAGCGAACTGGCCGCAAGCGTTCCGACAGCGGCCAATATTGCTTATTATGCCGGAATTGTGGCTGAGAAAGCTTTGCTCAGGCGCCTGATCCGGACGGCCACCCATATTGCCCAGGAAGGCTATACGCGGGAAGACGACGTCGATGAACTGCTGGATGAAGCCGAACGCAGCATTATGGAAGTGGCCCAGCGCAAAAATGCCGGTGATTTTAAACATATTAAAGATGTCCTTGTCAGCACATACGATAACATCGAAATGCTCCATAACCGGAAAGGCGACGTCACAGGGATACCGACAGGGTTTTACGAACTTGACCGGATGACGGCCGGTTTCCAGCGCAATGACTTGATCATCGTGGCGGCGCGCCCGTCTGTCGGGAAAACGGCTTTTGCCCTCAATATCGCGCAAAATGTCGGCACAAAGACAGGGGAAAATGTGGCGATCTTCAGCCTTGAAATGGGTGCTGAGCAGCTTGTCATGCGGATGCTGTGCGCGGAGGGCAATATTGATGCCCAGCGGCTCCGGACCGGGGCGCTGACGGACGAAGACTGGCGGAAACTGACGATGGCAATGGGAAGCCTTTCCAATTCCGGCATCTATATTGATGATACACCGGGGGTAAGGGTAACGGAAATCCGCTCGAAATGCCGCCGCCTAAAGCAGGAGCACGGGCTTGGCATGGTGGTCATCGACTATTTGCAGTTGATTCAGGGAAGCGCCCACTCCCGTGAAAACCGGCAGCAGGAAGTTTCCGAGATTTCAAGATCGCTGAAGGCGCTGGCCCGGGAACTTGAAGTGCCGGTCATTGCCCTTTCCCAGCTTTCACGGAGCGTGGAACAGCGCCAGGATAAGCGGCCGATGATGAGTGATATCCGTGAATCGGGAAGCATCGAACAGGATGCCGATATCGTGGCTTTTTTGTACAGGGAAGACTATTATGAACAGGACACGGAAAATAAAAATATCATTGAAATCATTATTGCGAAGCAGCGGAACGGCCCGGTCGGCACCGTCCAGCTTGCTTTTGTAAAAGAGTACAATAAATTTGTAAACCTGGAACGGCGGTTTGACGATGCGCCTGTTCCGGCATAGCAAGTATCCGCATGAAGCCTTTCCTTTCCAGGGAAAGGCTTCTTTTTTTGTGCCGTTTACGAATAAAAACGCTGAAAAAATATATAAATGTTCGGATTTACATTGACTGATGGCGGTTTAAGCTGGTAAAATGGTGGGTGGAAATCATGATTTGTAAAATATGCGGAGGTGCACTCAATGTCGTCAGTGGTCGTGGTAGGTACACAATGGGGGGACGAAGGAAAGGGAAAAATTACCGACTTCCTCTCTGAAAATGCGGAAGTGGTGTCCCGCTATCAGGGCGGGAATAACGCGGGCCATACCATCCGTTTTAATGGGAAAACATATAAATTGCATTTGATTCCATCAGGGATTTTTTATAAAGACAAAATTTGTGTCATCGGAAACGGGGTTGTTGTCGATCCAAAGGCGCTCGTCGAAGAACTGGAATACCTGAACGGACGGGGCATTTCAACGGATAACTTGCGCATCTCCAACCGGGCGCACGTTATTCTGCCTTACCATATCAAGTTGGACGGTGCAGAAGAAGAGCGGAAAGGCAGCAATAAAATCGGCACGACGAAAAAAGGGATCGGCCCGGCGTATATGGATAAAGCAGCAAGGACCGGCATCCGGATAGCCGATCTGCTTGATTACGAAGAATTTAAAGAAAAACTGGCGCGCAATCTTGAGGAAAAAAACCGGCTGTTTGAAAAAATATATGAAACGGAAGGCTTTACGCTGGAAGAAATTTTGGAGCCTTATTACGAATATGGCCAGCGCTTTAAACAATATGTCTGCGATACGTCAGTTGTTTTAAACGATGCGCTTGATGCGGGCAAACGCGTCCTTTTTGAAGGGGCGCAAGGAGTCATGCTCGATATTGACCAGGGGACTTATCCGTTCGTCACATCATCCAACCCGATTGCCGGCGGCGTGACAATCGGTTCCGGTGTCGGCCCGTCGAAAATCAACCATGTTGTCGGCATTGCCAAGGCTTATACAACACGTGTCGGCGATGGTCCGTTCCCGACAGAGCTTCTGGATGAAACCGGCGACCGGATCCGCGAAACCGGCCATGAATACGGCACAACGACAGGAAGAGCGCGCCGTGTCGGCTGGTTCGACAGTGTTGTCGTCCGCCATGCGCGCCGGGTGAGCGGCCTGACAGACTTGTCCGTAAACCTGCTCGATGTACTGACCGGCATTGAAACGTTGAAAATTTGTGTCGCCTACCGCTATAAAGGGAAAGTGCTTGAAGCGTTTCCGGCCAGCTTAAAAGTGCTGGCCGAATGCGAACCGGTTTACGAAGAACTGCCGGGCTGGACGGAAGATATAACCGGCTGCCGTTCTCTTGATGATCTCCCGGAAAATGCCCGCCATTATCTGGAGCGCATTTCCCAGCTGACCGGTGTTCCCCTTTCCATGTTTTCCGTCGGCCCGGACCGCCTGCAGACGATTGTGGTCCAAAGTGTCTGGCGGGTATGATGGAAAGCCCAGATGAATTGATTTTGGGCTGCCGGATAAAGCGGCGGCGGAAACGTACCTGGAACCACGTGGAAAAAAACGATGAAAAAGGGACGCCGGGCAGGCACCACAAAAAGCGGTTTTTATCCCGGAATGTCCAATAGAACGGAAAAACGGCGTGATCTCATAAAAGGGGTTTCTCGCCGTTTTTATTTTATTTTAAAGTGGCACACGTTGCGGCTGCCATGCTTAAAAATGAACGTTTGCTGAAATTTCCATACCCGTTAGCTTAAAAAATTTGTAGAAATGTGTTGCAAAATGGATGATAGATATGATAACATTACTTCTGTTGTTACAAAATGCACAATGGTCCCGTGGTGTAGCGGTTATCACGCCTGCCTGTCACGCAGGAGATCGCGGGTTCGATTCCCGTCGGGACCGCCATTTTACTTATACATATTTGTTCCCGGTTCAGGCCCGGTAGCTCAGTCGGTAGAGCAAAGGACTGAAAATCCTTGTGTCGGCGGTTCGATTCCGTCCCGGGCCATTTACTAAAAAGCACTGCGATGACTTAGACTCTCGTAGTGCTTTTTTATTATACTATACGGCCCGCCCGGCAAGACAAAATGGAAAACAGAATGCATGCCGGATCCCCGGCGCCTTTGATAGATATTACCAGGGGCATGGTTTCAGTAGAATTGGACAATTTTTATGCAAGTAAGTTAAAATTATAATAGTATGGCTGCTGGAAGCTGCCTGTGAATCCTTGATACAGAGCAGCAATGCTTCTGGATTTCCGGGGGCATTGCTGTTCGCCATGGTTCGGGGAAAATGAAATTTTTTAGGAACATAAAGATAACAGAAAATTGTAGATAGATGTCAATCAATGAAAATGGCGCATTTTAAATGAAGGAGTCAGCTCTGAGGAGTAAAAATTTTTCGTGATAATTTAACTATTCCCCCCCAAAAATGCGGCTAAATATGTAATAATTTAAATAATTAGA
>NZ_ALAS01000274.1 GCF_000290615.1 Heyndrickxia coagulans DSM 1 = ATCC 7050
GTTCATTCAAGGTGTACATTTAGATGATAGAGTGTCTTCCCATTTTTTTCCACTCATTTGCCCCTTCGAGTAAAATTTTACACATACCTTGGAATTTTTGGTTAGGGGTGCGAAAAAAGTTCCTTCCCCTTGTTGTGGTAAACATATGAAGGTTATTGGGACAAGAGATCGAAAAGCCATTGATAGATCCGGAAAGAAGCATATTTATAATATCCGGCGGTTGCGATGTGAACAATGCGGAAAGATTCATCACGAACTCCCAGAGTTTCTGGTGCCTTATAAAAGATATAAAGCAAAATGTATTGAAATGGTTTTAACTAATCCATCCAACCATGATGTTCCGGCAGATGAATCAACCCTTTATCGTTGGCTAGACTGGTTTTATTTTTATGTAGAATACTGGATCCATTGTCTTGTTTCCATTAAACGTCAGACCCAACAAGATGGGGAAGACCTTGAAGTTTTGCCCGAAACTGCAGGGACCGCACTCCAAAGATTAGAGGGATTGGTGGGCAATGAATCCGGATGGCTGGCACGTGTTGTCCGGCCCCTTGTAAATTTTTATTTATGGATACATACCCGTTCTGCATTCTTGTCCGGTGGGGGTTAATTTACACTCATGATAGATAAAGAGGAAAGGAGTCTATCATGAATGGATCATAAAAAAGCAGATGAAATTGCAGCCCAAAGGTTCCAACTTATTTCTCCTTTATTGGCGGAGGGGTTGGATGCCGGAAAAGCAAAGGAACTAAAGGAACAAATTTGTAAGGCCTCCGGTCTTTCCGAAAGGACGATCAGACGTTATTTAACGCAATTTCGAAAAGAAGGATTTTCAGGATTGAAGCCAAAAGGAAAGCAGTCTCAAATGAAGATTGGGACAATCCCGTCACATATTATCGAACAAGCTATTCTGCTTAGAAGGGAGATCCCCAGCCGAAGTGTGTCGCAAATCATACAGATCCTTGAATGGGAAGGTCTTGCAGAACCAGGGCAAATCAAGCGCTCAACCCTTCAAGACAAGCTATCGGAAAGAGGATACAGTTCTCGGCAAATGCGGCTTTATTCCCAGTCAGGAGTGGCAGCGAGAAGATTTCAAAAGAGGTATCGGAATCAACTTTGGCAATCTGATATTAAATATGGCCCCTACTTGCCGATTGGCCTAAACGGTACCAAGAAGCAAGTGCTTATGAAATGATTATTCATACTTGGCTGAGTGAAAACCCAGATGTGTCTTCGGCACAGATCCATGATTGGTTGATGGAGCACTACCCTAAACTAATTGTTGGGGAAAGTACGGTACGTAGTTATGTCAAAGAACTTCGTGAAAAATATGCCATACCAAAAGAGACACATCAACGGGTTTATCAAGCGATACCTGACCCGCCAATGGGGCAACAAGCTCAGGTAGACTTCGGGAAAACCAATCAGAAAACGCCTCAAGGTAAATGTGTAAAATTGTATTTTATAAGCTTTGTGTTATCGCATTCTAGATATAAGTATGTTGAATGGCTGGACAGGCCTTTTACGACAAAAGATATGATTCGTATGCATGAGCACGCTTTCCAATACTTTGGAGGGATGACCGATGAACTGGTATATGATCAGGATGCCCTGCTCATGGTAAACGAGAATGCGGGAGATTTAATTCTGACAAAGGAATTTCAGTCTTATCGGGAAGCGAGAAAATTGAAGGTCTATTTCTGCAGAAAAGCTGACCCGGAAAGCAAAGGGCGAATTGAGAATGTCGTTGGTTATGTGAAGGGCAATTTCGCCAAACACCGCATCTTTCAAAATATTGATCAATGGAATGAAAGCTGCATATCCTGGCTGGAGAGGACTGGGAACCGAAAAGTGCATAATACAACAAAAAAAGGCCAGTTGAAGTGTTTACATTGGAAAAGCAACACCTCAAACCGGTTATCAAAGAAATTACTACTACAAGTATTAACTCTAGTATAACAAGAACAGTGCGTAAGGACAATACGATCGTCTATCAATCCAATCGCTATTCGGTTCCTCTCGGAACCTATCAAAAAGATAAAGATGTCTATATTGAAATAACAGCTGAGAATCGTCTGGTAATACGTGAACAAACAGATGGGCCAGTTATTGCCAACCATATCATTTCATTCGAGAGAGGAAAACTTATACAAGATAGGCAGCACACACGAGATCGTACTAAAGGGATAGCTGCGTATATTTCCACTGTATCTTCGTATTTTACAGATGAAGAAAGGGCTAAAGCTTTTCTGGAAGAAATTCATCACAGATATCCACGTTATGTTCGGGATCAGCTGGGAATCGTTTTAAAGATGTCTAAAGATTCTGATCAAAGAACTAGGGATGAAGCATTGTGCGAATGCATCAAACGTGGGATATACAGTGCGAGTGAATATAGTGACGTACTGGCATTCATTCAGCGACAGCAGCAACAAAAAGAGGAATTTAAACGGGCAGAAGAGGAGATTAAGGCATTGCATGGCATAGAACCTTCACTTCTGGATACACAGCCGGAGAACCGGGAATTAGCACAATATTTGGATGTGTTGAAAGGAGCAACAAAGTATGACACAGTCACTTGAACAACTTCAGCTGTTTATTGCAAAATTAAAGTGCAGAGATGTGCAAAATTTCTATGCAAATGGTTATGCAGAGGGGCTTTACATGGAGGGGTAGCCATGATAACCTGTTTGGGTTTGCCAAATCTGTTACAGCTGGCCGCTTGGCAAAAGAATCATGGCTGCAGAGGCTCCATGTCAAGCCCTTAATAGCGAGAATTCAGATTGAATTTTTATGCGGTATAAACGAATTTATATACTGCAATACTCTGCACTTTTTTCTTGCAAAAAACACTTCAGCAGCAGCTTCGAACATTGCGATTATCAGAGACGGCAAATCATTTGCCATCTCTGATTCAAGAAGCTGAATCACAAGATTGGACATACCGCACTTTTCTGGAACATCTGACTAGCTATGAGTTGGAACGCCGAGATGAGAAATTGATTGAAAAACGATTAAAATGGGCAACGTTTCCGTTTTACAAGACAATAGATGCATTCCAAGTAGACGAGCAACAATCGCTAAGTAGGAGACAGATCAATCAGTTAAAAGAATTCACATGGCTTGATCAGCTTTTTAATTTAATTATTCTGGGACCGCCTGGAGTAGGAAAAACACATTTGGCAACGGGATTAGGGATAGAGGCAATTCATCAGGGCTACAAAGTTTCTTTTATCTCCATGGGGCAGCTTATCCAAACATTGAAGACGGAAGATGTTACCCGAAAATCGCAAACAAGAATGAAGCGCATCCGGGATTCAAACCTGGTCATCATTGATGACTTGATGTTCATGGCCATGGATTCACGGGAGGCAAATTTGTTTTTCCATTTAATTAACGACTTGTATGACAATGCTTCTGTCATTCTAACTTCTAATAAGGGCCCAAATGAATGGGGTGAACTATTGGGGGATCCAGGTATTACGACAGCTATTTTGGACAGATTATTACACCGAGCAGAAGTCATCCATTTTAGGAACGATGACAGCTATCGCATGAAACATCGATCATCCATTTTTATGAAAAAAAGTGTTCAAAATTAATTAGCAAAAAGTGTTCAATTTTACTTGACGGCTACATCCGAGTGTCGATCCTGAATTATCAAGAACCTCGTCTGCTATCTATGTCATCGAGAAAACAAGGTATCCGATTAAACAATAATAATCTTGCCAATGAGCCGGATGTATTTTCGATAATCAAGCCGTGCAGCGTTTATTAACGGAAAAAGGACCCGGCTTGTTTACCTACTTTCATACTTTCGTTTGAATTGTAAAGATTATGTTAAAGTCGTTTTTTCTTCTTGTTTTATATAAGTATGTAGTTATATACTTATTAAAGGTAAGAGTAAGTAAATGGTTATACTACAATATCCATGTCGTGGATATGAAGATGTAACATTATTTATTTAGTTTGAGATGAGCAAAATTACAAATAAAGTGATTTAGAAGTATCATCTTTCTTTTTGGTTCATATATAAGTAAATATTTATATAATCATACAAGAAGAGGAGGTGTTCCCATGCAAAAAACAGTAGTGGAAATTGAAAAAGCATCACACGTTTTAAAGTTGCTTGGTGATAAAACACGTTTAACGATCATGGCAATTTTAAAACAACGTGAGTGTTGTGTATGTGAGCTTCTTGAAGTGTTTGACATGAGTCAGCCGTCTATTAGTCAGCATCTTCGTAAATTAAAAGATTTAGGATTAGTCAAAGAGGATAGAAGAGGACAGTGGATTTATTATTCCCTCAATCCACGAAATGAGTTATATGATTTCATCCAAGATATTCTGCAACACGTTCCAGATCAAACAGAAAATATTCGTAAGATTGAGGAAAACAACCCTACGCTCCGTTGTGGTTGTTAACCTAATAATGAAATTGGGAGGGAAAAAATGAATAATACGGGGAAAAAACGTCTATCGTTCTTGGATCGATACCTAACGATTTGGATTTTCCTTGCTATGGCATCAGGAATTGGCTTAGGATTCGTCTTTCCGGGCTTTGTAGACGGAATGAACAGTTTGCAGGTAGGAACCACATCGATTCCAATTGCAATTGGCTTAATTTTAATGATGTATCCTCCGTTAGCAAAAGTTCGTTATGAGGAGATTGGGCGCGTCTTTAAAGATGTGAGAGTATTAGTGTTATCGCTCGTACAAAACTGGATTATTGGACCGATTCTTATGTTTGTGTTGGCGATCGTATTCTTGCCGGATAAACCGGAATACATGGTCGGACTCATCATGATTGGTCTTGCACGTTGTATTGCTATGGTAATTGTCTGGAATGATTTGGCGAAAGGAGATACAGAGTACGCAGCTGGACTTGTGGCGTTTAACTCTGTATTCCAAATGTTATTTTTCTCTGTTTATGCGTATGTGTTTGTGACAATTATTCCAGAATGGTTACGATTAAAAGGTGCTATCGTTAATATTACAATGATTGAAGTCGCTAAGTCGGTGTTCATTTACTTAGGGACCCCATTTATTGGTGGAATGTTGACGCGCTTTGTGTTGATAAAAGCAAAGGGTAGACAATGGTATGAAAAAGTATTCATTCCAAAAATCAGCCCGATTACATTGATTTCTTTATTGTTTACGATTATTGTCATGTTCTCTTTAAAAGGAGACGTTATCGTAAGCTTGCCGTTGGATGTAGTGAGAGTTGCAATTCCATTGTTCATTTACTTTGTGTTGATGTTCTTCGTTTCCTTCTTCTTAGGGAAGAAAATTGGAGCGAGCTATCCTGTAACCACTACACTTGCCTTTACAGCCGGCAGTAATAACTTTGAGTTAGCGATTGCCGTAGCTGTTGGCGTGTTTGGGATTCATTCTGGTGCAGCATTTGCAGCCGTGATTGGACCACTTGTGGAAGTACCTGTCATGATTGCTTTGGTTAACGTGGCATTATGGTTTCAACGAAAATATTTCAAAGCAGAATCAGTATATTACTAACAACAAAGGTGGAATGAAACATGAAAAACAAAAAGAAAATTTACTTCTTATGCACAGGTAACTCTTGCCGCAGCCAAATGGCAGAAGGATGGGCAAAAAAATATCTTGGTGATGAGTGGGAGGTTCAAAGTGCCGGAATTGAAGCACATGGCTTAAATCCCAATGCAGTAAAAGCAATGAAAGAAGTGGGTATTGATATTTCCAATCAAAAGTCCAAACTGATTGATCCGGAATACTTAAATCATGCCGATCTGGTTGTCACTCTTTGTGGCGATGCAGATGAGAGATGTCCGATGACACCGCCTCAAGTAAAACGGGTTCATTGGGGGTTTGAAGATCCAGCAAAAGCAGAAGGCACAGACGAAGAGAAATGGGCTGTATTCCAACGTGTACGCGATGAAATTGGCGCACGCATCAAAAAATTTGCGGAAACAGGCGAATAAGACTGAATGACAGCCGAGAAGATTCTTCTCGGCTGGTTTTACAGGAGGGGAAATCATGAGAAAAATTGAAATCTTTGATCCAGCAATGTGCTGTCCAACAGGGATTTGTGGTCCAAGTATAGACCCGGAATTAATCCGTATTTCCATAGCAGTTAACAATTTGAAGAATAAAGGAATTGATATTGTACGTTATAACCTTGGAAGCGAACCAGATGCTTTTGTAGCAAACGAAATCATCAGTAAACTACTGACAGAAAAAGGACCAGATGTATTACCGGTCGTTTTAGTGGATGGTGAAGTTATAAAAGAAAAAGGATATCCAACTATTGCTGAGTTATCAGAATTAACGGGTATGACAGAAGAAGAATTAAGCCAAAAACCAAAAGTTCACTTAAGCCTCAATGTGAAAAAATAACGGAAGAAGTGAATCGACATGACCACTTTGTTTAACCCTCGATCCATGGATTTCACTCCCTTTTTATTCTTTACGGGAAAAGGTGGAGTAGGGAAAACATCAACGGCGTGTGCAACGGCTATTGCGTTAGCAGATAGGGGAAAACAAGTATTGCTTGTAAGCACAGATCCCGCGTCTAATTTACAAGATGTGTTTGAAGTAGAGCTGCAAAATAAACCTACCGCTATTCCGAATGTCCCAAATTTATTTGCTGCCAATCTTGATACGGAAACAGCGGCAAATGAATATAAAGAAAAAGTAATTGGACCATATAGAGGAAAGTTGCCAGAAACCGTTATCGCCTCCATGGAGGAGCAACTATCAGGTGCATGTACCGTTGAAATTGCAGCCTTCAATGAGTTTTCTACATTATTGACGAACAAGGAACTTACTGTACAATTTGATCATATTATTTTTGATACGGCTCCAACAGGACATACGTTGCGATTGTTGCAGTTGCCCGCTGCATGGAGTGGATTTCTAGAAGAAAGTACACATGGCGCCTCTTGTTTAGGTCCGTTAGCGGGACTAAGCGCTAAGAAGAGAATGTATGAACAAAGTGTAGAGGTACTAGCGAATCCAGAGAAAACAACCTTGCTTCTTGTGACTCGTCCTGACGGCTCTCCGCTTCAAGAAGCGGCACGAGCATCCAAAGAGTTACGAGAGATTGGGTTGAAAAATCAGTATCTTCTTATTAATGGTGTGATGAAGGATTTCGTTAAAAATGATGAGGTTTCTTCTGCTTTCTTTACTCGACAAGTTCATGCATTGGAACAGATGCCAAATGAGTTAAAAGGATTGCAAACATTTGAAATTCCGTTAGTGCCATTTAATATCGCCGGAGTAGAAAACATCCGTAAGTTATTCACCTTTGAACAGACAAGGGTTGTACCGGCAGATGAAACAAAGTCATTGCACGTTCCAGCTTTAAAAACGTTGATTGATGACTTATCAGAGTCAAGGAAGCGCGTAATTTTCACAATGGGTAAAGGCGGCGTAGGAAAAACAACAATTGCTTCTGTGATTGCAGTTGGGTTGGCTGAAAAAGGACATCGTGTTCATTTAACCACAACAGATCCGGCTGCTCATATAGATTATGTGATGCATGGAGTCCAAGAAAATATCTCTATTAGCCGTACTGATCCAAAAGTAGAAGTAGAGAAGTATCGTAATGAAGTCCTCAACCAAGCAAAAGATACAGTAGATGAAGAAGGATTGGTTTATTTAGAAGAGTGTCCGCAGCCACCTTCAATGTCGGTTGTATGGCCAGTGGCAGTGACGGGGCAACTGTCTATCGGCCACCCACAATGCCACTGGCATTT
>NZ_ALAS01000275.1 GCF_000290615.1 Heyndrickxia coagulans DSM 1 = ATCC 7050
CAGTTTTCGTTGGCTAGTAAAAGCAACGATAAGTCGAGAAGCCCCCACTTCAATCAAACCGTAAGGTTGATAAGTGGTGGGTAGTTCACTTTTTGCCCAAAAGATCCCTGCGTGTCGGTCTGTTTGTTGGTAATTTGATAGATTGCGTTTGGAAAAAATTTCATGTCATTATATATTGACTTAGGATAACACGGATGGTAAGATAATAAAGCTGACTCGATAGCAACTGAAAAAAATATTGAGTCTGGTGAAAAAAGATGTTGACAGCGAATTGATATTTTGATATAATAATCAAGCCGCTGTTAAAGGACAGCAAAGATTGTTCCTTGAAAACTGGACAAAACGAAACGTCAAATTCTTTTTGAGCTTTTATCAAACATCTTTACTGAGAGTTTGATC
>NZ_ALAS01000276.1 GCF_000290615.1 Heyndrickxia coagulans DSM 1 = ATCC 7050
GGTGTGACAACGATTAGGTGTAAATCAAATACCTATGAAATTTGGAGAATATGCGAGTAAATGAGAGATAATTGAACTTTATTGAAGGAGTGGAAATACTATGCCTGACAAACGTGAGGTGACGCATCGGGACAATGAGGCGGAAACGGTTGTCAATGATGCGCATGGGAGCAACCAGGTTGGCTTGTTCAGTGAACATAAGCCTTATAAACCGTTTGCTGTGACAGCACTGGAAACGGATGAGGATATGAAAAGATTCGCGAAATTTACAGATGGCAAACAGGAGTGATCCAAGTGAGTAAATCAAAGCGCGAAGAAGAACGACAGTGGAAAGTCCGGAAAGAATCGCAAAACCCGCACGGCAAAGTGAAATCTCTGGAAGAAATCGCGGATGAGATATTCGCCGAATGGAAAGAGAAAAAGTGAGATAAAGGGGTGCTTTCATGGCACCCCTTTTGTATGCTGGAGACCGTGCCCAATCAGGTTTTCCGAAATGGCTTAACGATTCCATAGCGGGCGCAGACAATAAAAAACCCGTTGAAAACAGAGGTTTCAACAGGCCCGAAAAATGGCAACAAAAAATAACTGTTTTTTTAACTTCCGATAACTGGCAGCACGCGTACTTCTTTTTTCATATCGGAGTGGCAGAGCGGGCAGTGCGGCTTTTCTTCAAAAGTAAAGTTTTCACGCATAAAACCGTTGCAATCATCGTTTGTGCAGGCCCATACAGTTGTTTCCACCTCAGGCACCGGCTCCTTCTGGTTATTAAAATATGCCATCATAAAAGACTCCCTTCTTATGTTTAGTATAACACACTTTAACACAAAAAAGGGACCGGACCTGCTGCGTTAACGTATGCAGGCAAGTGTGTGCAAACCGTCCCGGTGCATTCATGCATACTTCTATTATATGCATGCTTCCCCGGCTTTATGCGCCCGCTTTGCACCAGGCAAGGGCTGCGGCTTGCAACCGGGCTGGGGCCGGTGCCTGCCCTGCTTTGATGCATTGGCAGCACCCGCTTTACATTCTGATCCACTTTCCGCAAGTTCGCGGCTATTTTTTCGCGCCCCTGCTACTTTTGAAGCCGGTACTTGCACTGCTTCAAGATCTGCCCTAAATGCCTGCCCACTTTTCGAAGGGTTCGGCAATTTTGTTTGCAATCTATGCCATTTTGAAACCGGAACCTGCACTGCTTCGGCGCCTTTGCATGATCTGCCCTAAAATTTGCCCCGTTTTCCGCAAAGTCGCGGCCATTTTCTTTACACGCACATGCTATTCCGAAACCGAGATCCGCACTGCTTTGCAACGCCCGGCCAATCATTTTTCCGGCTTCGCCATTTTGCTGCCCGTTCATCCGCTTTTGCGGCAAACGAGTTTTGTGGCAATAAAAATTTTCTTGGCAACTGTTCTGCCTTCCAAACGTTCCAGCAGCGTATCGACTGCTGTCTCGCCCATCAATTCCGTATACACTTTCACAGTAGAAAGCGGCGGGAAAACGTATTTGGACAGCGAGATGTCATTGACGCCGATAAGGCTTACGCGGCCGGGCACCGGGATGTTGTTTTCCGCAAGCGCCTTAAGGCAACCGATCGCAATCGCATCATTGGCGGCAAAGAAAGCAGTTGGAAGCGCGTCCCCGTGTTCGCGGACCGCCTCGTTCATCAACCGGTACCCATCTTCAGTCGAAAACGCGCCGATATATACCCATTTTTCATTCCAGCGGCCCGCTGCCTGCATCCAGCGCCTGAACGCCGTTTCGCGCGGATCCTCAATCGTGGCGGAGGCATCTTTATAATTTTCCCTGCCGCCGATAAAGCCGATTTGCGTATGGCCTTTTTCCGTAAAATAGGTGAGCACTTTTTCCGTCGCTTTTTCAAAATCGGCCACAACGGCATCAAAACGGTTGTCATCAGGCGAGCAGTCGACAAATACGATATTCGGGGTAACAGAGAGAAGCTTCTCCACTTGTGCAAGACTGAATTTCCCGACAGCAATAATGCCCTGGATTTGCTCTTTCCCCATCTCTTCCAAATGGGTCAAATCGTATTTCGTCAGCCGGATATTTTTCATGCTGCAGCGCGCTTCAATGCCCATTCTGATCGATAAATAATACAAATCATTCAGTTCTTCTTGTTCCGTATACCAGTACACTAGCGCAATTTTGATTTTTTCCGGTTTCCGGGCTGTTTTTTTCTTGTAGGAAAGCGCTTCTGCCGCTTCAAAGATTCTTTTTTTCGTATCGTCACTTACGGAAAGTGACGGGTCGTTATTCAGCACGCGTGAAACCGTTGAAATGGAAACACCCGCCTTCTCAGCAATATCTTTAATCGTTGCCATTGTTACACCTCAATCTTTTTCAGCCAAAAATCCATTTTGTATGGGCGCGGTATGTTTCACCCGGCTCCAGAATCACAGACGGGTATTCAGGGTGATGGATCGCATCCGGCACACCCTGCGTCTCGAGGCAGACCGCCAAATAATCACAAGGCTTGCGGCCGCGGATTTCATATGTGTCATTTCCCATCGTATTGCTAGTATAAACGACGACGCAAGGCTGGTCGGTTTCCACCGTTAGCATGCGCCCGCTCTCTTCGTCTTTTAAGCGGATCGGTTTTTCCGTTTCTGGCAATAAAAACGCGTGGTCATAGCCGTTTCCGACAAGGACGTTTTGCGGATGATCCGATACCGTGCCGTCTTCGATTTTTCGCCCGTTCCGGAAATCGAACGCGGTACCTCTAACATCAAATGTTTTCCCTGTCGGCAGCGTTTCCCGGCCAAGTTCCAGCACACGGCCACTCGGGATTTGTAGTTCATGGCCGCGCACATCGCGTTTCATGTCGCCGCTTAAATTGAAGTATGCATGATTGGTCATGTTGACGATCGTTTTTTTATCCGTATGTGCCTGATAAGACAGCTTCAGTTCTTGTTCATTTGTTAAAAGATAGGTCACGGTGGCATCGAGATTCCCGGGATAGCCTTCTTCGCCGTCCGGGCTTGTATACGTAAATTTCACACCAACTGCGCCGTCTTGTTCAATGGGCGTGCTGTCCCAGATGACGGCGTTAAACCCTTTGAAGCCGCCATGGATATGGTTGCGGTTTTCATTGGCAGAAAGCTTGTATGTTTTGCCGTCCAGTTCAAAAGAAGCTCCGGCGATCCTGCCGGCAACGCGGCCGATGATAGCGCCGAAATACGGAACACCATGGAGGTAGCCGTCAAGGTTGTCATACCCGAGCACGATGTTTTCCGCTTTGCCGTTTTTGTCCGGCACGATGATCTTATTGATGATGCAACCGTGTTCAAGCACCGTTACAGATATGCCGCGGTCATTTTTCAATTCATAAGCATGGACCGGACGCCCTTCCAATTCCCCAAACAATGCCTTTTTGATTTCCATTTTGATCATCCCTTTTCCGTTAAAGATTGCGGGCCATAAAAAACGGCCCGGTGTACCCGTCTGAGCTAAAAGTTACGGAATGTGATCTGCAGCCCTATATGCGTCAAAAACGTATGCTAAAAGTGTTGGAACGCGTTGCCGGCTCCTGTTCCCCGCGGCCGCGCCAATCGCTTCCGGAATCCGCAGCCGGCCTGAATGCCAAGTAAAAAACCGGCCTGCTGTTTGGTGTGCGCGGTACATTCCGGAAGGCGTTTAGCAGCCCGCACCCTTTCACCGTGAACATGCGCAAAAAAAAGGTTGGAACGGACCGCCTACAACTTACGCAAAAAATTCCGGAATGCCTGTTTTCCTCTTTCGTCCCGTTTAAAGACGCCGGCGTGCTGCAAAACTTGCAAGAAGACTTTGCCCACTTCGTTGCGGACGATGCCTTCCACGTTTTCCGCTGCCACCGTGCCTTCGTATTTTTTCTTTAAACCGTTTGCCCAGTCAAGATGGTAGGCGGCAATGGCGTTCGAATGCCCGAGCAAATATTTCTCCACTTCGGCCAGCTCATTTTTCAGCCGTGCCGGCAGAACCGCAAGCCCCATCACTTCAATCAGCCCGATATTTTCTTTTTTAATATGATGGACCTCGGCGTGCGGGTGGAAAATGCCAAGCGGATGGGTTTCGCTTGTCCGGTTGTTGCGGAGTACAAGATCAAGTTCAAACCTGTCCCCGCGTTTTCTTGCGATCGGCGTAATCGTGTTATGCGGCGCCCCGTTTGTTTCCGCGAGGATATCGGCGGAAGGGTCGCTGTACTGTTTCCAGATTTGCAAAATATGATCCGCAGCCTCGGTAAGACGTGCCGCCTCTGCACTCCGCAGCCGGATGACCGACATCGGCCATTTGATAACGGCGGCTTTCACATCCGGAAATGCCTTCATTTCAAAACGCCAGTCGTCAGCCGCTTTTGCCATCGCAAATTCATAACGCCCGCCCTGATAATGGTCGTGCGACAAAATCGAACCGCCGACAATCGGCAGATCGGCATTTGAGCCCAGGAAATAATGCGGGAACCGCCCGACAAATTCAAGCAATCTTTGAAAAGCCGCTTTGTCGATTTTCATATCGCGGTGTGTTTCTGACAGCACAATGCAATGTTCGTTGTAATACATATATGGTGAATATTGCAAATACCACGGCTCGCCGCCGAGGGTAAGGCGGATAAGCCGGTGGTTCGACCGTGCCGGGTGCCCCGTTCTGCCGGCATATCCTTCATTTTCCATGCAAAGCAGGCATTTCGGGTAATGGCCTTTTTTGGCGTTTTTTTCCCTGGCAATGGACTTTGGGTCTTTTTCCGGTTTTGAAAGATTGATGGTAATGTCAAGATCGCCGTATTCCGTTGATGTCTTGTATACAATGTTTTTCGCAATCTGCTTCGTTTGGATATAATTGCTGTGTTTGCTTAACGCGTAAAAATAATCGGTCGCTTCAGCCGGGCTTTCCGCATATTTTTCCCGGAAAATACGGTTTACCGTTGATGGGCGCGGTGTAAACACATTCATGACGTGGCTTGCAAAAATGTCTTTCTCATCCAGTATATCCTGAATGATGCCTTTTTCGCACGCGTAACGGACAAGCATGCCGAGGAGATCAGGAATATCCTGATCTGCCCCGCCTGCTTCCGGTTCACGGAATTCATCCAGATGCAAAAGCGACAGCACCTGGTTTCTCGCATACACCCGATCTTCTTCCCCGATTAACCGAGTGCGGACAGCCTTGTTTACAAGCTGCTCGACCGTTTCAAAAATTGCCACAGGTTTCACCTTCTGTCGTCGTAACCGTTTGGATGGCTTTCATGCCAGTTCCATGCATCTTTGATAATCTGTCGAATATCCGTTTTTTTCGGATTCCAGCCGAGCACACGTTTAGCCTTTTCGGATGAAGCGATGAGCGTGCTCGGATCCCCGGCGCGGCGGTCGCCGATTTTGACGTTAAAGCCTTTGCCGGTCACTTCCCGGACGGTATCCACAATTTCTTTGACAGAAAATCCGTTGCTTGATCCGAGGTTGAACACATCGCTTGCGCCGCCGTTCTGTAAATATTGAAGCGCAAGAATATGGGCATCAATCAAATCTTCCACATGGATGTAATCGCGGACGCATGTCCCGTCTTTTGTATCATAGTCTTCGCCGAAAATGGTAATCGCCTCGCGTTTTCCAAGCACCGTTTCCAATACAACCGGGATAAGATGCGTTTCCGGATGGTGGTCTTCGCCGATTTCGCCGGTTGATCTTGCGCCGGCTACGTTAAAATAGCGAAGTGCAACGTATTTAATGCCGTACGCTTTTTCACACCATTTCATCATTTTTTCCATCGCCAGTTTTGTCTCGCCGTAAGTGTTGGTCGGAACGGTCGGCATTGTCTCTGTAATCGGCACGCGGTCCGGTTCCCCGTATGTTGCGGCGGTCGAAGAGAACACAATATGCGGCACATGGAATTCTTTCATCATTTCAAGCACAATTTGCGTGCCGTATACGTTGTTGTCGAAGTATTTCAGCGGCTGTTCCATCGATTCGCCGACAAGCGAGTTGGCTGCAAAATGAATGATCGCGTCAATTTTTTCCTTTCCGAACACGTCCCGCATAAAGGCACGGTCGCGAATATCGCCTTCGTAAAATTTTGCCTTTGGATGGATTGCGCCGCGGTGGCCGGTCTGCAGGTTGTCAATCACCACCACGTCATATTTTTGGTCGATCAGTTGATATACGGCATGCGAGCCGATATAACCGGCTCCGCCTAATACTAAAATGCTCATGCAAGTTCCTCCATTGTGATTTCTTTTGCCCCGTCGCTGATGCTTGCGGTGTAGAAGTCCGCCCGGTAGCCGATTTCTTTTTCATAGACGTCCCCGACATTTTTGATAAACGCATCGACTTTGTCATTTTCGACAATTGCAATTGCACATCCGCCGAATCCTGCGCCCGTCATTCTCGCCCCGAGCACGCCCTCCTGCTTCCAGGCAGTTTCGGCCAGCGTATCAAGTTCTTTGCCGGTCACCTCGTAATCATCCCGCAGCGAACGGTGGGAGGCATTGATCAGTTCCCCGAAAGCGGGCAGGTCGCCACGTTTTAATGCATCAAGCGCTTTAAGCGTGCGCGCATTTTCATAAACGGCATGCTTTGCCCGTTTCCTCACAATCTCATTGTCTATGATTTCCTTGTTTTTTTCAAATGTTTCTTCTGTCAAATCGCCGAGCGTTTCGATATCGAGTCTCTTTTGCAGCTGTTTCAGTGCCGATTCACATTCCGCACGCCGTTCATTATATTTAGAGTCCGCAAGTTCGCGGCGTTTATTCGTGTTCATAATCAAAATTTTATGGTGATCCAGCTTGATCGGGGCATATTCGTATGCAAGCGTGGCACAGTCGAGCAAAATGCCCGCGTCTTTTTTGCCCATCCCGACCGCGAACTGGTCCATGATCCCGCTATTTACGCCGATAAATTGGTTTTCCGTTTTTTGCCCGAGCTTGACAAGATCCAGCCGTTCCACTTTTAGGTTGAACAATTTTTCAAGCATCACGCCGGTCAATAGTTCAATGGAGGCGGAAGAAGACAGGCCGGCCCCATTCGGAATATTGCCGTACACGAGACAGTCGAAACCCCGTTCTATTTCATGCCCGGCTTCCTTCAAATATTTCAGCATGCCTTTCGGGTAATTGGCCCAGTCATGCGCTTTGGTGTACTCAAGGTTGTCGAGCGTAAATTCGATGACGCCCTTTTCTTTAAAATTTAAAGATACAAAGCGGATGTTGCGGTCACCGCGTTTTTTCGCCAAAGCATACGTCCCCATGGTAATCGCGCACGGAAACACATGGCCGCCGTTATAGTCAGTGTGCTCCCCGATCAGATTTATCCGGCCCGGCGCAAAAAACGCGCGCTCCGCCGCCGTCCCGAAATACTCCTTGAAAGCCTGAGGCAAATTTGGGTTGCTCATGTTCGTTCCCCCTAAGTGTAATAGATTGTAAACGGTTTCTTCGTTTTCATCTTACACGAGGAAGTAAAAAAATGCAATGTTTTTTACTAAAATTTTACCTGCATCATTCAACATCTGAATAATAGAGTTTGAATTCGATGTCCTGGTCGTGGTTGCCAAAACCCTTTCCAAAAATGGTCGCGCCACCGACATGTTCCGTATCTTCCAGTACAGCAATCCGGAAAGTGATCAGGCTGTTTCGGAGCGGCAAATCCGAAATTTTGACATCCGACAGGCATTCCCCGTCCATATACGTGCCATACTGGTTGATCCGCAAATGTTTCAAAAGGCCGTACTGGCTGTGGTTGCTCTCCCACCAGCCGGGATTGTATTTGCCGCGGATATCCGAAAAGTTTCCCGGGCACGTCCATGTGCCGAGGTTTTTTGAGCAAGAAACAAACGGCCTGCTGTCATATACCCGCAAGCCGAAAACCGCCCCGGAAAATATCAGGAAAATCCTTGAAAAATGGCAGGATAAAAACGTACGGGCTTATCCGGCAAATCATAGAATGTAAACGAACCATGGAGCGGCAACGGTGCAAATTCAGCACTTGCCGCTTTTTTAGCGGCAGCGGCAAAGCGGGCCAAAAAAAGAGGCGGCGCTTTGCTGCTTTGCGCCCCCCTTTCTTCCCGGCTATTTAGACCATCGGATCTTTTTGTTTTACACCCGCGCGCCGAGCTGCATGAGGACGGCATCATCCATCGGCGGATTGTGTAATCCCGCACGCACATCCCGGTAATAGCGCTGGAGCGGGCTTTTTTCGGACAGGCTTCTGGCACCTACGATGCGCATCGCTAAATCAACTGCTTCTATCGCATGATTCGTAACCGCCATTTTCGCTGCCCCAAGTTCCGGACCCATCTCTTTTCTTTGCTCCGCTCCGGATTCATCCCACATTTTCGCAACCGAATACAGAAAATGCCGCGCCTGCATCAATTTCAGCTCGATTTCACCGAATTTCTGGCGGATCGCCGGCAGTTCCGCAATCGGATGGTTCAGGCTGTTCGGCGTATACGATTTCGCAAAGCGAGCCGCTTCCCGTTTCGCTGCCTCGGCAATGCCTAAATAACAGGCCGGGATATGGAGCAGATAACCAGCCGGCTCTTTCTTTTTCGTCTGGATCTCCGCCAGGTTCGCAAGCGGGACTTTGACGTTTTCCAGCACAACATCATGGCTGCCGGTTGCCCTTAAAGCAATGCTGTCCCATGTTTCGACGACGGAAAGGCCAGCCGTCTCCCGCGGAACGACAAAACTGCCAACCGCTTCTTTTTCCGGAATCGTTGCGGTAATGATAAAAAAGTCGAGCACCGGAGACATGGTGGCAAATGTTTTTCTCCCGTTTAACACCCATTCGCCGTTCTTTTCCGTTGCCGTTGTTTCCGGCATGCCACCGCGCGTCGGGCTGCCCGTTTGCGCTTCGGTTGCGCAAGTGTTGATGAGGGCGGCCTCCCCTGCTGCCGCACGGCAAATGCGTTCAAACAATTGCCCGTTCCATGTTCTTGTTTCGGACAAATGCATGAAAATCCCCATATGCCACCCGATGGAAAGGGCAGTCGACCCGTCCGCAACCGCGATGGCCTCTTGCAGGCGGACAAGCTCATACAGCGAAATGCCGCCCCCACCGTAGTTTTGCGGCACAGTCAGCTTTGTATAGCCTGTTTCTTTTAAATCTTGAATATTTTCAAAAGCAAACCGCCCTTTCAAGTCATTGGCAGCCGCCCTTTCGGAAAACGGGCCGGCAAGCGTTTGAATCAGTTCCAGTTTTTCCTCCAGCGTTGAGGTTTGTAAAAAATCCATATCCTTTCCTCCCCGTAAAAACTCTTTCCTTTTATTTTACCGGAAACATGCCTGAAAAACATGACAACACTTTTTTTAAATTTCCTCTTGCAATCCGGATTTTATTATAATATAATTTACATTGTCCTGATTGATTCCATGCTGGTGTAGCACAGTTGGTAGTGCACTTCACTCGTAATGAAGGGGTCGGAGGTTCGAGTCCTCTCACCAGCATCTTTCTTTTTTCCATATGGAGAAGTACCCAAGCGGCTGAAGGGGACGCACTCGAAATGCGTTAGGGCGGGTGACCGTCGCGTGGGTTCAAATCCCACCTTCTCCGCCATACATAATGCATATAAAAATTCCGGAAAAACTCCGGAATTTTTTTGCGTTTATGAACCACATGGCAATTCATGTTCCCAATCCCCGTAAACCGGATTCGGGAATACGATAAACTTGCGGCCAAATGCATGGCGGAAACGGTCTGCTTCCAGGCTGCGCGCCTTGTTTCCTTTTGCGTCAAATGCCTTAAAAAAGTCCCCTAAATTATCACCGAATAAGGCAATGATGTCGTGGTCCTTCTCAACAACTTGCCGGCGCGTTTCTTTGCTGCTTGTTCCTTGTTGCAACAGCACATGGGAACGGACGGCCTGCGGGATCCCTTCTTTTTTCAAGTTGCGAAGGGTGGCATCCATATATTTTTCGTCCCGGTTTGAAATGTAATAAATATCGATTCCTTTTTTATCGACATATTTTAAAAAGGAAAGTGCCCCCGGGAGCGGTTTTGCTTTTGCTTTTTTCACCCATGCTCCCCAGCCGCTGCCAAACGAAATGCCCTTTTCTGCCATATAAGATAAGTACGGCCCGTTATCCAGCACCGTTTCATCGAGGTCCAGCACGATGGCCCGCTTCTTTTTTACCTTGGTTTTCAGGCTCTCCTCCATACGCTGTTTTCCGATATTGTATCCTTGATAATAAAGCGCTCTTGCTTCCCCAGATGTCCGGTACCAGGCAACCCCCATTTTGGTCTGTTCCGCTTTTTGCTTTGCCGTGCAGCCCGAAACCGGAACCGTCTTCATGACGGCAGCTTCCCGGTTTTGTTTGCCGCCTTCAGCAGAGCACCCCGCATTTCCGAGCACCAGCGCAAAGACCATTAGCAACCCTGCAAAATAGTTCATGCTTGCCCCTTCTTTCTAAAATGCTTTTACGTTTAGTATAGAGGAACCCCGGAAATTGATACATGCTAAAATGGCATCTTTCACGAGGGTGGCCAACGTTCACTTTTTTCCGGATTTTACCCGCACGGCCATCCTCGTAAAAGACATAGGCAAATTTGATATTTTCCACTTGAAAACGCGAAGTTTCCAATGGTTTGGCTGCAAATTCAATGCCGCGTTCTTCTTTCAAAATTCTATTCACATAGTCAAGGGTCTCCCTGCTTTCTGCAGCCGGCACAACGATAAATACGTGTTTGAATTTATTTATAAAATAACGCGCCTCATTCGCACGCAAACCGGCCAGCGCCTTCGCAACAGGCGAAGACTCCAGACCAACAGCAGACACATTTTTGAAATCAACGGTATAGGAGATGCGCAATTCTCCTTTTCCTGAATGGATTTGATTGTTAACACAAAAATATATGAAACCTATTCTATACTCAACAGTTCACAATATTTGTCATAGCTCCCCTTAAGGACAACTCAAAAATCATAACTGATATTTTCGGGCCCGCCGCCCGGCATTTCTATTATAGCAAAATGGCATGCAATGAATGGGACTATGCCAGAGTGCGTCATAATGCCAACAGCATCAGGCTCTGTTTTCAAGAGCCTGATTTTGCTGGCATGGATTTTGACCGGCTGCTTGCAACCTGTATGTACCGTGGCAAATGCCTTCAATCCTCCGTGGTGCTTCGCTCAAAGCTTCCGGTTGCTTACGGTATGATTGATCATTCTGTCCCACCCTTTATTTTTTTGTAAAACTTTTATCAAAACATAGCCAAAAATGGCCCCTGCAAAAGAGCTTAAAAAGAAGGCAGGGATAAATCCGAAAAGCGTTGACGCTTGGCCGAGTAAGAAAACAGCAATGGGATAACATGCCAAGGCACCGAGAATGCCTGTCCCCATGACCTCCCCAACAAAGGCAAAAATGAGCTTATTCGTCTTCGCGTACAGATAAGCTGCCAAAAACGCGCCGATCATGCTTCCCGGAAAGGCAAAAATACTCCCTGTCCCAAGCAAGTTACGTAAAAGCGAGGATATAAAAGCTTGCGCAACCGCATAACCGGGGCCGAGCAGAACAGCCGAGAGTATGTTGGCAAAATGCTGTACCGGAAAAATTTTTGCAAAACCTACGGGGATATAAATCAAGCTGCTGGATGCAGTTGTGATAGCCGCAATAACTGCAGTTGCTGTTATTTTTTGTGTTTTTCTCATTAGAACCAACCCTCCCTCCTTTTTAGTTGCGAATGAAAATCAGACCGGCCAGTCTTGTTTTTTATCGTTCATATCCCAAAATAAATACTCATACTTTGAGGCTATTTGGAAATGGTGTTCTAAGACTGCCAGTTCCGTTTCTGATTTTCCGCTTGCCAGTTGGTCCATTAAGTCAATTAACCACTGCGTTCCGGAGCCGAACGTTTCTGAAGAATAGGTTTCGATCCATTTCTTGTAAGGATTGGTCTCCAATGTGTCTCGATGATTTAATTTCAGCAGTTTCCCAATTTCCCAATAATCCCAGGCACACGGCAACAAGCAGGCAACAAGTTCAGCCAAGCTTCCATTGGCGGCCACTTGCAGCATATAACTTGTGTAAGCAAGATTGGCCGGCGTTGGTTGAGTTGCTTCTAAATCCGTGCGTGTAATGCCAAACTCGGCAGCGTATTGGCGGTGCAGTTCCATCTCAAAATGCAACGATTCATGGAGAACCGCAGCAAATCTCGTCATAATGTCCAGGTTACCCGCTTTCACAACACCCATGGCAAACAGTTTTGCGTACTCAACTAAATATACGTAATCCTGCTTTAAATAATAGATAAATTTATCTCTTTCTAAAGTTCCGTTCCCCAGTCCCACGACAAAAGGATGGTTATGGTTTTTCTCCCAAATCGGCTGGACATTTTGATATAGCCTTTCTGTAAAAGATCGTTTCAACAATGATTCCTCCTTGTTTACCGGGAAACCGATTGCGGTTTGCAGGCTGGTTTCTCCCTTTGCCCTAAGCAGCTTCAAAATAAAAAACCCGCCCTCCATCGGAAAGCGGGTGTATAAATTACAAATCATCAGGTGTAATTTCATTACCTACTTCCCTACGCTAGTACGAACTAGATCAGGTTCTAAGGGTACTTCTCAGCCAGCCGGCGCCCCTAGTAGACGATTATGAATATTCATTTTCAATAATCTTACCATATCATAGTCCCAAATTTTGTGCAACAGGAGATTTATCATCCTAATCTTGATTAAAATGTCGTCTTCCATTAACTTTTTAATATCGGGACAGCTCCTGGAATATCAAAGAAGACTTTTTCTCACAAACAAGGACGAATGACTTGGAAACCTTGATTTTTCATCATTTGTGCCAATTTCATTCCCGGCTTTAAGTGGCAAACCATGTATCAAAACATGGAGAAATTTGCAGAACGGAGGGCAAAAATGAGGATTGTGATCGCTGGCGGGACCGGATTTATCGGGCGGAAATTAACGGATATGCTTCTTCGCGAAGGGCATGAAGTGGTCATTTTAACAAGGAAAGACAAGCAGCCGGCAAATCGTGTGCAGTATGTAAAATGGCTGGTGGAAGATGCTTCTCCCGAAAATGAAATAGGGAATGCGGATGTATTCATCAACTTGGCCGGCGTGTCCATAAACGATGGAAGATGGAGTGCCAAACACCAAAAACAAATTTATGAAAGCCGGATGTGCGCAACAGATGAAATGTTGCGCATCCTGTCTGCCATGCCGCGCAAACCGGCAGTGCTGGTCAATGCAAGTGCAATCGGCATCTATCCGCCATCACGCAATGCTGTGTATACTGAAAAATCATTGCAAAGGGCAAATGATTTTCTTGGCAGGACGGTATCGGGTTGGGAAGCCAATGCGAAGCAAGCAGAAAAACATGCCATCCGTACTGTCTTATTGAGATTCGGCGTTGTGCTTGGAAAGGAAAACGGAGCACTGCCCCTTATGGTATTGCCGTATAAATGGTTTGCTGGCGGCACAGTCGGTTCCGGCAATCAATGGGTCTCGTGGGTGCATATAACAGACGTAGTAAGATCGATCTTATTTGCTATTAAAAATGAGAACATCCGCGGCCCGGTCAATGTCACTGCCCCTTCGCCTATAACGATGAAGGCATTTGGCAAAACCATTGGTGCTGTTTTACACCGGCCGCATTGGCTTCCCGTACCTTCTTTTGCCTTGAAACTGGCACTCGGGCAAAAAAGCAGCCTTGTGCTTGAAGGCCAGCATGTACGCCCGGAAGTATTCATGCAAGCAGGATTTGAATTCATGTTCCCGACGCTCCGGCAAGCTTTGGAAGATTTGCTTACAAATCCATAAGGGCAAAAAAGTACAGGCAACGAACGCCACGGCAGAAGGGCCCCTCTTCACACGCGCATAAAAATAAAGGTCTCCCAACAGCCGTCTTCCGCTGTTGGGAGACCTGGTTTCATCCTGATGGTAGGTCCCTGGTCTTTGTATTTCATTTCAACAGATACTAGAGGTACATGGCTATCCATTTGAAATCTGATACGCTTCTTTGCACCCCCAGCCTGAAAAATACATCATTCGCGATTTTGATTTTCTGCACGCGCTTTTACTAGACTTTCCAACCTTCATTACCGTTTTCAATGTCATCAATGGCTGGCATTTCCATTCAGACACCACGTCCGGAAAATGCGCATGAACTTCAACCCATTTCATACATATGCCCCGCGTTTTATTTTTATCCATCATGTACACAAACAAATACTGTTTGGTTATCTGCCGTTCCATTTTTTACAAAAAACCTTAGCCGCCAATGGCCTTGTTGTAAGTCAGATCGAAATCAAAATTTCCTTTTACGCCGTTGATCTTACAGTTTGTTTTACGATGCTGCCAAACGTCAGCCTGCATGCCGAGCGTTGCGTTATAACGTGCAATCCATAATAGATTCCCCTTGGGCAGTTTCGATGCATTTAAACGATTCTTGTAAAAATCGTAGTACGTATAGATCCCAGTATGTTGGAATCCTTTGCTTTTCAACTCGGTGATAAAGGCATCCACATAGCGGGTTAAAGTATCTTTGTTTTTCGATAGATTCTCGTATTCGACATCCACAAAAACATAGCCAATCTGTTGTTTCACAGGACTTAGCCTCTGCGCAAAATGGTCTGCTTCCTGTTTCGCGGCCGTTATGGAAGTGGCGTCAAACATGTGATAAACATGAACTTTTAAACCGGCTTTGGCTGCCGCTTTAACATCCTGGACAAAATAATCCTCGGTGCCCGTTTTTGGCAAATCGGTTCCCTCACTTGCTTTTATAATCGCATAGCTAAAACCCGCCGCTTTCACTTTTTTGAAATCAATCCCGTTTGTCCCGGATGGTTGCAAATATGATAAATCTATTCCCCGTTTGGCGTAGCGGACAATATGGGTATCGTAAGTTTGGGCATATCCGTAATAGCCGTCTGCATAACCAATGGTCAGCCAGTGGCCCTGTTTCGCATAAACGGTAACCGGCGTTGCGAGATAAAGCGTATTTTTCAATGTTTTTCCCGTACGAATGTCGTGCAAATACACTGTATCAGCAGCATAGCCGGTATACCACGCCTTTGGTCTGCCGT
The DNA here is from genome assembly GCF_000290615.1 of Heyndrickxia coagulans DSM 1 = ATCC 7050. GTDB lineage: Bacteria > Bacillota > Bacilli > Bacillales > Bacillaceae_C > Weizmannia > Weizmannia coagulans. Next base: position 15,010 of record NZ_ALAS01000276.1, read on the forward strand.
TTGCCACATATTTTTTATACGCATAGGCCGTTTTATTTTGAAATTGAACGCGGTAATAGCTGCCCGACGAACCGGTGACAAATACCGGTGCATTGCCGGGCAAAGTGCCAACTTTTTTGCCGGCGCTTGATGCTTTCGAAACAAGGTTCACCGATCTGGTTGCATGTTTGACAGTAATGGAAGATGCATGCGCCTTGATGAACAAACCATTTGAAAAAGTGGGGAATACAAAAGCGAAAGCCATTACAAAAGAGATCACGCACTTAAATCCAAATTTGACCATCTTGTCCCCCTATGAATATATGAGATTACCTTATTCTAACATTTAATATAAGGGCTGTCATCGCCAGAATGATGCTCAAGTGCTGTGAGATATCAGGACGTCCTATAGCAGAATCTGGGTCAGCCATGAGACGACCCTTGCATTTTTTAAAACGATGCTCAATCAATAGCGTTTGCTTCGACATTGACGGGCACTGATTCTGGCCCGGCCTAAAATAGTAGTACCGGCCACTTTCCCTAATTTGCCGCGTTTCGGCACTGTCCAGGAAATGGCCGAAAATGGTTAAAAATACTTCAATTTCAGGACTTATATATCATTTTTTCAGGTGCTCTATAGCTATCCTTTGAGGACGCCTCACAAACACATAAATATTGTTCAGGATTTAGTAAATAAAATTGAACATCCCCCTTTCGATACATTCCCAGACCTTTTAATTTTATGCCTGAAAAAATTGGGGAAAGTAGGCGGTTGGTCTTACCCGATGCCCTGCAGACGGGTCAATCAGCTAAATAGTTGCCTTCCATATTGTCCACCGGTCTTTTTTAACGATGTTATTTTCCTTTGTCACCTTTTTCTGGACATAATCGGTCAGCAAACTTAGTTCTTTATCATCCAGTTCATACAAAATGCTTCTTCCTGTTCTTTCACTTATGTCTTTTAATAATTGCGCTTTATTTTCGTGCACCTTTCTTGTTTCCCATAATTTAACTTCTTCAATTTTTTTGAACCCTGCTTCTTGCAAAGCCTCGATGACCGTTTGGCTGCTATGCCTGCGTTTTATTTCCTCATCAATTAATTTTGGAAATAACTCAAATAAATACCCTCTGATGTTTGTGTTATCTCCTTCTAATAAGCAATCATCGGGTGTGCGATCTTGAATAATAAAAACCCCGCCATCCTTTAACAGTCTGTGTGCTTCTTTAAAACAAGCATGCAAATCCCAAAGATGGTGTATTAACGCTCTTTCAATCACCAATTGAAAGCTTTGACTTTCTAAGCCTGTATCATAAGCGTTTCCGAGTTGAAAGGAGATATTTTTATAGTCTTTACAATTTTCCTTCGCTCCTTCAAGAATCGGTTCCGAAAAATCGATGCCTATAACAGTTTGAACGCCCATATCTGCCAGGGCTTTCGAATAAATCCCTCCTCCGCACCCGATATCTAAAGCGTTTGATATATGCTCGACAGTTAGCAGACTTTTCATCATGTCAATCCAGGAACGATCCGCAACACGGGTTGTATAAGTCAATCGATTTTGCTTACTGTGAAAATCAATTCCCATTTCTTATCCCTCATCTCTATTGAAAAATCATATTACTCTAAAAACTGAACTTAGTTTTTTACATTAAGACCAAGTCATCCATTTTACATCCTAATTGCTTTTGCAACCGGTAACAAAATAGCAATGTTTCGCTCATTCTCTCCAGCTTTATTTTATTATACCTCATTGGAAAGAAAAATTCGGAAAATTTTATTACAAATCATAAATATTCATTATAGTCCCGGTAATAAGCCGGCTATTGGAGATTTTTGATTTTGAATAAAAAATCGCCCTGATTTTGGAAAGGTGATTTTCACAAAATCAGGGCTTTTTATCGTTGCTGTTTACACATCTAAAACCAAATGCGCCACACATTCCACATGCAACGAGCGGGGTGGTTTGATGTCTTTTACATTATCGGTAGTCGGAAACACGTCATCTCCACTTTTTGCACTATCGGTAGGCGGGAACATATCGACATATATAATTATAACGCCAACTACTAGATTTGTAATTGGCGTTATAATTATTATGACTTTAGTTTTGCTTTTAACTCTTTTATTTTTGTTTCTATAGTTGATATTACTTTTTTAAATTCCTCATCACTCTTACCTGTAGGATCATCCAACCCCCAATCTTCCCTGTGTTTACATGGAAGGTAAGGGCATTCCACATTACACCCCATTGTAATAACAATATCTACTGGAGGTATTTCATCAAGCAACTTTGAATGTTGAGTTTTCTCCATATCTATATCATAAAGCTCTTTCATTAGACGCACAGCATCCTGGTTAATTTGAGGTTTTGTTTCTGTGCCAGCAGAGTAGCTTTCAAATATATCTCCTGCAAAGTGCTTACCAAGTGCCTCGGCTATTTGGCTTCGACATGAATTATGAACACATATAAATGCAACCTTTAGTTTATTACTCATTGGCCATACCTACTTTCTTGATTTTTCTGGAAACCAGTGTCTTGTATTATTCGCTATCTTTACTAATATCAACATAACAGGCACTTCTGTTAGAACTCCTACAATGGTAGCAAGTGCAGCTGGGCTTTGAGTTCCAAACAATGCAATCGCAACGGCAACTGCCAGTTCAAAAAAGTTAGAGGCGCCAATCATGCCAGCAGGCGCTGCTATCTCATGAGGAAGTTTTATAGCCTTGCTTGCTAGATATGCAATGAAAAAGATTAGGAAAGTCTGAATAATTAATGGTATAGCAATTAAAACAATATGCAGTGGATTATTCAGAATTACATCGCCCTGGAATGAAAAGATTATTATTAATGTTAGCAATAGACCTATGGTGGTGACATTCCCAAACTTCGGTATAAAGCTATTCTCAAAGTAATCGAGTCCTCGCCTTTTTGTGATGTAATTACGGGTAATTATGCCACCAGCTAGCGGGATAACAACAAACAATACTACAGATAAAATAAGAGTGTCCCAGGGTATGGTTACGCCGCCCACACCTAGAAGAAACGCAACTATAGGCGTGAAAGCTATGAGAATTATAAGATCATTTGTTGCCACTTGCACGACGGTATAAGCTGCGTTGCCTTTGGTCAAATAACTCCATACAAATACCATCGCTGTACACGGTGCTGCTCCAAGAAGTATTGCTCCCGCAAGATAGTCTTGTGCCAATTCTGCCGGAATTAGAGATTTAAAAATTACAAAGAAAAACAGCCATGCAATGCCGAACATAGTAAATGGCTTTATCAACCAGTTGGTTATCCATGTAACAAAAAGTCCCTTGGGATTTTTGCCTACATTTCTAATACTTTGAAAATCTACTTTTAGCATCATTGGATATATCATAATCCAGATTAAAATCGCCATTGGTATTGATACATTTGCATATTCAAAACGTCCTAAAAACGCTGGTATTCCAGGTAAAAACTTTCCAATCAATACCCCTGCAAACATACATAAAATAACCCATACGGTTAAGTACTTTTCAAAAAATCCAATTCCACTATTTTGTTCCTTACTCATGTTAAATCAATCATCCTTTCTTTCCAAGCTATCAAAAAATGTAATTAAGTTTTGTGGGATTTCATATTTCTCATTTGTCAAGGGGATTGAACCATGGCCACTATAAACTTCTTTCAAAATTGCGTTGATAATCATGGATTTTGGAGGTTCCGTATACTCTATACCATCCTGCACCCAAACCCTGCAATCCACAGAGTCACCACACAGATCCCCACATTCCTTACAGGAAGATTCCTTAACCTCAAGAGCAATATCCCTGCCATTTACACGAATTGTTGGAGAACTTAAAAAATGGTGTTTAATGGCTAACTCCCTCGAATTTATATTAATCTTATTAACTACTATCTCAAATCCTGCCTCACTTAATACTGTAGATACTTCATTGACTGCATCATAGAGGTTAGTTTCAGTTCCTTGACACCTCTTACATACACTTAGGTCGAGATAAAGAAAATCAATTATAATCTGCCTTTTTTCCTGTTCTTGTCCGCAGCAACCACTGCCACAAGAGCAACAGCCAGTATCACTTTTATTCATCACTTTTACTACCTCCAGAGCAGTTCACTATACTTTCAATTGATGCATCCTGGAACCAAGGGATTCCAACAAAGTTATCAGAACTTATTTCCTTAACTTTTTCTAGCCATTGCTTTTCAGCATCAGCGCGAGCTATTAACATACTATTTTTAGTATTCGTTAAAGAAAGGCACTGATTAACCACCCACCATTTATTATTAATTCCCGCTCTGTTTAGGTCATCACTCAGTCTCTGAGCTTCAAATACTGGTGTTGCTTCAGGCAATGTTACAATTATAACCTCTGTCTGTTTCTCATCCCGAAGTCTTGGAAGTAATCTTTGAACAGATACCGGTGTTTCACCTTTGGTTCTCTGCACTTCTCTATGGTAGCTCTGTGTAGAGTCAAGCAAAAGAAGCGTATGACCCGTTGGTGCAGTATCAATAATTACAACTTCATTTTCAGCCTTGTCAACAATCTCAGCAAAAGCTCTAAATACTGCAATTTCCTGTGTGCATGGAGAGCGTAAATCCTCTTCAACATAAGCAATATCATCTTCGCTCATTGTTTCACGAGCCTTACTTAATACCTCATTTTGATATCGCAATAATTCCTTCTTTTCATCAATTTTGCTTAGTTTTATATTTTCAGTATCTTCAACCACATATTTGAGATGATCAGCTGGATCTGTAGATGTTAAATGTGCCTTAACACCCTTTCTAGCAAGAGCCACAGCAATGGTTGCAGCAATAGTTGTTTTTCCAACACCGCCTTTGCCCATTGTAAATATCACTTTTTTACCTGCCCTATAAATATCTTCAATCAGAACATCTAGGTGTCTTAAATTTAAGGATTTGCTATAAATACTATTTTTTGTGTATTCGTCACTATATAAAAATGTTCTAATATTATCAATACCTACAACGTTATAGGAACGAAGTGGTATAGTGAAAATCTTAAACTTTTTTAAACCCTGTGGCATATTTTCCAAAGCCTTTTGCTGCTTATCTAACATTTTAATCGAAACATCGTCAGTTGCTTCACTCAGTATACCATTGATAATTAAAACCTGATTGTTTATCCCTAGCTCACTAAGCTCATGGCTTGAACGTTCAGCTTCAATCAAAGGAGTTTCCTCCGGCCTTGATACCAATATCAAAGTTGTTTTATCTTTATCTGCAAGGTTTTCAACCGCATTCTTATACATATCCTTTTTATCTTGAAGTCCAGCTAGCTGACCTAAACATGACGCCCCATGTGTACTTTCACTAATAAAATTACTCCACGCTGATGGTAATTGCAGCATACGAAGTGTGTGCCCTGTCGGAGCAGTATCAAAAATAATATAATCGTATTTATTCTCTGTGGATTTATCAGTGATGAAGTTCGAAAACTGGTCAAAAGCGGCAATTTCAACTGTACATGAACCTGAGAGTTGTTCCTCCATATTTACAATTACACTAGCCGGCAACTTCCCCCTATATGGAGCAATAACCGATTCCCTATACTCTCTGGCAGCTTCCTCTGGGTCAAGATTCGCCACAACTAAACCCGGCACTCCATCAATCGGCACACCTTTGCCATCAAGCTCAGTATTAAAAACATCCTGTAAATTGGATGCAGGATCAGTGCTTATAAGGAGAACACTTTTTCCATTATCAGCTAAATTTACTGCCACAGCACAAGCGGTTGAAGTTTTACCTACACCACCCTTTCCTGTGAAAAACATATACTTAGTCAGATTTATCCCATCTAAACTAAATGGCTCATAATTATTCTTTAACATCTTAACAGCACCCCTTTGGTCCGCAGCAGCCACTCTTCTTTTAAGGTTTTGTGCTTATTTCCACCCCTAACCATTCTGAAAACTCTTCGTTTGTTGGGTAGCTTTTGGTTTTTACAATTTCACCATCTGCCAGTGTTACAGGAAGAATATCTGCTCCTTCCTTTTGTAGAATTTCACTTATAACTTTATTGGAGATAAAATCCTGGGGTTCACTAGACAAACCATGCCTTTTTATAATAATCCCTTTTTCTTTAAGCGAATTAATTACAGTTGCTACTCTTAACAGCTCCGGATCAATAGATGGACCACAAACTCCTGTTGAGCAACACATTGCTGGGTCAAAAATCTCAATATTTTTCATTACTAAATCCTCCTTAACAACATTGATTATCAGATTTTTTATTTTTGCTCTTTTTACAAATACAATCTTCTTTGTCATTTGTTATGCATGTAAAGAAAGCTATTACCTCATCCGTTTTTTTCTTGTTTAATGTATATCTCATCCATGCCCCATCACGTACTGCATTTACAAGACCACTTTCAGATAATATCTTCATATGATAACTAAGAGTGGATTGAGAAATACTGAATTCTTCTAATATATCGCATGCGCACATTTCTCCACACGATAGCATATCAATAATCTTTAACCGTGTTTCATCTGACATAGCCTTAATTGCAGGAACATAATCTGCATATGAATGTTTCATGAAATTACCTCCTATATATTCATATGTATCAATGACATCGAATGTTCTCGATATCTTATAATAAGAATATCAGGCATATCGATAGTTGTCAATATGGTTTTATAATAAGTTAACGACAAAAAGCGCCGACTAAGATGCCACTGCACCTCAATCGGCGGTCAAATTCGTTTTATTTTTCTATATCAATTTCTACACCAGATTTAAATTCAATAGTTAGTTTATCATCATAGACCGTTATTTTATAATGGACCCATAAAACTAGACACAAAATGAGGAGCTGTTAAAGTAGGTTTATGAGAAAAAGTTATACGCCTGAATTTAAAACTCAAG
>NZ_ALAS01000277.1 GCF_000290615.1 Heyndrickxia coagulans DSM 1 = ATCC 7050
AGGCATTGTATTTCAACATGAAAGCATTGAGAAATTACGCCGTGAACTCTCCCGTAATGGCCAATTAAGGGAGATGTGTGGCTTTGAAGGTCAGGTTCCAACTTCATATGCCTATACGCGGTTTCTAAAATCTCTAATCCGTGACGAAGAAATGATGGATAAAATGTTTGAGACTTTGGTAGAACAGCTCCTGGAACGGTTGCCGGATTTTGGTAAACGCTTG
>NZ_ALAS01000278.1 GCF_000290615.1 Heyndrickxia coagulans DSM 1 = ATCC 7050
GTGAAGCACGGTAGCCGAAAGTGTACAAAAAGAGTGTCTTGGAATACCCGATATTTAAACCTTGTCGAGAAAAACTTGACACATACAAAACTTCGCTATTGTTGTTTGTCTGCCAATCTTCATGCTATCATGGAAGCATATGGTTACAGAATATAAAAATGACGGGGTGCTTGAAAACATGAATAAAGGGAACAGTCCATCTTACCAACCGAAAAGTGATAAGAATTTTACGGCGCTGATTATCACCGTTTCCCTTATAGCAAATATCATCATTTTACTGCTCTTTTTTACGAACATCGGTTACAAGGGAAAAGTAGGATTTGATATTTATATTTTGCCGAGGCTGAACGCCGTTTTTAACAGCTTTACGTTTATTTTTCTGGTCTGCGCGCTCATTGCCATTAAACGGAAAAATATCAATGTGCACAGAGGATTTGTTCTGGCTGCTTTCGCGTCAACGTTTTTGTTTTTGCTTTCTTACTTGGCGTTCCATTATCTTTCGCCTGAAACGGCAAGATACGGCGGGGAAGGGGCAATCCGGGCCATCTATTTCTTTATCCTCATTACCCACAGTTTTCTCGCGGCCATCATTGTTCCGCTTGCCTTGTTCGCGCTTGTGTGGGGATGGACGATGCAGGTGAAAAAGCATAAAAAAATTGTCCGCTGGGCGATGCCAATCTGGCTTTATGTCAGCCTCACCGGCGTTATCGTTTACTTGATGATGGCGCCGTATTATTAAACAACACTGCACCAGCCGCCGGCCCGGTTGGTGTTTTTCAATGCAACTTTTGTCATAAATTCTTGCTTTTTATCGAAAATAAAGGGCCGGACATGTATAATAATAGAGAACAGGAAGAAGAGTTTTTGAAGGAGGGATACATATTTGATGGTCTGGACATTAGCAATTTTATTTGCGGTATCCGTTGTGTTGCTGATCATTTCCATCTTTAAAACGCGGAACCGTGCGAAAGAGGAACAGCAGGAATTGGAAACGGTGCATTTGGCACTTATGGATGAAATCAATCATCTGAAAGACGGCATCCAGACGCTTGAACTGGAAATGGAAATTCTTGAAAAAGAAGCCGGCATCCAGCTTTCTGCCTTTGATAAACAGTTCAGGCTTGAAGTGCTGGATTTATATAAACGCAACTACTCTATTGAAAGCATTGCAGAAAAAAAACAAGTGACGCAAGCCGAAATTGAGGAAATCTTGGCCCCGTTTATGGCGGCGAAAAACGAAAGGAGCAAGGTTGCCGGTGGGAATGAATAAATTGAGCAGCTTTGCCGCAGGGATTTTGCTCGCCACGGCTGTAACAGGCGCCGTTTATTTTTCCGGAACAGGCAAAGCAGCGGACAATACGGTGAAAAAAACCAATACGGCTGAAACTGCAAAGCTCTCCAACAGCCAGATGAAGGACAAACTGGAGCAAGCAGGATATGTCGTTCAAACCAAGGCTGCATATGACAAAGATCTGGCCGATGCGAAGTCATCCGCCGAAAAATCTGCAAATACCAAAACCGTCAACCGGGTTGTATTCCAGGTAACGGATGGGATGACCAGCATTGATGTCGGCAGATTGCTTGAGAAAGCAAATATCGTGGATGATGCATTTAAATTCAGTAAAGACGTCGAAAAGAAGGGCATTGAGAACCATCTCCGACCGGGCACTTATGTCGTGGACAGCACGATGAGTTACGATAAAGTGATTTCAACCATTTTTAAAAAATAATCATGCATCTTAAGCTGCCTACCGTACTGCGGATCGGGCAGCTTTTTTTATGCAGTATTTCCGGTTTGCGAAATTTTCTCTGCAATAGTATGACTTTAAATGTTAAAATAAAGAAAACAAGGAGGGGAGACAACAGTGAGAAAGACGAAATTGGTGGTTGCAGGCGTCGGGCATGTCGGTTCTTATGTGCTTGCAAATGCGATGAAACTGGGCCTTTTTTCGGAAATTGCTGTACTGGATAAAAAGGAAGGGGTCGCATTCGGGGAAGCGCTCGATTGGAGGCATGCCACAGCACTTACATATATGCCAAACACAAGCGTGAAAGCAGGGGATTACTCGGAATGCGCCGATGCGGACGTCATTATTTGTGCAGCAGGGCCAAGCGTAATTCCATCGGAAAAAGACGAAATGCCGGACCGGTCAGGGCTTGCCAGGACGAATGCCGCCGTGGTGCGGGAAGTCATGGCAGGGATTACGAAATATACAAAAGAAGCTGTCATCATTTTTATTACAAATCCGCTTGATACGATTGTCTATATTGCTGAAAATGAATTTGGCTATCCGAAAGGGCGGATATTCGGAACAGGCACCATGCTTGACTCGGCCCGCCTCCGCCAGATTGTTGCCGAAAATTACGGCATTGATCCGAAAAGTGTAACGGGGTATATGATGGGCGAGCATGGGTTTACCGCATTTCCGGTTTTCAGCCGTTTAAATGTACAGGGATTCCGCGAAAAAGAACTGGATAGCGTGTTTAAAGGAAAAGAACCGTTGGACAGAGAAACGTTCAGACAAAAGGTGGTGAAAACCGCTTTTGATGTCCTGAATGGGAAAGGATGGACCAATGCCGGTGTCGCTGAGGCTGCAGTCACATTGGCAAAAGCAGTAATGCTGGATGAAAAAAGCATTTATCCGGTTTCCGCCACTTTGCACGGTCAGTACGGATATAACGGTGATGTCGCTTTAAGCATACCAAGTGTCATCGGCCGGGGCGGGATCGAACAACAACTTGAAATTGAACTCGACGAACAGGAAACATCCTGGCTGCACGAATCGGCAAAATCGATTCAGCATACAATGGCATCGGTAAAAACCGGAAAATCGTATATTCGGGCTTGACCTGAAAGGTGTAAAAGGGCATGAAGAAAAGAAGGGTGTTGAGCATCGTCTCCGCCCGGGCACTTACGTCGCGGACAGCATAATGCGTTACAATAAAGTGATTTCAACGATCTTTAAAAATAGCAAAAAAGCTGCCCGGCCAACAATGGACGAGGCGGCTTTTTCATTGTCTCCACAATGCTGAAAAGAACAAAAATGAGGGCATCCCCATCCTTCAGCAAAAAATGATTTTACTGCGTGCTTATGGATACATCGTGTGCAATAATAGGGAAGTCCAAACGGGAGGAACAAGGATGAATATCCGTAAAATTCTCATTGCCGGTTTGATGTTTATTTTGATGATCATCATCGGCACTGCCGGTTACGAGTGGACGGAGCACCTGTCTTTTTTTAATGCGCTTTGGCTGACAGTTGTGTCCATCTTAACAATTGGGTACGGGGATATGTATCCGGTTACGTTTACAGGAAAAATTTTCACGCTTATTCTTATCCCAATCGCGATCGGGCTGGTTACATACATACTGGCACAATTTGCTGCCGCTTTAATTGAAGGGAAATTTACGAGCGAGGTGAAAAGGAGAAAGATGAATGCAAAAATCAACAGGCTCCATCAACATATCATTGTATGCGGATACGGCAGGGTCGGAAAACAAGTGATCAGCCAGCTGGAAAAAGAAGGGAAGCTCCTCGTCGTCATTGAAAAAAACAGTCAGGAACTGGAAAACACTTCAAATTTATTATATATTACCGGGGATGCAACAGATGACGATGTCCTGATTGCTGCCGGCATCAAACGGGCTGACTGCCTTGTGCTGGCGCTCCCAAAAGATTCGGACAATGTATTTATTACGCTGACGGCAAAAGGAATGAACCCGGATATATGGATCGTTACGCGCGCGGAAAAACACGAGTCAGAGAGAAAACTATACAGTGCGGGCGCCGATAAAGTGATTAATACGGCAAGCATTGGCGGCCATCGTATTGCGATGTCAGTGCTCCGTCCGGTCAGCGTTGAACTGGTTGAAAATGTACTGCAAAATGAGGACGCCTTTTACAGTGTTGAAGAAATCATTGTCGGCGGGCAATCACCGTTATCCGGCCGGTCCCTGAAACATTCCCGGATCCGTGAAATGTACGGGGTGACGGTTCTGGCGTTAAAACGGGGCGAGAAAATTATCAACAATCCTGAACCTTTTGAGCCATTATTGGCAAATGATATTGTCATTGTTTTCGGCCCGGACGAGAAGCTAAGAAAATTTGAAAAAGTGTTAGGATAAAAAAGAACCTTCCTTCTGCAGGAAAGTTTTTTGCATCAGCGCCTTTTCTTTTTGTTGTCAACTGTAACGGTCCGCTTTTTGGCAGCCGGTTCGAACTGAACTTGCACACGATAAACGTTTTCTGTGATTTCCAATATATCTTTTATTTTTCCATTTCTGCCTTTGATTCTGATATCCTGGCCGCAAACTGGAACCCTGTTCACCAGCTGGCTCAGTATATGTTGCTGATTTTCATAGTAATGTACGGTTTTCATCTGAAACCCCCCTTAACCCGTTTTTCTAAACATATGAATTGCACTGTGATTTCATTCGTTCTGATTGGTTGGGGGAACCGTTTTTCAGAGAAGGACGGCCAAGAGAAGGGAGGGGGAATGGCCGTCATTCTTCAAGCCGAAGGAACTGTTGGCCGCTTCTACCTCCCGAAAGAGGTGGAAACCGTGCTGATCAACAAAGCCTACAAATTCCGCATCTGCCCAACAAAAAAACAGGAAATCCTATTGCCAAAACAATCGGATGCAGCCGTTTCGTTTTCAACCATTTTTTTGAAGCCATCCATGCAGATATTGTTTTTGAAGAGCCGGAGAATGATGTGAATGGGTTTATGTTGAGGATTGTATCGAGGTAGAATGTTTTAATTAGATGAATGCCGGATAGTGAACCTCTCATCACTATTCGGCATTTGTTAACATAAGAGGAGCATTCCTGTAATGAAGGAAATTTGAGGTTTGCACAAAAAAGAGCCCCCCTGGTATGATACGAGGTGTCCAGAGCTTGAAAAGCAAAAATGGACCCTTAATTGATATCCAGGGAGGACGGCATTTATGCCGAACTGAGAGAAGGCGCCAAATTAAGAGATCAGCTCGTTAAACAGCTTATGATCACAGATGGCCGTATTCAAAACGTTATTCAGCGCTACTTTCCGGAGTTTTTTGACGTATTTAAAGACTGGGAAGGCAAAGCGGCCCTTTGTACCTTAAAAAGTTTTCCATTTCCTTCACAAATCAAGGAAATGACTCCTGAAGAAGTGCTTGAGAAATGGAAGACACAGGTGGAAAACACTCTTCGTCAGTTTGTAAAATGGGTGGCAGGAGATTCTCCGCAATCTTTACAAGAGAGGATTATAGGAAGTCCTTCTCGGTGTATTCGGTGGTCTTCCGGGATTAGAGGAAGACTTTAAGCCGTTTTATCCAAAAGCCGATGTACAGCGTTGTGTGTTCATAAAGTACGGAATACCTTACATCGTGTTCGAAAAAAAAGATCAATTTGAAATAGCAGAGGATTTTAAACTGATTTACCGTGCGCCGATAAGAAGTTCGCGTTACAGATGTTTCAACAGTTTGAGACGAAATGGTCCGACAAATACCTGAGAGCGGTCATATTAGCTCGTAAAGCTTTTCTAACGTTGTCTAATGCCCTGATCAGTCATTTGGACTACATGAAGCTTATCAACGATAGTTTTGCGTGTACTGTTTTGACCGCATCTTTGTATGGTTGCCACATTTCTATCGTGATGTACTCGATGTAGTGTTTATCACTGATTTCTGATAATCGCTGAACAACTGTCTCTTTATTGAGATTCTGTTGAATGTCATAAATAGTGTGTTTTTCAACATTGGTTAGTATAAGACGTGGTCTTCGGATGATGTGTATTTCTTCTATCCCAAGCCACCCAGGAGTTTCAAAATTATATTCACGTTCCTTGCGCAGAACATCGTCTTTAAAGATTTTTCTGTCTACACCAACGCTTTCTGCAACCTACACAAAGGTCTTGCGTTGATTCTTGTTCGATGGCTTAAACGATCCTTTTGGTCATCTTACGCTTATCATCAACACTGTCTAAAGGTTTCCAGAAGGTAGAGCCACATTACCGGCACTTTTAAAGCTTACGTTTTATCTGCTGGCCGAAGCAATTTAAACGAAAGAGTTTATTAGGTTGGACAAGCGCGCTCCAGAACAACTGCTAACGAACCGTAACGGTCCTTCCTTCGTTTCTTCTCCACTACCTCCAATACACCGTTCATGAAATCCAAGAACAAATCCATGATGCCTTATGCCGCAACGTCAAAATTTTGTAACACTGAAAGCGCCAACTTCGAATAGACGCGCTAACTTTCCGCAGATTAAGCAGGATAATTTTCGCTTGCGACAAGGAAATCTTCGTCGCTTCCGAAACGAAAAAGTATCTTTTCAAGTTCATGAGCTACATGCTATATAAATTTGCTTATCATCATAATTGTTATCTCTTATTTTTATAATATGAAAAGCTGTATTAAACTAGTTACGTAGAAAGGTTGAATAGAGTGATTCCACTGTATTTGACTAATATTTTAAGATGGAGAGGTGGTAAAATGAAGAAAATTTTGTATGCAACGGATGGGTCTAATTACTCGAGATATGCAGCAGAAACAACAAAAAGTTTTTTGAAAATTTGGCCTGAAGCTAAATTAATTGTTTTATATGTGACGGCAAAGGAAAATTATGCCTACGATTTAGTGCCGGATGCAGTAGAAAGATATGAGGAAACCGTTGCGAATCAAATAAAGGAAGAGGTAGAAAATCAGCTGTTTGCCGCTTGGAAAGAACGCGTCCAGTTTATGCATAAAATAGGCCATCCAAGTACAACCATTTGTAAAGTGGCTAAAGAAGAGGACGCTGATTTAATTATAATGGGCAGCCACGGAAGAGGGTTTATTAAACGGGCTCTATTAGGAAGCGTCACTCTCGGCGTATTAAATCGCACGCACATCCCTGTTTTAGTAGTCAAAAAACCGATTTCATAAAATGATTTGCGCTTTTACCATATGTTTTACTTATTATCCTTATTAAAAATCATTATTTCACTTATTAAAGAAATCAAGGTATTCTTAAGGAGGTCGCTTATAAAAAATAATTTTGTACTAGTTCTTCTTTTCGGACTACAGCTTAGTAAAAAAGAGGTGTAACATCTATGGTGAATGAAAACGTAAGTTCTTTAAAAATGCCTTCTCCCCGCGGAAGTTCTAAGGGACTTTGGCTAGGTGGTGTTGCCTTTACTTTTGCGATTGCGGCAATTGGATTTGCGCTAGCGGCAATACCAGGGCTTGATCATTTAGGGCCTCTCGCATGCGCGATTTTGATCGCAGTCGTGTATCGGCAAATTTTCGGATATCCAGAATTGATTCGGTCCGGCATTCAATTTTCTGCGAAACGTTTATTAAGATTTGCCATTATCCTATTTGGCTTAAAGCTTAATATTGATGTCGTGATCCATCAAGGATTAGGTCTTCTCGTCCGTGATGTTGCTGTCATTGTTTTTTCTATTTTTGTGACGGTTGGGCTTGGAAAATTATTAAAAGCCAATTCATCCTTAACATTATTGCTCGGAATTGGAACAGGTGTATGCGGAGCGGCCGCTATTGCTGCTGTTTCTCCGATTTTAAAAGCTAAAGATGATGATACAGCCATATCTGCAGGGATTATCGCGCTTGTTGGCACTATTTTTTCTATAACTTATACGATTATTCGGCCATTTTTGCCCGGTTCAGATTTGCATTACGGAATTTGGAGTGGAATTAGTTTGCACGAAATTGCGCACGTCGCTTTAGCTGGCGCTCCGGCAGGACAAGATGCGTTAGCTATTGCCTTGTTGGCAAAGTTAGGAAGAGTTCTTTTGCTAGTACCGCTCAGTTTTATATTGATGTATTGGATGAGCCGGAAAAATGCTGGTCGGGGATCCGAAGATACAAAAGTGGAGTTTCCTTGGTTTTTGATTGGCTTTATTCTTATGAGTTTGTTTGGTAGCTACGTTCTCGGGAAATCCATTCCTATTTCAAAAAGTGCATTAAACAGCATTTCTTATTTCACATCATTTATTTTGACATCAGCAATGGTCGGCCTTGGATTGAATATTAGTCTTAGCGATTTACGAACAAAAGCTTTACGTCCATTAATTGCTATGTCAATTACATCTGTTTTATTATCTTTTCTATCTTTTTTCATCGCTTAACTATGCGGAAAGATAGAAAAGTTTAAGGTGGACCCCATCGTCAAGACACAAATTTAAAATTTTTAAGGTGGGGCAGAATCTGAAAAACAGATACTGACTAATAGAGCGTGAGGATGCTCATTGGAGGCAGTTAGTGGACAGTTCACATTTTTTGGAGTGATTCATCCTGCTTTATTTTTCCTTCTCCGGGGGTGTTGTGTCAAGGGCGAGTGTAGCGAGGGCTTTGCCGAACCCTTGACACAACACCCCCGGAGAAGTATCCTCTACCCGAAGGATGAATCACTTAAAGGCCATAAACGGAGGCAGGAGTCTTATAGCCCAGGGCCTATGTGGCGCTGTACAGCCTTTCGGTTGATGACCAAACCTTCGGCATTCAGTAAAGCAACAATGCGCCTGGAGCCGTAATAGGGATGTTTGGTGTAGATTTCATCAATCCGATGTTTGATAAACAATTCTTCAGGAGACGGCCCGACTGGCTTGTAGTACAGGCTTGAACGGTTCAGGCTCAAAAGATCGGCCTGGATGGAAATTGGCAGTTTTGCTTCGTCATCCCAGTCGACCATTTCAACTCGTTCTGCTCTACTCCTTAATTCCAGATTTTTTTTAAGCCACGACAACTGCGTGGTTAGGCGGCCGACTTCCGCATAGAGACTTTCAATGGTCTGTTCATACTCGGCTTTCAATTTTTCAACTTTTTTGTTGCCTTTTTCAAAGACTTTTGGCATCTGTTCAAGAAAAGCATTTCTCCATTGGCGAATTTGATTCACATGGATTCCATGAGCAGAAGCAATTTCGTTCATCGTTTTTTCTTCTTTTAAGACCTCTAGCACGACTTGAGTTTTAAATTCAGGCGTATAACTTTTTCTCATAAACCTACTTTAACAGCTCCTCATTTTGTGTCTAGTTTTATGGGTCCATTATATTGGTTCAGGAATTGTTGGGGCGGCAGGCGCGTTTCTTTTAGTGCCTATTATGCTTGTTGTGCTAAAAATTCCAACAAGAATGACGATTGCCTCCCAATGTCGAAATGAGTATGTGATCAAACAAACTCTCACGACTGGAGGAATACTCCTTATACCTATTGTAGGACGGATTCGGAGGAGTAAGGATAGGAGGAAATGGGGGGAGAGCGGGGGACAGAGCTATCTTTTAAAGGTAGAAATGATCATTTAGGGAGAACGCTATTTAAAGTTGATAAGATCTCATTCTTACGTAAAATATCCAAGAAAATCTCTGTAGCCTTCGTTTTAAACTGTGTAGCCTGTGTAATTAAGAAAAATTTACGTGAGAAGGGAGTGCCATTTAATTTAAGTATTTTTAATGTACCAAGAGAGAGTTCTTTTCTAATCGCCCAATACGATAGTAAGGTAATTCCTAATCCTGCTTCTACTGATTCTTTAATAATTTGAGTGCTGCCAAACTCCATGATGTTATGGGGATGAAATTCAAATTTTGAGAACAAGTTTTCTACAGCTTCTCGTGTTCCAGAACCTACTTCTCGTACAATCCACGTTTCTTCCCTTAATTGTGATAGCTTTACGTCTTTTTGATTGGCATAACGATGATTGGCAGAAACAATGATGAACATAAAATCTTCGGCAAATGGTTCCATATACAGATCCTCATGTTTAAACTCACCTTCTACAATTCCAACATCTAATTGATGACTAGCTACCAATTCTTCAATTTCTTTTGTGTTGGCTATCGTAATAGTGGGCCTGATCAATGGATACTTTTCATGTATATGTGCAATGATATGAGGAAGAATATATTCACCATAAGTGTAGCTCGCTCCTATCCGTAAATCCCCACTCGGCTTATTCATTACATCATCTACTAAATATTGCATATGTGTATAGAGTCCCAGTATTTTTTTTGCATGATGATATACAATTTCCCCTGCTTTATTTAATCGTACATATTTGTTAGTTCGTTCCAAAAGTCTCGTCCCGAGTGTTTGTTCGAGGTTTTGGATGTATTGACTAACTGCAGGTTGCGTCATATGTAGTTCTTCTGCGGCACGTGTGAAGTTTTCTTTTTCGGCTACAGTAACAAAGACAAGTAACAATTGATCCATTTTAACTTCCTCCTTTATCATAAGTAATTTATTACTTATGGATTTAAGTCAATATTTTGGACACCAATAAGTGAAATTTAATTTTGATCTCATGCCATATTTTTCATGACATCGCTGGTCGCTTGA
>NZ_ALAS01000279.1 GCF_000290615.1 Heyndrickxia coagulans DSM 1 = ATCC 7050
CCAAGATACAAATCGGTAGTCTTTTAAATATTTTTTTTATTTTCTTTGCCAGCCTGTCGAAGGCTTTTAATTCACAATCTTGCTTAGAAACATTTTCTGATTCATTTTCGATAAATTCGGAGGCAATACTGAAGACCATATCCCCCACGACAAGCTTGGCTTCAAGTACATGGTGCATATAAAGTACGTTCGTTTCTCCTGTTTCTTTATTTGTATATGCCCGTCTCAGGCAGTGTTTACAATGTTTCTCATGAAAGGTGTGTAATCCAGTTCCATCAATGATGACACCCCAGTACTTTCCTTCAATTCGATAAGACTCGAGAGACCTTTTTTTCAATAATTCTTTAATCATATACGTTCTAATTTTTTCTAATTCATTTACATCTAAGCCAGATAAAAAGTCGTTAATTGTATCATAATGTGGAAGTTCTTCAAGAGAATCTAAGCCTAACACCTTCCCTACATTTTTAATACATTCTTCTTTATTAAAACTCTCACTCATGTTTCTCATGGATTTTAGGCCGGTCATATTTTTCAACATCATCGTAAAT
>NZ_ALAS01000280.1 GCF_000290615.1 Heyndrickxia coagulans DSM 1 = ATCC 7050
GATGTTCATTCAGGGTGTACATTTAGATAGTAGAGTGTCTTCCCATTTTTTTCCACTCTTTTGCCCCTTCGAGTAAAATTTTACACATACGCGGTTTCCAGGCACAGGCGAAACACGGCCCTCCCCTTTTCTTTAAAAGAAAAAGAACGTTTCATTTTTTCGAAACGCCCTCTTTTCCGCCTGTTTTTTGTTTTGCGGCAAGGGGGAATGTAAACCGGATTTCGGTCCCTTTGCCAACCTCGCTTGCTGCTTCTATCGTGCCGGAATATCCTTCTGTCAGTTGTTTGGCAATAGCAAGCCCGAGCCCGTTCCCGCCTTTTGCGCGGCTTCTTGCTTTATCCACCCGGTAAAAGCGGTGGAAAATTTGCGGCAAATCTTCTTTCGGGATCCCGATGCCGTAATCTTTTACCGTTAACACGGCCCTCCCCTTTTCCTGCTTGAGACGGATATCGACTTTGTAAATGCGGTCGGAATATTTTATCGCATTATCAAATACAATGATCAGCACCTGCTCAAGATGGTTCTCGCTCATCAGGATTTCATAGGCCTGTTTGGGATCATATTGAAAATTGAAATCGAATTGCTGGTGGATCATTTTAAAATTGCGGATCACCCTTTCTGTGACCGCCAAAAAATCTGCTTTTTCCTCATTGGCCAATATTTTGGCTTCTTCCACCCGGGAAAGATCGAGCAGTTCCTCCACCAGTTTTTTCATTCTGCTTAATTCCTGAAGCGAGGCCTGGAGCGACTCTTCAAGAATCGCAGGGTCATTTTTTCCCCAGCGGTTTAACAAATTTAAGTGCCCTTCCATTACTTGCACGGGGGTCCTTAATTCATGGGAAGCATCCTCGACAAACCGTTTCTGCTGCCGGAACGACTGTTCAATCTGGTCCATCATATCGTTAAAAATATTGGTCAGTTCCCCCATTTCGTCTTTGGAGGCGCTTGGCTCCATCCGTTCCTGGAATCCTTTTTTGCGGATGCTTTGCATGGTGGAAGAGAGTTTTTTCAACGGTTTGAGGAAATTTTTTGCCATCATAAACCCGAGAAAAGCACTCAAAAGCAAGCCCACACATCCGGCGACCATCATGACAAACAGAACATTCCGCATTAAATTTTCATACCGGTATAAAGGATAGATCACTTCAATATAGCCGTTGAACGACTGGGAGCGGAACGGGCTCCTTCCGACTAAAATTTGATGATTGCCCGCGCGGATCAGGCTGACCCGTTTTTCGTTCACCGGCATAAACGGCACTTTTGCATCGGTAGAATGAATGCTTTTTACGACAAGCATTTCCTTTCCTTCCGCATTGATGATCCGGATCGACTGGTCTTTTTCCAGCACCTGCTGAAAAAGCGTCCGGTTCGATAAAATGTCATCGATGTTTTCCCCCTTGTTGTTCAAATCATCCAGCGCCTCGGATACCGAATTCGCTTCTTCATGCAATAGCCATCTACTGATTAGTGTATACTGGAAAAATCCGAAAATCAGAAACGTTAAAAAGATCGCTACACTTGCGCCGACGGACCATTTCACTTTCAAGGAACTTTTTTGCAGCCAGTGTTTTACCGCCCTCATTCGCGCATCACATATCCTGTTCCCCGCACTGTCTGGATATAGCTGTCTTCGCCTTCTGTATCAATTTTATTGCGCAAGTACCGGATGTACACATCGACGACATTCGTTTCGACCTCGGTTTCATATCCCCATACTTTGTTCAGGAGCGCTTCACGGGTCATGACAATATTTTTATTTTCCAAAAGCGTAAGCAGCAAATCGTATTCCCGCTTTGTCAATTCAATGGTTTTCCCTGCCTTTTTAACAAGCCGGCTTTCTTTTTCCAGCACAAGGTCACGAAACTTGTACGTTGTTAGCGCTGCTTTTTTGGGCTCGGCGTACTCCATCCTTCTGAAAATGGCTCTCAGCCTTGCGAGCAATTCTTCAATCGCAAATGGTTTGACAATATAATCATCCGCCCCATGGTCAAGCCCGGATACACGGTCCATAATGCTGTCCCGAGCGGTAATCATGATGACCGGTGTTTCTTTTTCCTGGCGCAGGCGGCGGCATACTTCAAGGCCGTTCAGTTTCGGCAGCATTAAATCAAGGAGAATCACATCCCACTCCTCCTCCAAAGCCGACTGCAGCCCTTCCCGCCCGTCATACGCCACTTTCACTTCGTATCCTTCATGCCTTAACTCCAGCTCAATAAAACGGGCCAGATTTTTTTCATCTTCCACCAATAATATCCGTTTCATGTTCATGATGATTCCCCCCCTTCAATAAAGTTCAATTATCTCTCATTTACTCGCATATTCTCCAAATTTCATAGGTATTTGATTTACACCTAATCGTTGTCACACCTC
>NZ_ALAS01000281.1 GCF_000290615.1 Heyndrickxia coagulans DSM 1 = ATCC 7050
CTTCATTTTTTCAGACCCCACCACTACCCGGTCAAAATGGGCATACACTTTTTTAAACCGCTTCAATGCACGCTTGCCCCTCGTGCGGATCGTTTTGTCTTCAAGGCCGAACGTTTTAACGGCCCCTGCTGCATGCCAGAGCTGGATGCATTCCACCCCTTTTTTAAACCGGGCGGCAGCCAGGAAACCATAATAGTTATCAACAATCACAAATTTCGATGTCGCAATGTTGTATA
>NZ_ALAS01000282.1 GCF_000290615.1 Heyndrickxia coagulans DSM 1 = ATCC 7050
CCAAACTTTCTGCATGGTCAACGCTTAAACCCAGTATTTCACGTGTATTCTTCTCTGTAATGGCAGTCGCAATATAAACAGCCTTTGATATGACCTTATGGTGCTCCCGTACTTTTATATACATGGCGTCCACAAACACATAAGGGTAGTAGGTTGTATTCAACGGTCTCTCGGCCCAAGCATTCACAATGGGATCCAGTTTTTGCGTAAGGGAAGAGACAAACGACTTGGATACATTC
>NZ_ALAS01000283.1 GCF_000290615.1 Heyndrickxia coagulans DSM 1 = ATCC 7050
CACAACCAAATGTCTTAGCTAATAATGCGGATTGTTCTTTGTTTGGTAACAAACGAAACTTGAAAGCTTTGTTTTGCTTGGCCATATCAAATCACCTCACTTTGTGCGGAAAAATTTCGTATATATTGATTATATAGTAAAAAATCCGTACAATCAATATGAGGTGATAATCATCAGTTCTGAAGAGTAAATTCATCAGTTTTTAGATGTTTTATGATAAAATGACTTATCCACATTTAGAAAATTTTTCCATCTATTTTTT
>NZ_ALAS01000284.1 GCF_000290615.1 Heyndrickxia coagulans DSM 1 = ATCC 7050
TTTTCCCAGTCGAGGTGCTCAATCAAGGCATAACCATCTACGACACTGATGGCGACTTTTGAACCGAACTCCACGTTCGCTTTTGCCTTGTCGCGCACAATTGGACGTACATGTGGCTGAGATATGCTAATAATCCGGTGTGTCTTTGTCCGGTACATTTTTTTGTTTCCGGTAAAGTTCATGAATAGCCAAAAGTTGTCTGTATTCATATTTCCTCAATAAGGATAATCTGTTTCCGCTGTCGTAACTTTGCGATCGATAGGTATTTTTTTCTTGCTCGTTATCAATAAGTCCGTGGCTTTTTTATAGTTCCTTTTAATGGTTCATGTAAGACATCAATGATATGATCTAGTTTTTCACTTGTTTCGTTCAATAGTTTAAAATCGGTGGGGTAGGAAATATCAGCCAGTGCACAAGTTGCATCTAGAATCAGTTCTCCTCAATTTTCTTTTGTATCGGAAACATTGTTATCTGTTTGGGCCTTATTAACAGAATAGTCGTTACCATCATTATTGTCTTGATTGTTATTTTGATTCTGCTCCCTCTATTCTCTATACGTGTAGTATATAATATTCATGATAAATACCCAATGTAATAAATATTTATAACTAGGGATTGCTGAACGAATCAAATTTGGTCAGATACAAGCCAAATTCCGATTATCAAAATATAAAATAGTGTTGTGTAAAAATTTCAAAAAAAGAA
>NZ_ALAS01000285.1 GCF_000290615.1 Heyndrickxia coagulans DSM 1 = ATCC 7050
GAAATTTTTACACAACACTATTTTATATTTTGATAATCGGAATTTGGCTTGTATCTGACCAAATTTGATTCGTTCAGCAAGCCCTATTTACTTCCAATCTCAGCGAACATATCTTTTGCAAAATCAGATATTTCGCTATCGAATACTTGTCTACGGTATTTTACAACCAATACAAGGTGATAATGCAGTAGGAATACTGAATGATTATTACTATCTAATTTCATTGATATATCAACCCTTTATTCCATCTAAGACTGTTTATATCAAAACCTTTGGCTAAAGCCAACCGAAATTCATCTCCCACCTACTCATTGGTGCGATTCGCACCTTCACATTCCTTGAGGATGGGAGACTTCTTTC
>NZ_ALAS01000286.1 GCF_000290615.1 Heyndrickxia coagulans DSM 1 = ATCC 7050
GAAATTTTTACACAACACTATTTTATATTTTGATAATCGGAATTTGGCTTGTATCTGACCAAATTTGATTCGTTCAGCAAGCCCTATTTAAAAGAATACAACTCCCCTAGAGAAGCAAGGAAAGAGATTGGTAACCTTATACAATTCTATAATCACGAAAGACTCCATCAGGCCCTGGGCTATAAGACTCCTGCCTCCGTTTATGGCCTTTGAGTGATTCATCCTTCGGGTAGAGGATACTTCTCCGGGGGTGTTGTGTCAAGGGTTCGGCAAAGCCCTCGCTACACTCGCCCTTGACACAACACCCCCGGAGAAGGAAAAATAAAGCAGGATGAATCACTCCAAAAAATGTGAACTGTCCACTAACTGCCTCCAATGAGCATCCTCACGCTCTATTAGTCAGTATCTGTTTTTCAGATTCTGACCCACCTTAAAAATTTTAAATTTGTGTCTTGACGATGGGGTCCACCTTAAACGTCTTTGCATGGACGGCAGGGGAGGTCGTTCCACATGCAGAGCTTTACATTTCATTTTGTCTTTTTGGCAGTACTTCTAATATGTAGACATTTTACGCGGAGTCCCTCTTTTTTGATGGATTTTAAAGTACAGCACGTATGAAATAAATCTGTTTAATAGTTTCTAAGAGACCATTCGTTGTGCCGAAATTTGTGCACAAAAGCTCCGCCATTTTCTTTCATGGTTGAGAGGATGAAAGACAAATGAACAACTTCCTTGCAGTGAATTCTCCTTCATCACGGTTATGAAAGACAAATCATAAGCGAACCGCCGCTTTCAAATACTTTTTGCTACCCAGGAGACAAACCTTTAAATGTCGTTCGAGTACCCCACTCGAACGACATATGATTTCCCAAATGAATGTATGGCGTGGCCCTGCCGGCAATGTATAGTGACTTTTGGCAGGCCACCCAAAAAACAGTTCGCATGTGCGGGCGCCTCTTATATACTTCCCAATTAAAAAAGCCGCCCCGCCGTTTGGCAGAGCAGGCTCCTGATCATTTTTTCTCCTCAAAAACTTTCCGGATCCGTTCAATTGCCCATTCCAGCTCTTCTTCCGTTATGACAAGCGGCGGGGCAAAGCGGATGACATTTTCATGCGTTTCTTTGCAAAGCAGCCCTTCCTCTTTCAATGCTTCGCAATAAGAGCGCGCCGGTTCCGTGAGCTCCACGCCGATGAAAAGGCCGCGGCCGCGGATTTCCTTAATCGACGGGTGCTCGATTTCACGCAGTTTCTCCAGGAGCACCTGTCCAAGCCGGAGCGAGCGTTCCACCAGTTTTTCTTCTTCAATCACCTCAAGGCTTGCGATCGATACCGCGCATGCAAGCGGATTGCCGCCGAACGTTGAGCCGTGCGACCCCGGGTTGAATACACCCAGTATTTCTTTATTTGCAGCTACACAGGAAATCGGCATGACACCGCCGCCAAGCGCTTTCCCAAGAATGAACACATCCGGGGTAACACCCTCCCAGTCAACCGCAAACAACTTGCCGGTCCGGCCTAACCCGGTTTGCACCTCGTCTGCCATGAAAAGCACCCGGGACGCGCGGCAAATATCCGCTGCTTCTTTTAAAAACCCGGCCGGCGGAATGTTGATACCAGCTTCCCCCTGGATCGGCTCGACAAGGAACGCTGCCGTATTCGGAGTGATGGCTTCCCGCAGCGCTTCCGCATCTCCGTACGGAATGAGCTTGATACCCTCAATCATCGGCCCAAAGCCGCGTTTATATTCTTCTTCCGATGAGAGCGACACCGCAAGCAGCGTACGGCCATGGAAATTTCCGGTACAGGCAATGATTTCCGCTTTATTGTCCGGCACGCCTTTCACATCATATGCCCAGCGCCGTGCAGCTTTGACCGCCGTTTCCACCGCTTCCGCCCCGGTGTTCATCGGCAACACCATATCCTTTTTCGTCAGTTGGCACACTTTTTCGTACCATTCGCCAAGTTTGTCGTTATAAAACGCGCGTGATGTGAGCGTCACACGGTCCGCCTGGTCTTTTAATGCCTGAATGATCTTCGGGTGGCGGTGCCCCTGGTTCAGTGCCGAATAAGCGCTCAGCATATCCATATAGCGGCGGCCGTCCGGATCCTTCACCCACACCCCTTCCGCTTCCGAAATGACAACCGGAAGCGGCGCATAATTATGCGCACCGAACTGTTCCGTTTTTTCAATTACTTGCTTCGCTTGCTCTTTTACTTGTGCCATTTTGTTTCTCCCTTCTTTTCAATGTCCCTATCCATTCATATGCAAAAAGAATGCCATCATGAAAAAAAGGCCTTCGTGCGGTTTTTTCAGTGAAAATGCAAAAAATTTTTGCATAAAGCCGCAAAATATTTTAAAATTTTTATCATCGAAGGGGGTGGACGCAACATGGAAGAAACAAAAGATGTACTCCTCGCGTTGTACGAAACAATAATGAATCTCGTCGATGCCGGCATTCATGCAGTGGATGAAGAAGGGCGCACGATGATTTACAATCAAAAAATGCGGGATATTGAGGGGATGGACAGCCGTGAAGTACTGTATAAAAAGTTGGAAGATGTTTTCCGCTTTCGCAGCAGTGAAGAAAGCACCTTGTTAAAGGCGCTCAAAACCGGAGAAGAAAGCCATCTTGTCAAACAGACGTACTTTAACAATAAAGGCCGCGAAATTACTTCCGTCAACCATACGTATCCGTTTTATTATAAAGGAAAATTGGCGGGCGCTGTTGAAATTGCGGAGGACATTACGAAAATTGAGCGCCTCATCCGCCGAAACCACGAGCCCCATACCGGATATACATTTCACCATATTATCGGGAAAAGCAAGGCGATTTCCGAAGTCATTGAATTTTCAAGGCGCGCCGCCCGCACTTCCTCCTATGTGCTGATTATCGGTGAAACCGGGACGGGAAAAGAGTTGTTCGCGCAAAGTATCCATTATGAAAGCGAAAGAAGCCGGGGACCGTTCATCGCGCAAAACTGCGCTGCGCTTCCCGACAATCTCATTGAAAGTATCTTATTTGGCACGAAGAAAGGGGCATTTACAGGTGCTGTTGACCGCGCAGGGCTATTCGAACAGGCGGACGGCGGCACGCTTCTGCTCGACGAAATCAATGCGTTGAACATTCATTTGCAGGCAAAGCTTTTGCGCGTGCTGCAAGAGAAAAAAGTGAAACGGATCGGGGGCACGCAGGAAAAGCCGGTGGATGTGCGCGTGATCGCCACCATGAACGAAACGCCTTACGAAGCGATTGCAAATCACCGGCTGCGCAAAGATTTGTATTACCGGCTTGGTGTCGTGACGCTGTTTATCCCGCCGTTACGGGACCGGCTGGGAGATTTGCCCCTTCTCACCGGCCATT
>NZ_ALAS01000287.1 GCF_000290615.1 Heyndrickxia coagulans DSM 1 = ATCC 7050
GACGCGTGCAGCTGACGGATACTAATCGATCGAGGACTTAACCAAATAGAAAAGCGAAGGTGCCTTGTTTAGCCCCGACAAGCGAATGTTCTGACCGGCACGGAGCCGTCTTTTGGCTCCGTGACGGGCAGGTGATTCGACCTCGAGGGGCTAGGCACCGAAGCTGGACAGTAGAAAAGCGGAAGCGCCTTGCCCATCGGCGTACGGATTTCGGAGCTTTCGACTGAGATAAAGGAAACACGACGAGCCCTAAAGGCGAGCCGATGCCCGCTTATCGTAGGGAGAAAGCGCAGAAATACGCTAGCCGATAGGCGCTGGAGCTGGATAATTTTCAAAGTTAGAAACCAAAGCTATTCTCCGTTTACAGTTTTTTCTCCCATCCGGTTTTCAGGGAACGCATCCCAAAATAAAATACAGGTCCGGTGATGATGGCGGAAAGGTCACACCCGAACACATCCCGAACTCGGAAGTTAAGCTTTCCAGCGCCGATGGTAGTTGGGGGTTTCCCCCTGCGAGAGTAGGACGTTGCCGGGCCAAATCAAAACCGCAGGCGACTTGTCTGCGGTTTTTGCCTGTTTTTATGGAAAAATAACTTTGGCTAAAGCCAACCGAAATTCATCTCCCACCTACTCACTGGTGCTATTCGCACCTTCACATTCCTTGAGGATGGGAGACTTCTTTCGGAAAGCCGTTAAAAACGGCTTCTTTTCGCATTGGGGCGGTTCTTTTCAGACATACACACACCTGGAAAACCGGCATACGATACCATACATCAATCTATTTCGTTGCAACATTTGAAAAAATTCCTTTGATTGTGAATAGTCGGCAGGAATGATGGCAAATATAATGAGCAGGGGGTGGAGCAGATGAATCGGAGTGCCCGGAGAAATGAACCGGAAATGTGCATTGTTTGTGAGAAATTAAAACATAGCGGCATCCATCTTTATACATCATTTATCTGCAGTGACTGCGAACAGGAAATGGTCCGTACTGATACAGGAGATCCGCGTTATTCCTATTTTGTCCGACAGTTGAAGGCAGTCCAAAATCAAAAATGTATACAAGACCAAGCGTACTAAAACAGGCTTGGTTATTTTTTTTGCCCTGCCCGTGTAAATTCTGTTCTATGAAAAGCGATGCCTGGACAATCGGAAAAAACTTCATCTATCCGTTTCCTGCCCGCTTTTGCCCGTTTATAGTAAAATAGAAAAAGTAAACCCGGGGCCAATTTTTACAGGCGGCCCCGTATGATAAGGGGTACGGATATGGATCAAAATCGAATGCCGTTATTTGAAGCGCTATGCCGCTATCAACATACCAATCCCGTTTCGTTCCACGTGCCGGGGCATAAAAATGGCTTGTTGATCGAGCCGTTATTAAAAGAAAGCGCGTCTTTTTTGCAATATGATGCAACAGAACTGTCCGGGCTGGATGATTTGCACCATGCGGAAGGAGCCATTCAAGAAGCCCAGGATTTGTTGGCAGATTATTACGGCAGTGAAAAGAGCTATTTTCTCGTAAACGGAAGCACCGTTGGCAACCTCGCCATGATCCTTTCCGTGTGCCGGCCGGGGGATCGTGTGCTTGTGGACCGGAACTGCCATCAATCGGTTTTGCATGCCCTCAGGCTTGCCAGGGCCAATCCGGTTTTTGTTTTTCCTGAAATTGATGAGGAACTCCAAATGCCGGCCGGATTTTCAGAAAAAGTATTTGTACAGGCGTTCAGGCAATACCGGGACGTGAAAGCGTGTATTTTGACTTATCCGACTTACTATGGCATTACCTGCGATTTGCGGGCCGTGGCTGAAATCGCGCATCAAAACGGCGCTTATGTGCTGGTGGATGAAGCCCATGGTGCGCATTTTCAGGTTGGCTCCCCGTTTCCGGAGACGGCGCTCCACCAGGGGGCAGATGCCGCCGTCCAGTCTGCCCATAAAATGCTGCCGGCGATGACAATGGGGTCTTTTTTACATATCAGGGCGCCGCATTTTCCGTTTGAAAGGTTAAAATTCTATTTATCAGCGCTGCAATCGAGCAGCCCGTCGTATCCCATTATGATGTCGCTCGATTACGCAAGGTGGTATGCCGCCAATTTCAGCCGTGAAGATATCTGCTATACCCTGTCACAAAGGGAGCAATTTTCCGCGCGGCTCGGCAAGATGTTAAAACTGGAGGAAAAAAAGGGGCAGGATCCGCTGAAATTGCTGGCGGCATTCCCCGGCCTCTCCGGGTTCAAGCTTCAATCCGTGCTTGAAAAAGCCGGTGTGTACACAGAAATGGCGGATTTACAACGGGTTGTCTTTGTGCTGCCGCTTTTAAAAAACGGCATGCCTTTTCCGTATGAGGATGCTGCCGGGCGGATCGAAGCAGCGCTTGCCGGAGCATCTCCACAAGCCGGGAACCAACCCAGGCTGGAACGGGCGGAACAAAAACCGGCATCGGGAGAAACAGCAGGTTTGGACACCCTGCAAGGGTTAACGGAATTGCACCTTGCCTATGATGAAATGGAAGAAAAAGAGGCGGAATGGGTATCATTTGAAGAAGCAAAGGGGCGGATTGCGGCAAAAATGGTTACGCCGTATCCGCCCGGTGTGCCGCTGCTTGTGCCGGGTGAACAGGTTCGAGACGCCCATCTTTACCAAATCCAACAACTGCGTGCTTGCGGGGCGGGGTTTCATGCGGATGCCCCGTTTTTTGAAAACAGGCTGGCAGTTTATAGATAGAAAGGGAGAGAACATGAAAGGAATTTTTATTACAGCAGAAGGGCCTGAGGGCGCGGGGAAAACGACCATTACCGGGATGATTGCCGCACACTTAAAGGAAAACGGCTATCCCATTGTGTTGACGCGGGAACCCGGGGGCATTAAAATTGCCGAACAGATCCGGCACATTATTTTGAACCCGGAAAATACGGAAATGGATGCGCGGACGGAAGCTTTGCTATATGCGGCAAGCCGCCGCCAGCATCTTGCGGAGAAGGTCCTGCCGGCACTGGAAGAGGGGCGCATTGTCCTGTGCGACCGGTTTATTGACAGTTCGCTCGCGTATCAGGGCTATGCGAGAGGAATCGGAATAGAGGAAGTGTACCGGATCAACCAGTTTGCAACGGGCGGTCTGCTGCCGGATTTGACGCTCTATTTTGATGTGGAAGCAGAGACAGGCCTCAGCCGGATTGCCAAAAATCAAAACCGGGAAGTAAACCGCCTTGACCTGGAAGCCATCGACTTCCATAGAAAGGTAAGAGAAGGGTTCCAAATATTGTTAAAACGGTTTCCGGATAGAATCCATGCCATTGATGCCAATAAAGAGGTAGAATATATATATCATACCGCTTTGCAAAAAGTGCTGGGCGCCATTTGCCGGCATTACGGGAAAAATTTCCCCGGATAAAAGGAAATTCACATACAGAAGCAGAATTTCATATATAACGGTAAATGGAAGATGATATAATGAAGGATAAATACACGGTTGGAAATTCAGGAGGGGAAAAAATGAAACTGATAGTCGCAGTCGTACAGGACCAGGACAGCAACCGGTTGATGAAAGCCATGGTTGACCATAATTTCCGTGTGACAAAACTTGCATCGACAGGCGGGTTTTTAAAATCGGGCAATACGACTTTTCTGATCGGAACGGAAGAAATTCGTGTCAATAAAGCGTTGCAGGTCATTAAGGAAAATTGCAAATCGAGGGAACAGTTTATTACCCCGGTTTCACCGATGGGCGGAAATGCCGACAGCTACATCCCGTATCCGGTCGAAATCGAAGTGGGGGGCGCGACGGTATTTGTCCTGCCGGTAGATGAATTTCACCAGTTTTAACGGGGGAATAATGGATTGAAAATACAACAGGATTTGCGTATTGGTTTGGACAAAACGGCCCGGGAAGCAAAAAGCATGGCAACGGGCACAACAAATTTTGCCGAAGTGATGGACACAAGCAGGGAAAAGCTGCAAATGGATGAATTTCAACAGCTCTTGTCGCAAATTGACGAAGCAGGCAGCCGGCTTGCCCGTTCGCGCAGTCTCAAAGACTTGTCCAAATTCAAGTCGCTTGTAAAACAATTTGTGAAGCAAACTGTCGAATACGGGATGAAAAATAAACAGTCACAAAGCTTCGACCGGTTCGGGGAAAGCCGCAAATTGAATATAGTGGAAACAATAGACAAAAAACTGGCGGATCTTACCGACGCCTGTCTCAGAAAAGAGCAGCCCGCACTCGATATACTGGGAAAAATCGGCGAGGTAAAAGGTTTGCTGATTAATTTATATACTTAAGAGAGTGGAAGAAGCCATGACATGGGAAGAATTTGAAAATATCCAGCCTGTTGCGGCAACTTTGCTGAAAAACAGCATCAGGCGCAGCCGGATGGCACATGCTTATTTATTTGAAGGTGGACGCGGCACAGGGAAAAAAGGGGCCGCGCAGCTACTGGCGAAAACATTGTTTTGCCTGCAGCCGGCGGATGATTTTTTTCCATGCGAAAGCTGTTCGAATTGCTTAAGAATCAGCCACGGCACACATCCTGACGTTCATCTGGTTGAACCGGACGGCCTTTCAATCAAGAAAGAGCAGATTAAAGCGTTGCAGCAGGAGTTTTCCAAACGGGCGGTGGAGTCGAAACGAAAGCTGTATATGATTGCGGACGCCGAAAAAATGTCGACAGGCGCCGCCAACAGCCTGCTGAAGTTTTTGGAAGAGCCGAACCCCGGCACGACGGCCGTGCTCATGACAACCCAGCTGCACCGGATCCTGCCGACCATTTTATCACGCTGCCAGGTCGTTTCATTTAAGCCGGTCCCGCCCGCCATACTGAAACAACAGCTGATTGAGGGCGGGGTCAGCCCCAATTTGGCCCCGCTTCTTTCCCATATGACAAGCCACTTGGAAGAAGCGCTTGAATTAAGCAATGATGAGTGGTTTGCACAAGCCCGAAAAATCGTGTTAAAATTGTATACAACCCTTTCAAAATCGCCTTCCCGCGCAATGGTTTTTTTGCAGGAAGCGTGGTTTGGGCATTTTAAAGAAAAAAATCAACTGGATCTCGGGTTGGATCTGTTGATATGGATTTATAAAGATCTTCTTTCCATCCATCTGGGAAAACAGGAAGATGTCGTTTATCCCGATCAGCTAAACCTTTTTTCTGCAGATCTTCTTTCCTGCTCCCCGCGTTCTCTGGCTGAAAAACTGGCAGCCATTCTTGATGCAAAAAAGAAATTGGGTGCCAATGTCAATCAACAGCTGCTCATGGAACAGCTTGTTTTAAATTTGCAGGGGGGAACGGCCTTTGTTTAATGTAGTAGGAATCCGGTTTAAAAAAGCCGGCAAAGTATATTATTTCGACCCAGGCGATTTTCCCGTTAAAAAAAATGATGCCGTCATCGTCGAAACCGCGCGCGGCATTGAGTATGGCTTTGTTGTGACAAATCCCAAGGTTGTCGGGGAACATGATGTCGTGCTGCCGCTGAAAAAAATCATCCGGATTGCCGACCAGAAAGATCATATGACAGTGGATGAAAATAAAGCGGCCGCAAAAGAAGCATATGGGATTTGCATGAAAAAAATTGCGGAACACCAGCTTGAGATGAAGCTGGTGGATGTGGAGTATACATTTGACCGGAATAAGATTATTTTTTATTTTACCGCTGACGGGCGCGTCGATTTCCGGGAGCTCGTAAAAGATTTGGCGTCCATTTTCCGGACAAGGATCGAACTCCGCCAGATCGGGGTGCGGGATGAAGCGAAAATGCTTGGCGGCATCGGCCCTTGCGGCAGGATGCTGTGCTGCTCCACGTTTTTGGGCGATTTTGAGCCGGTATCGATCAAAATGGCAAAAGACCAGAATTTGTCATTAAATCCGGCAAAAATTTCCGGGCTTTGCGGACGGCTGATGTGCTGCCTGAAATATGAAAATGATGAATATGAAGCGGTAAAAGAAGCGTTTCCGGATGTCGGGGAAATGGTAAAAACGCCTTACGGAACTGGAAAAGTAACCGGCTTGAACATTTTGGAAAGAGTTTTGCAAATTGAATTACAAAGCCAGGGGCGTACGATTGAGTATACGATGGAAGAATTTCTAAGTGCGGATGTTGTGTCAATTCAATCCACGGATTAATGAGGTGGAGAACTGATGGATAGGAAAGAATTATTTGAGGAGATACAGCAAATGGAAGTGCAGATCGGGGCGCTCCAGGAAAAGTTGGGGGAACTGAAACGGGATTTAACGGAAGTCATTGAAGAAAACAGCATTCTGAAAATCCAGAATGACTATTTCAGACGCCAGTTGCAGCCTGAATCCGGCGGGGAAGGCACAGATCCGCATGATGAAC
Organism: Heyndrickxia coagulans DSM 1 = ATCC 7050; assembly: GCF_000290615.1. Classification (GTDB taxonomy): domain Bacteria; phylum Bacillota; class Bacilli; order Bacillales; family Bacillaceae_C; genus Weizmannia; species Weizmannia coagulans. The sequence continues at coordinate 6,330 of NZ_ALAS01000287.1, forward strand.
CGGCCGAGATTGTTCGGAAAATCAAGGAAAAGGGCGTGCCGCAGACGCTTCTTGATATCGGCGAAGGGTATGACAATCTGGCCCGCCTTTATCAGGAAGGCTTCCATATTTGCAATGTCCATTTCGGCAGCCCGCGCAACGGGGAAGATTGCCTGTTCTGCCTTTCCTTTTTGAATAAGAAGTAACGAACGGTCCAAGATGAAAAGCCTTCCTTTTACCGGGAAGGCTGTTTTATGCAGCCGTTGTTTTTGGAGGCTACAGGATGATGGTGACATTATCAGGAGACGAACGATTGGATTATTTGCTTGCGGAAAATTTAAGGATTGTGCAAAGCCCGTCCGTGTTTGCTTTTTCATTGGATGCGGTGCTTCTGGCAAAGTTTGCCTGGCTGCCGATCCAAAAAGGGAAAGTGCTTGATTTATGCACGGGAAACGGGGTGATCCCGCTTTTATTAAGCAGCCGTACGAAAGCGGAGATTACCGGGGTCGAAATCCAGGAACGCCTCTGGGATATGGCAAAAAGAAGCGTCGCTTATAACGGGCTTGAGGACAGGATCCGGATCATTCACGGCGATTTGAAGGAAATGCCGGATGTGCTCGGCTGCAGCAAATTTGACGTGGTGACGTGCAACCCGCCTTATTTTCCTTCGCAGACGAAGAATTTTCAAAATGAAAATGAGCATTTTGCGATTGCCCGCCATGAAATTTTCTGCACATTGGAAGATGTCGTAAAAGTCAGCAGCCGGATGCTCAAGCAGGGCGGCAAAGCAGCGTTTGTGCACCGCCCGGGACGTCTGGTCGACTTGGTTACGTTGATGAAAAAACACCGCCTCGAACCGAAACGGCTCCGGTTTGTTTATCCGAAAGCAGGCAAAGAAGCGAATACGATTCTGGTTGAAGGCATAAAAGACGGAAAACCGGATTTGAAGATTCTCCCGCCCTTGTTCGTGTACGGGCAGGATGGCGAATATACGGAAGAAGTGAAAGAACTGCTGTATGGAAACAAAAACTAAATCTTATTTTTACGTGCTTCTATGCTGTGACGGCAGTTTTTACGGCGGGTATACCGTTGATTTGAAACGGCGCTTCCGCGAACACAGCGAAGGCCGGGGCGCCAAGTATACGCGAACGCGGACACCGGTTAAGCTTTTGTATTTTCAGGAATATGAGACAAAAAGCGGGGCCATGAAAGCGGAATATGCTTTTAAAAAACTCCCGCGCCGGGAAAAAGAGCGATTTTTGGAGAAGGCAGGTGTCGACCTTGCACAGGCAGCAAAGTTTCCATGATGAAAAAAATAAAGGGATTCTCTATTTGGTCCCGACCCCGATCGGCAATCTCGAGGATATGACATTCCGGGCAGTGCGCATTTTAAAAGAAGCTGACTTGATTGCTGCTGAAGATACGAGAAACAGCAAAAAATTGTGCAGCTACTTTGATATCCACACGCCGCTTGTAAGCCATCATGAACATAATAAAGAAGCGAGCGCACGCGATTTAATCACGAGGCTCGCGCGCGGCGAAAAGATTGCCCTTGTAAGCGATGCAGGCATGCCGTGCATTTCGGACCCGGGTTATGAGCTTGCCGCTGCCTGCATTCGCGAAGGGATCCCGGTTGTGCCGCTTCCGGGCGCAAACGCGGCGCTTACGGCGTTAATTGCTGCCGGGATTGCACCGCAGCCGTTTACGTTTTACGGGTTTCTGCCGCGGGAAAAGCAGGAAAAGCGGGCGGCACTGGAACGGCTCGCAAAAATCCCTTCCACCTTCATTTTGTATGAAGCGCCGCACCGGCTGAAACATACGCTGCAGATGATGGCGGAAGTGCTGGGGGACCGGAAAATTTCCATCAGCCGCGAGCTGACGAAAAAATTTGAGGAATTTTTGCGGGGGACGATCAGGGAAGCGGTGGAATGGGCCGAAAACAATGAAGTGCGCGGCGAGTTCTGCCTGGTTGTGGAAGGAAGCCCGGAAACAGGGGAAGAAGACGGCAATTTCTGGTGGACGGCGCTATCCGTCAAAGAACATGTGGAAGCCTATATGCAGCAAAAACAGCTGCCAACAAAAGAAGCGATCAAGCTTGCGGCAAAAGACCGGAAACTGCCAAAAAGGGAAGTCTACCAAATCTATCACGAACTGTGAATCAAAAACCGGGGAGGATGTTTGGCAACAACGATCTGTCCAAGGCGTAAAAAAACCCCGCGTTTCAGCGGGGTTCCGGTTCCGGCTCAGGTTTGGATGCGAATGGTTCTGCTTCGTCCGCTGCCTGTTCATTTTCAGCCGGCTGATCTTCCAAATGGAAATTTTCTTGGATTTCTTTCATCAGCAATTCTGCGCCTTCACGGCTTAAAACAATTTTTCCGCCTGCCAGCCGGAGATTGTCATCCGAGACTTCCCCGGTGACGAGGCAGGTCATATTGGGCTTGTACTTTTTCAAAATGATCTTGTCATCATCGACATAAATCTCCAATGCATCTTTTTCAGCAATGCCAAGATTTCTCCGCAATTCAATTGGGATGACAACACGGCCGAGTTCATCGACTTTCCGTACAATGCCTGTTGATTTCATTAACGCTTTCCTCCCTTAAAGTAGATGTGAACCTGTACAGAACCCTGATACCAAACCCGATTGCGCAAATGCTGTACGTCTATATCTATCAAAAACTGGCGAATACCCCTGAATCTTCAAAACCTGTACAACCTATCTAATTGTATTATAGAAGATAAATTGGAATAAAAAAACAAATTTGTTTAAAATATTTTTCGACAAGGATAAAAACCATGGCCCTGCACCGGTTAAGCCGGCGGTATGCCGTCTATAATGGATAATGCGCTGCACCGGGCGCCATGAAGATGCAAGTCATCTCCTTGATGCGGTATACTAAACATAAGGGACTTTTTTTAAAAATCCACGTTTTTTGCTTATTTTCACGAAAAGTTTTATACTTATTGTTTAGAAGTTCTAAGCAGCGCGTGAAATGTGCAAAAGAAATGTCTAATGTTATCGAAAGGTGGAGGCTGGTTTGGAAGAAAAACGGAAAACTTTTTATATCACAACGCCGATCTATTATCCGAGCGGAAATTTACATATCGGCCATGCCTATACAACCGTTGCAGGCGATGCGATGGCCCGTTATAAAAGGCTGCGCGGGTTTGACGTCATGTTCCTGACCGGCACGGATGAGCACGGCCAGAAAATCCAGCGCAAGGCAAAGGAAAAAGGCGTGACACCGCAGCAATATGTCGACGAAATTGTCGCCGGCATCCAGGATCTATGGAAAAAACTCGAAATATCCAATGATGATTTTATCCGCACGACACAGGACCGTCACAAAAAGGCAGTGGAAAAGATTTTCAAGAAGCTGCTCGACCAGGGCGATATTTATTTGGGAGAGTATGAGGGCTGGTACTGTACGCCTTGTGAATCCTTCTTCACGGAACGCCAGCTTGTGGACGGCAAATGCCCGGACTGCGGCAGGCCGGTAGAAAAAGTAAAAGAGGAATCGTACTTTTTCAAAATGGGGAAATATGTCGGCCGGCTTTTGCAGTACTATGAGGAAAATCCAGATTTCATTCAGCCGGAAAGCCGGAAAAATGAAATGATCAATAACTTTATCAAACCGGGGCTTGAGGATCTTGCCGTATCGCGGACAACGTTTGACTGGGGGATAAAAGTGCCCGGGGACCCGAAACATGTCATCTATGTCTGGATTGATGCCTTGACCAACTATATTACAGCGCTCGGTTACGGCAGCGATGACGATTCGAACTACCGGAAATACTGGCCGGCTGACGTCCATCTTGTCGGTAAGGAAATCGTCCGCTTCCATACGATTTACTGGCCGATTATGTTGATGGCGCTCGGCCTCCCGCTGCCGAAAAAAGTGTTTGCACACGGCTGGCTGCTCATGAAAGACGGGAAAATGTCGAAATCAAAAGGAAATGTCATTGACCCGGTTACTTTGATTGACCGGTACGGGCTCGACGCACTCCGCTATTACTTGCTGCGTGAAGTGCCGTTTGGGGCGGATGGCATTTTTACGCCGGAAGGGTTTGTGGAACGGATCAATTTTGACCTCGCCAATGATCTGGGCAATCTGCTGAACCGTACGATTGCGATGATGAACCAGTATTTTGACGGTGTCATTCCAACGTTTGCCGGTTCGCACAATCCGTATTCCATCCAGCTTGTGACCGCATATAAAGAGGCTGTGAAAAAATACGAAGATGCGATGGAAAACATGCAGTTCTCGATTGCGCTCGCTTCTTTATGGGAATTTGTCAGCCGTACAAACAAATATATTGATGAAACAACTCCGTGGACATTGGCAAAAGATGAAACCAAACGGGCGGATCTTGCCGAAGTGATGGTCCATTTGGCGGAGTCGCTGCGCCATATCGCCATCCTTTTACAGCCGTTTTTGACATCAACGCCAAAGAAAATGTTTGACCAGCTGAACATTACGGATGAGAGCTTGCATACATGGGAAAGCCTGTCCTTATTCGGCAGCATTCCGGAAGGCACAAAGGTTGTGAAAAAAGGCAAGCCGATTTTCCCGCGTCTCGATATGGAAAAAGAAATTCAGTTTATCAAATCGCAAATGCAAGGTGCGGTTCCGAAAAAAGAAGAAACGAAAGAAGAAAAAGCGAAAGCGGAAGACACAAAATCCGGGATCACGATCGATGATTTCGCAAAAGTGGAATTACGTGTCGCAAAAGTAACCGCTTGTGAGCCGGTAAAAAAAGCCGACAAACTGTTGAAACTGCAGCTTGACCTTGGAAATGAACAGCGCCAGGTTGTTTCCGGCATTGCGGAATATTACAAACCGGAAGAACTGGTCGGGCGCAGAGTCATTGTCGTGGCCAATCTGAAACCTGTCAAATTGCGCGGTGAATGGTCACAAGGCATGATTCTCGCAGGCGAAAAAGACGGCATATTGTCATTGGCAACCATTGATGAAAGCCTGCCGCTCGGCGCGATTGTCAAATAAAGGGACCAGATGAGATGAAAAACATAGAGATGTTTCACGTGGAACAAATTTCGACGGATCTCTCTATGTTTTTCTTTTACTTTTCAGGAAAAATAGATGTTTTTCCCGATCATATGTGAAAACAAACGTGAAGAATTTGAGGTGAAAAAGATGTTATTTGATACCCATGTGCATATCAATGATGAAGCGTTCAAAGAGGATTTGGAAGCCACCATCGCACGTGCGCGGGCGGCCGGGGTGGAAAAGATGATAGTCGTCGGGTTTGACAGGCCGACCATCCAAAAAGCGATGGCGCTGATTGACCAATACCCGTTTCTGTATGCAGCGATCGGCTGGCACCCGGTTGATGCGATTGACATGAAAGATGAAGACCTGGACTGGATTGAATCTCTTGCCCATCATCCGAAAGTGGTGGCGATCGGTGAAATCGGGCTGGATTACCATTGGGATAAATCGCCGAAAGCGGTGCAGCAGGAAGTGTTCAGGCAGCAAATCCGGCTGGCCAAAAAGCTGGCATTGCCCATTATTATTCATAACCGGGAAGCGACAGAAGACTGTGTGCAAATTCTAAAAGAGGAAAATGCACAGGAAACAGGCGGTATTATGCATTGTTTCAGCGGCAGCCCGGAAACGGCGAAGGAATGCATCAAAATGAATTTCTACATTTCACTTGGCGGCCCGGTGACGTTTAAAAATGCAAAAAAACCGAAAGAAGTGGCTGCCGAGGTTCCACTTGAAAAGCTTTTGATTGAAACAGACTGCCCTTATCTTGCCCCGCATCCGTACCGCGGGAAACGCAATGAGCCGGCATATGTAAAACTGGTCGCTGAGCAGATTGCGGAAATCAAAGGCATTCCTTTTGAAAAAGTTGCCGAGCAGACGATGTTAAATGCAGAAAAATTGTTTAAAATAAAAGATCATGCATAGAAAGCGAGTTTTATCCGCATGGCAAAATTAAAAGAGGTTATTGTCGTGGAAGGCAAAGACGACACAGCGGCCATCAAGCGGGCGCTCGATGCCGACACGATTGAAACAAACGGGTCGGCCATTTCGGAAAGTACGATTGAAAAAATCCGCCTTGCCCAGGAAAAAAGGGGCGCCATCATTTTCACCGATCCTGATTTTCCCGGTGAAAAAATCCGCAAAACGATCGCGGAAAAGGTGCCCGGCTGCAAACACGCATTTTTGGACAAACAGGAGGCACGGGCGCCCGAGGACCGGGGAATCGGGGTCGAACATGCACGTCCTGCGGCGATCCGGCAAGCGCTGCGGGAGGCGCATCAAATGGAGGAAGCCGTGCCGGAAGTCATCACAAGGGATGATTTAATGGCTGCAGGCCTGATTGCCGGACCGCTGGCCAAACAAAGAAGGGCAAGAATTGGGGAACTTTTAAAAATCGGATACACGAACGGCAAGCAGCTCCATAAACGGCTGATGGTGTTCCAAATCGATAAAGACACGTTCCGGGACGCCCTGATGAAAGTGTTACAGGAGGAATCAACTTGCAAAAAGACATTGCCACCCCCATCCGGACAAAAGCGATTTTAAACCGCTACGGATTTTCGTTTAAAAAAAGCCTGGGCCAAAATTTTTTAATTGACCCGAACATACTCCGGAATATTACGGATACGGCGGATTTAACGCAAGAAAGCGGCGTTGTCGAAGTCGGCCCCGGCATCGGCGCGCTCACGGAACATCTCGCCCGCAGCAGCAAAAAAGTCGTTGCTTTTGAAATTGACAAAAGGCTGGCTCCGATCCTTGAAGATACGCTGGCGCCGTACCCGAATATAAACGTGATCTATGAAGACGTGTTAAAGGCCGATATTGAAAAAGTGCTGGAAACGGAATTTGCTGGTATAAACGATATCATGGTTGTCGCCAATCTGCCGTATTACGTGACGACCCCGATCATATTGAAATTTGTCACCGGACAGTATCCGATCCGCGGCATGGTCGTGATGCTGCAAAAAGAAGTGGCCGACCGGATTTCGGCGGTTCCCGGCACGAAAAACTACGGCACGCTTTCCATTGCAATCCAGTATTATATGACGGCGGAAGTGGCGATGATTGTGCCGAAAACGGTCTTTATGCCCCAGCCGAATGTGGATTCCGCCGTGGTCAAGCTTGTGAAAAGGGACAAACCGAAAGTCGGGGTTACCGATGAAGCGTTCTTTTTTCAGGTGGCAAAAGCTTCCTTTGCCCAGCGGCGGAAAACCTTGATCAATAATTTGACTGCCGGCCTTCCCGGCGGAAAAGACAAGAAAGAAACGCTGCTTTCCGTACTCGGGCAGCTTGGCATTGAACCATCGAGGCGGGGGGAAACGCTCAGCCTCGAGGAATTTGCCGCCTTAAGCAATGCTTTGTTTCCCGTTTTTCACACAACAGTATAAATGCCGCATCAAGCCGGGGGAGTGCGTTCCACCCCGGCTTTTTCACCATTTCCGAAGGCAGTGCATATATAGTGTTATGCAGGCGAGAGATGGAAACCAAATGGAGTTGACGGCAATGGAAGCAAGGCTCAACGCAATTGTTGGAAGGAAGTCTTACAATTGTGATATTTTATTCCGGGTCATCGATATACAGGAGCAGAACGGGCGGAAAGTGGCTGTTTTGTACGGGGAGGATGTCCGGCTGATCGCGGATGCCCCGTTTGAAGACCTGGTCACCCCCGACCCTGCGGAAAGATCTAAAATTACGCAGGAGTTTCGTTCTTTGGAAGAACAGTCATTCGAACTGTTTAAACAGGATATCGAACTGTTGAAGGAAAAGCGCGATTATGAGGCCACACACGGCTATAAAGAGGAACTGAGTTATTTCCAGCTGCCGGGAAGGGTTTTGCACTTGGACGGCGATCCCCATTATTTAAAAAAATGCCTGAATTTATATGAAAAAATCGGCGTGACGGTTTACGGCATCCATTGTTACGAAAAAGAAATGCCGGTTCGCATCAATGCGCTGCTTGACCAATACCGGCCGAATATTCTGGTGATTACCGGCCATGATGCTTATTCAAAATCAAAGGGAAAAATAGCGGATTTAAATGCATACCGCCACTCAAAATCTTTTGTCAGAACCGTGATGGAAGCAAGGAAAAAGGTGCCGAATTTGGATCAGCTCGTCATTTTTGCAGGCGCATGCCAGTCTCATTTTGAGTCGCTTATCCAGGCAGGCGCCAATTTTGCCAGTTCCCCGCTCCGGGTGAATATTCATGCGCTCGATCCGGTCTACATTGTGGCCAAAATCTGTTACACCTCGTTTATGGAACAAGTGAATGTTTGGGACGTGCTCCGCAATACACTGACAGGGCAAAAAGGCCTGGGAGGCGTGGAAACAAAGGGCGTGCTGCGGACCGGGATGCCATATAAGCCAATGGATGAGGACTAAGTGGGAGCCCCGTCCCGGTTCCTCAAAATTGGCCGGGCTGCAGGATTTTACATAATTCGATTGCATTTGGCATATCCTATTGATAAGAATATGAGCCTTTGACAGGTATAACATTTTCTCCAAGGCAGCCCCATACACTGAACATGCAAACCTGCGACCGGAAAAACGGCAAAGAAACAATGAAAAATGGTTGACAGACCGGCTTGATCACTGATAAAATATACGTTTTATTTGACCGGAAGCGCAAGCTGTGTTATAATTGAAACTAGTGAGGTGGAGCGAAATGCCAAAAACGTTAACAGACATTAAAAGATCCTTGGATTCAAACTTGGGAAAAAGATTAATGTTAAGAGCCAATGGCGGCAGAAGAAAGACGATTGAACGTTCCGGTGTTTTGGCAGAAACTTACCCAGCAGTTTTTGTCATCGAATTAGACCAGGAGGAAAATGCTTTTGAACGTGTTTCCTACAGCTATGCAGATGTCCTGACAGAAACAGTACAGCTTGTTTTTATGGATAAACAACAAGAGGTTTGATGAGCGGCAGCAGACATATGTTTGCTGTTTTCTATTTTACGGGCGGCAGCAGGGATCCCTGCTGCCGCTTTCTTCATATTCCAGGCTTGTTTCGTACATACTACAAAGAGGCGCATGCAGGGATATGACAACCAAATGAAAGGAAAGGCAGGGGCTTTTTTGCCTTTCCCATCAAAGGGGGAAATTTTATCTAATGGGCCGAAGAAGAGGGATCATGTCTGAACGTTTTAAAGAAGAACTGGCGAAAGATCTCGGCTTTTATGATGTCGTCCAGGAAGAAGGCTGGGGCGGCATTAAAGCCCGGGATGCCGGGAATATGGTAAAGCGTGCCATTGAACTGGCTGAAGCGCACCTTGCTTCGGAAAAACAATCGGGCAACTGACCTGACAATCTTTGCGACTGCTGCATGGCGCCGGGCCGGGGAATTTCCCCGGCTTTTTGCATATTCGGGCGGCGAATGCACATGCGGCAATTTTGTCAATTTTTATGTTCTACGAAATTTGCGTTTTGATGTAAATATTTGCCGGGCGTTATGTTAGAATAAGAAAAATGAAGCAGGAAATACGGCTGGATTGGATGTTGGAAGTAGGTGAAGGATTTGAAGTTGTTGGTCAAGGCACCGGCAAAAATTAATTTATCGCTCGATGTGCTTGGCAAACGGGAGGATGGCTATCATGAGGTGGAGATGGTCATGACAACCATTGACCTTGCAGATCATATCGAGCTCTCGGAGCGGCACGATCAGGAGATTAAAATTGTGTCGCAAAACCGGTTTGTGCCGGATGATGAGAGAAATTTGGCGTACCAGGCTGCAAGGCTTCTGAAAACGCGGTGTAGCGTCAGGCAGGGGGTCGAAATTGCGATTGACAAAGTCATTCCGGTGGCTGCCGGGCTGGCGGGGGGCAGCAGTGATGCGGCAGCTACCCTCCGCGGCCTGAATACGCTCTGGGATCTCGGCCTTTCCTTAGATGAGCTTGCAACACTCGGTGCCGAAATCGGGTCGGATGTCTCGTTTTGCGTATACGGCGGCACTGCGCTCGCAAAAGGAAGGGGAGAAAATATTACAAAACTGCCGGCACCGCCAAACTGCTGGGTCATTTTGGCGAAACCGTCCATCGGCGTGTCAACGGCAGAAATTTACCGCCAACTGGACTTAAATGAAGTGGTGCACCCGGATATTCCCGGCATGATCAGCGCCCTGTGCGCCCGTGATTATGCCGGCATATGCAAGCATGCGGGAAATGTGCTGGAAAGCGTCACATTAAAGGCATACCCGCAAGTGGCGCAAATCAAAAAACAAATGCAGCGCTTCGGGGCGGATCTCGTCTTAATGAGCGGAAGCGGCCCGACAGTATTCGGGCTTGTCCGGCATGATTCGCGGCTGCAGCGGATTTATAACGGCCTCCGGGGATTCTGCGGCCAGGTATTTGCTGTCAGGATGATTGGAGAACGCGAACAATTTTAAATATAAAATAATGATTGTACGGATTTTTGTTTTCAAAAAGAAAAAAATGCGGTATATTAATGTTATTGAATCCGAGTTTCCAGAGCCGCCGTGCCGATTTTGTACGGAGAAGAGCGGGGCCGGCATTTTTGACAGACGGGATTATGACGGGGGTTTTTGACGTGAAATTTCGGCGAAGTGAACGTCTTGTAGATATGACACATTATTTGTTGGAAAAACCAAGGATTCTCGTTCCCCTCAGTTTTTTTGCCGATCGTTACCAGTCTGCAAAATCTTCCATCAGTGAAGATTTGACGATTATCAAAGAAACATTCGAGAAAAGGGGCATTGGGACGTTGCAGACGGTTCCCGGCGCAGCGGGCGGCGTTAAATTTATTTCGCGTACAGATAGGGCGGAAGCAAAAGAGGCCATCAGCGAACTTTGCACGCTGATGGAGAATCCGGACCGGCTTTTGCCGGGCGGTTATTTGTATATGACGGACCTGATCGGCAGCCCGCAGGTCGTCAGCAAAGTCGGGAAGCTTTTGGCAACCGCATTTGCGGACAGGGAGATTGACACGATTATGACGGTCGCGACAAAAGGAATCCCGATTGCGCTGGCAACAGCGGCTTATTTAAATGTTCCGGTTGTGATTGTCCGCAATGACAGCAAGGTGACGGAAGGACCGACTGTCAGCATTAACTATGTTTCCGGATCACAAAAACGGATCCAGACGATGGTCCTCTCAAAAAGGAGCCTGCGGGAAGGCGCAAACGTTTTAATTGTCGATGATTTTATGAAAGCAGGCGGGACGATTAACGGCATGATCAATCTGCTGAAAGAATTCGATGCTTCTGTTTCGGGCATCGGCGTTTTGGTTGAATCGGAAGACACGAAAGAACGGCTTGTTGATGATTACGTGTCCCTTGTGAAATTAAGGGATGTCGATGTCCGCAGCCAGCAGATCAAAGTGGTGGAAGGGAATTATTTTTCAAAAGTTAGCTTGTTCGGAGGGGATTAAGGAATGAAAACCATCTCAACAAATCAGGCGCCTGCGGCAATCGGGCCGTATGCACAGGGCGTTGTGGCAGGAAATTTATTTTTCAGTTCGGGACAGATTCCGCTAAGAGCGGACGGCACGCTTGTGGAAGGCAGCATTGAAGCGCAGGCCCGCCAGGTAATGGAAAATTTAAAAGCGGTGCTTGAGGCAGCCGGGGCTTCTTTTGATACGGTTGTCAAAACGACGGTTTTTATTCAAAACATGGACGATTTTGCAAAAATAAACGACGTTTACGGTTCCTATTTTACGGACCATAAACCGGCGCGATCCTGCGTTGAAGTGGCAAGGCTCCCGAAAAATGCCGGCGTCGAAATCGAAGTGGTCGCGCTTATTCCGTGATCTTTATACGCTTCCATTTTTTCACCTTATGAAAAATTTTAGAATTTTTTTCTGAAAAAGAAGGAAATTTTAAAGGGGTGTTGAATAATAAAGATGATCCTAAATCTTTTGAGGTGGTGAAAGAATGGAAGTGACGGATGTAAGGCTGCGCCGTGTCCATACGGAGGGCAGGATGAGGGCGATTGCCTCGATTACCATGGACAACGAATTTGTCATCCATGATATCCGGGTGATTGATGGCAACAATGGCCTGTTTGTTGCAATGCCGAGCAAAAGGACGCCGGATGGCGAATTCAGGGACATTGCCCACCCTATTAATTCGGGTACGCGCAATAAGATTCACGATGCAGTCTTGTCGGAATATCACCGTTTAGGGGAATTGGAACAAGTGGAATTTGAAGAAGCTGGCGCGTCCTGATAGATTTTTGCAACAAGAGCCTACTTCAACAGTAAGGCTCTTCTTTTTTGTCCTCCCGGCGCCGTTTGGCAGCCTGCACTGTTATTGTTTTCACCATTATTGATTGAATTTTTGCGGATGTGTGGGCGGGAGAGGAGGCATTTTAAATGAAAAAATAGTTTTGCCCGTAAGGTTATTGTTCTGGTTGTGATTGGCGGGTTCTTTATATACCAACACAATCAAAATCAAAGCGTATCAAGTGGCCGGGACCATTCTGAAATAAGCCCCTCTCCGCAGCCTAAAGATAAAGCGGAACAAAAGGACGCCAGTTAGGATGAATCCGCCGCTTCAACAACAACGGGAAGCGGCCGGAATCATTCTGAGGGACAGTCAAAAGAAAGCAGCCCGGCAGCTACCGGGTCTGGCAATGCAAAATAGGCCGGCCCACATCAAGGCATTCACCGGCATCCGGGAATCCGGCATCGGATAATGGAGGAACATCAAGCAACAGCACCAGTTCCGGCACGGATAAGACCAGCCAGGCTGTAAACCGTCCAAAAGGTTGCCTGGGTAACCACTTTTGAGAAAGAATTGTATAAAGGCTACCACGTCACACCCAGCCGCTATAAATATATTGGCAACGGGAATTGGGAAGTTTGGGTGAAAGAAGTGGATACGGGTGAAAATCCATATGTAACCGTCAACCAGAAGACGGGCGATTTTCATGGATAATGAAGTTTCACAAAAAAGCCCCATAAAATGCCCCCCGCATAAAGCGGGGGTTTAATTCAGGGTTAGCATTATTTCTTTCATGCAAACAAAGTATGGGACTTAGATGGACTTAGATAAATAGAAAGGGCTGGCAATCCTCCCCAATCCATGCCCCAACATTCCCAATAATTGTAATATCCTGCCTTTCCTTGAAATATGCCCTTATTTACGATATATTTTTTTATGGATAATAAGGTTTATTGGGGGATCATAAATGACAAACAGATTCGCTGTAATCCTGGCTGCAGGCCAGGGTACCCGCATGAAGTCGAAATTGTACAAAGTGCTGCATCCCGTTTGCGGGAAACCCATGGTTGAACATGTTGCCAGCCAGGTTTTACAGCTTGAAACGGATAAGATTGTGACGGTGATCGGGCATGGTGCAGAACAGGTCCGCTCCTGCCTGGAAGGAAAAACCGCATTCGTCCTGCAAGAAGAACAGCTGGGCACAGGGCATGCCGTCCTGCAGGCAGAACCGGTTCTCGGCAACAAGGACGGGACCACTTTGGTTGTTTGCGGGGATACGCCGCTCCTTCAGGCGGAAACCTTAAAGGCCCTGTTTGAAGAACACGAACGGAAACAGGCAAAAGTGACCATTTTAACAGCAACGGCCCCCGACCCTGCCGGATACGGGCGGATCATCCGCAATGCGGCAGGCTTTGTGGAAAAAATTGTCGAACATAAAGATGCCAGCCCTGAAGAACAGCAGGTAAAGGAAATCAACACAGGCGTTTACTGCTTTGACAACCGGGCGCTTTTTGAAGCGTTGAAGCGCGTTTCCAACGATAATGCCCAGGGCGAATATTATCTTCCTGATGTGGTGGGCATTTTAAAATCGCAAGGGGAAACGGTTGTGGCTTACAAGACAGAAAGTATCGAAGAAACATTAGGGGTCAATGACCGGGTGCAACTTTCGGAAGCGGAAAGGATCATGAGAAAGCGCATCAATGAACGCCATATGCGTAACGGCGTGACCATTCTCGACCCTGCGCAAACTTACATTGAAGCGGATGTTGAAATCGGGCAGGACACGGTAATCTACCCGGGGACAAAGCTGTCCGGCAAAACAGTCATCGGGGAAGACTGCAAAATCGGCCCGAATTCCGACATTACAAATTGCGTGATCGGAAACGGAACAGAAGTCAGCCAGTCCGTTGCAGAAAACAGTGAAATTGGCGCTTCTGTCCATGTCGGCCCGTTTGCCCATATCCGGCCGGACTCCTCGATTTCCGATGAAGCGAAGATCGGCAATTTTGTGGAAGTAAAGAAATCAACAGTCGGCAAGGGCAGCAAAGCATCCCATTTGACGTACATAGGCGATGCGGAAGTCGGGGCAGGTGTCAATATCGGCTGCGGCACGATTACAGTGAATTATGACGGGAAACATAAATTTAAAACGGTCATAGAAGACGGCGCGTTTGTCGGGTGCAACTCCAATCTGATTGCGCCGGTTACAGTCGGGGAAAATGCTTATATTGCAGCAGGCTCGACCATTACAGATGATGTCCCGGGCGAAGCATTGTCCATTGCGCGCGCACGCCAGGTGAACAAGGAAAACTATGTCCAGAAGTTAAAACATAAACAACAATAATTGGAGGTCCATCATGTCTAACCAGTATTTAGATCCGAATTTAAAGATTTTCACCCTGAACTCCAACCCGAAACTTGCCAAGGAAATTGCCAACGTTGTCGGAGTCGAACTTGGAAAATGTTCCGTTTCACAATTCAGCGACGGGGAAATCCAGATCAATATTGAAGAAAGCATCCGTGGTTGCGATGTTTATGTGATACAGTCGACAAGCGATCCTGTCAATGAACATATGATGGAACTTCTGATTATGGTTGATGCTTTAAAACGGGCATCGGCACGGACCATTAATCTTGTGATTCCTTACTATGGTTATGCGCGCCAGGACAGAAAAGCGCGTGCACGTGAACCGATTACCGCAAAACTGGTGGCGAACCTTCTCGAAACGGCCGGTGCGACAAGGGTCATTACCCTTGATCTGCACGCCCCGCAAATTCAAGGGTTTTTTGACATTCCGATCGACCACCTGATGGGCGTTCCAATTATTGCAAAGTATTTTGAAGATAAAGGATTCCAAGCGGAAGATATCGTTGTCGTTTCCCCTGACCATGGCGGTGTCACCCGTGCGCGCAAACTGGCTGAACGTTTAAAAACGCCGATCGCCATTATCGACAAACGCCGCCCGCGCCCGAATGTGGCGGAGGTAATGAATATTGTTGGAAATGTTGACGGAAAAATTTGCATCATTATTGATGATATTATTGACACGGCAGGCACGATTACGCTTGCGGCAAAAGCGCTGATTGAAAGCGGCGCAAAAGAAGTGTACGCCAGCTGCACTCATCCGGTTTTATCCGGGCCGGCGATTGAACGGATTAACAATTCCCCGATTAAAGAACTGGTGGCGACCAATTCCATTAACATTCCGGAAGAACGAAAAAGTGAAAAACTGGTTGAATTGTCTGTAGCCCCGCTTTTGGGCGAAGCGATTATCCGTGTGCATGAAGACCAGTCCGTAAGCCCGTTGTTCGATATATGAAAGAATCCGGCGATTGGGGTATGAAAATATTTTTCAAAAGCAGTCCAAGTTTTCACAAGAAAAGCACGCGATCCTGCAAATCAGGAAAAGCCTCACTTATATCGGTAATTTTAAGCCATTTTTTCAAAACAGGTTTATAATGGATAATGGCAGGGTAAAGATATATTTGATGTTTGCTTAAACATTAGGAGGTCAATATTTATGGCAGATGTACTTGAAGCAAAAAAAAGGCAGGATAAACACCATTCTTCCAGCCGCCAGTTAAGAAGAAACGGCTGCATACCGGGTGTTGTTTACGGCTACCAGACGGAAAATACGCCAGTTTATGTCAATTACGCCGAGTTTGAAAAATTACTGCGCGAAAACGGGAGAAATGCGGTGCTTTCCCTGAATGTGAACGGGACACAGCGGAATGTGATGGTACATGAAGTGCAAACCGATCCTTTGAAAAATAAAATCATTCATGTCGATTTTCTTGCCGTCAATATGTCGGAAGATGTCGATGCCACTGTGCGCGTTGTCCTTTCTGAAGAAAGCGCCGGCGTAAAGGACGGCGGCGTGCTGCAGCAGGCACTGCATGAATTGTCGATTACAACAAAACCGGATCAAATTCCTGATGCCATTACGGTGGATGTTTCCAATCTGCAAGTTGGGGAAAACATTACTGTTGCGGACATCCGCGGACAGTATGGATTTACCATCAATCATGAAGATACGGAAACAATTTGCTCCGTTCTGCCGCCTCGCCAGGAAGAAGAAATCAGCACCGGCGAACAGCAGGAATCAGGGACGCCTGAAAATCTTGAAGGACGGGAAACAAGCGGAGCATAACATCCGGGTTTGTGAAAAAAAGGCGTATGAGCATACGCCTTTTTTTGCCGTCATGCCGGATCCTTTGCTAAGATAGAAAAGTATCCGCCGCGTTGTGTGTGAATTTTCATAAAATATTTTACGTTTTTTATGCACGAGCAAGCTTGCCGGGGGCAAATGATGGGGGCACAAAATGCGCCACTTGTTCCGTTCCTTTATTTTCAAGTGGCATGGAAGGCATGAGGAGCAGCATTTTCCGGGAAAAACTTGCCATATGCCCACAGTCCGGCCTGCTTGCACTTTTATCTGTCTTCGTGGATAATTAAAACAGGGTTTTACGTATGGAGAGAAACCGGCACGGGTGGAAAACGGGCGTGCCCTGTTTTTTGCCCGTTGCATGCACAAATGGGCTGCCTGTTGGCTGAAAAGGCATCACGGTAACATGATGCCTGGCCTTGCTGTCCCTTAAAAACGGCTGCAGGCAGTTTTCCTTAGCAGCTTATTTCATTTCAGCAGGGAATGAATCAATCGGGGTGTGAATATGAAATGTATTGTCGGGCTTGGAAATCCGGGAGCCCAATATGAACATACAAGGCATAACATCGGTTTTGAAGTGGTCAATCTGCTTGCAGAACGGCTGCAGGCCCCTTTTAAACAGTCGAAATTCAAGGGGTTGTGTGCAGAAACAACTGTAAACGGCGAAAAAGTGCTGCTTTTAAAACCGATGACATATATGAATTTATCCGGCGAGTCGGTCAAAGCAGCCATGGATTATTACCGCCTTGGCACCGGAGATTTGCTTGTCGTCTACGATGACCTCGATCTTCCGCCCGGCAAAATCCGCCTGCGGCAAAAAGGAAGCGCCGGCGGCCATAACGGAATCAAATCCATCATCCACCATCTTGGAACACAGGAGTTTAACCGGATCCGCATCGGTATTGGGCGGCCGGACAGAGATATCTACATGCCGGATTATGTGCTCGGCCGCTTTTCAAAAGAGGACCGGGTGAAAATGCAGCTGGCGGTTGAAAAAAGCGCCGATGCTTGCGAAGCTTGGCTGGAAAAGCCGTTCCCTGTCGTGATGAACCTTTATAATTGAGCCACCATTTATGCGGAATATGGGGAATTTCCGCGAAATTCCGCGGCCATTTCTTCCGTTTCTATAAAAAAACGAATAACCCCTTCCCATTGCGCCCATACTATATAAGGACGATATGAAAAAGGGGGCCGGAAGATGGCCGTTCATTACTATTGCCGGCACTGTGGCATAAAAATCGGCACCATCCCGGGTATCGAAGCAGACCGGATGGGACTTTTCTTTTTGACGAATGAGGAGCGGAAGGAAATGGTGCTTCCCCAGGAAGACGGGAGCGTCCGCATCCAGTCGATTTGCGAAGAATGCCAAGATTCATTTGAATGCGAACCCATATTTCATCAATACGGTTATTTAATCCAATAATCCGCTTTGGAAGGGAGTCCAAAGCATTTTTCTGTTTTGCTGCAGGAACATTTATGCTTTCTGCAGCTCCTTCCCGTTTAAATTTTACAAAACAGTGTGAATAGTAGAGAAAAGGAAATCGGATCAAGAGAGGAGTTGGCCCTTTTTGGACGGAATACAAAAAATGATCCTTGAACACAAGGAAGCAGAATCGGTCATAAGCGGCATAACGGCCGGTCTGAAAGAGCAGCTTGTTTCCGGGTTGTCCGGTTCCGCCCGCAGCGCTTTTATTGCTTCGGTCTATCAAAAAACGGAACAGCCGGCCATTGTGTTAACTTATAATCTATTACAGGCGCAAAAGTTGTATGATGATCTCCTGCAATTTATGGATGAAAGCGCCTTATTTCTGTATCCTGCAAATGAACTGATTGCGGCCGAACTGGGCGTGGCAAGCCCCGAACTGATGGCCCAACGGATAGATGTGCTGAATGCGTTACTATCGGGAAAAAATTGCCTGATCGTTGTCCCGATGGCCGGAATGCGGAAAATTTTGCCGCCGAAGACGGTTTGGGAAAAGTACCAGCTGCACTTCGAAACAGGAAAAGAAATTGAGCTTGATCGTGTATTGGAAATGCTTGTGGAAATGGGTTATACCCGGTCGGATATGGTCGATTCACCGGGAGATTTCAGTGTGCGCGGCGGAATTCTCGATATATACCCGCTGACAGAAGAAGACCCGGTCCGTATCGAATTATTTGACACCGAAGTAGACTCCATCCGGACGTTTTCCGCTGAAGACCAGCGTTCCCGGAATAAACTTTCTGCTGTCTCCATCGGGCCGGCGACGGAATATCCGGCAGGCCGCCCTTTGCTCATCAAAGCGGCCGGAGCCGTAAAAGAAGGGCTCAGCAAAACACTGGCTAAAATTAAAGATGACCAGGTCAAACAACTGCTTGCCCAAAACATCGGTTTTGACATCGAAAAGCTGAAAAACGGGGAAAAACCCGATCAAATTTTTAAATATTTATCGATTCTGTATGACCAGCCTGCCAGTCTCTTAGACTATGTGGAAACTTCCGGCATTTTGTTTTTGGATGAGTTCGGCCGGATCCAGGAAATGCAGGAGCGCCTCGATAAAGAAGAAGCTGAATGGTACACGGCGATGGTGGAAGAAGGTGAAATGATCTATGATTTGACCGTTTCCCATGCCTTAGATACACTGTTGTCAGGAAAAAAATGGAAGAAGCTCTATTTGTCACTGTTTTTGCGCCATATCCAAAATACAAATCCGCAAAACATTGTAAATATCGCTTGCAAACCGATGCAGTCGTTCCATGGGCAGATGCATGTGCTGAAGGCGGAAATCGAACGCTGGAAGAAAGGCCGTTTTACGGTGGTTTTCCTTGGTGCGGACAAAAACCGGGCTGAAAAAATCCAAAGTGTGCTGGAAGATTATGAGATTGAAGCTGCCTACGCGGCGGGTATCATCCCTGGGCATATCCAGGTGGCGGAAGGGAACCTGAACACCGGTTTTGAGCTTCCGATGTGCAAGCTTGCCGTCATTACGGAAGAAGAACTTTTCAATAAAAAGGCGAAGAAAAAAACGCGCCGGCAAAAGCTGTCCAATGCCGAGCGGATTAAAAACTATTCCGAGCTGAATGTAGGAGACTATGTGGTTCATGTCAACCATGGGATCGGGAAATATTTGGGGATTGTGACGCTTGAAATCAACGGCGTCCATAAAGACTATCTCCATATTAAGTACCAGGGTTCGGATAAGCTATATGTGCCGGTTGACCAGATCGACCTTGTCCAAAAATATGTCGGTTCGGAAGGAAAAGAGCCGAAACTTTACAAGCTGGGCGGCAGCGAATGGAAACGGGTTAAACGGAAAGTCCAGTCGTCCATCCAGGATATCGCGGACGACCTCGTCAAATTGTATGCGGAGAGGGAAGCATCAAGAGGGTTTGCCTTTTCTCCGGATGGGGATATGCAGCGTGAGTTCGAGGCGGCTTTTCCGTATAAAGAAACGGAAGACCAGCTCCGGTCGATCCAGGAAATCAAGCGGGACATGGAAAAAGAGAAACCGATGGACCGCCTGCTGTGCGGGGACGTCGGCTACGGCAAAACGGAAGTGGCCATCCGCGCCGCTTTTAAAGCAGTGATGGACGGCAAGCAAGTGGCCATGCTTGTGCCGACCACCATCCTTGCCCAGCAGCATTTTGAAACGGTCACGGAAAGGTTCCATGGCTATCCGATAAAAGTCGGGCTGTTGAGCCGTTTCCGGACGCGGAAAGAGCAGAATGAAACGATTAAAGGCTTGCGCAACGGGACGATTGATATGGTGATCGGCACGCACCGGCTGCTTTCAAAAGATATCCAGTTCCGTGATCTGGGCCTCTTGATCATTGACGAGGAGCAGCGGTTCGGTGTCAGCCATAAGGAAAAAATCAAGAAATTAAAGACGAATGTCGACGTGCTGACCCTGACCGCAACGCCAATCCCAAGGACGCTGCATATGTCCATGGTCGGCGTGCGGGATCTGTCTGTTATTGAAACGCCGCCTGAGAACCGTTTCCCGGTGCAAACTTACGTGCTGGAATATAATGACCAGATGGTGCGGGAAGCGATCGAACGCGAACTGGCGCGGGACGGGCAGGTGTACTTTTTGTATAACCGGATTGAAGATATTGAGCGGAAGGCGGAGGAAATTGCGCGGCTTGTTCCCGATGCGCGCGTGGCGTATGCCCACGGCCGGATGACAGAATCCCAGCTTGAAACGGTCATTCTCGGTTTTCTTGAAGGCGAATATGATGTGCTTGTGACGACGACGATTATTGAGACAGGCGTGGACATCCCGAATGTCAACACCTTGATCGTCAATGATGCGGACCGGATGGGGCTGTCGCAATTATACCAGCTGCGCGGGCGTGTCGGGCGGTCCAACCGGGTAGCGTATGCTTATTTTACGTACAGAAAAGACAAGGTGCTGGCGGAAGCGTCGGAAAAAAGGCTGCAGGCGATTAAAGAATTTACGGAACTCGGATCCGGCTTTAAAATTGCGATGCGCGACTTGTCCATCCGCGGCGCCGGCAACCTGCTGGGCGCACAACAGCACGGGTTCATCGATTCGGTCGGTTTCGATTTGTATTCGCAAATGCTGAAGGAAGCGATCGAAGCACGGAAAGGGACAGACGGCGCAGAGGAAAAACTGCCGCCATTTGAAGTCGAACTCGAAATTGATGCGTATATTCCGGATGCCTATATTAAAGACGGATACCAGAAAATTGAAATGTATAAACGGTTCAGAGGCATTGAGATGATTGAAGATATTGAAGAATTAAAAGAAGAGATGATTGACCGTTTCGGCGAGTATCCGCAGCAGGTGAGCGACCTGTTTACGATTGCGGCGATGAAAGTATACGCCAAAGAAGCGATGCTTTCATCGATTAAACAAAACAAGCAATTGATTACGATTTTAATGTCCGAAAAAGGCTCGAAACAGGTAAACGGCCCGAAAGTCGTGGACATTGTGAGAAAATACGGGCGTTCGGCCGGATTCGGCATGGAAGGCAACCAGCTGAAAATTACGCTGGATATTAAAAAAAGCAAGGGACATGAGTGGCTTTACACCTGCACGGAAATGATCCGGGAACTGCGGGGTGCCTTCGAAAGGGCCGAAACGACGAGCGCTTCCCGGTAAGTTGGAGGCTAAAACCTGAAGGAGCGGCTTTTTGGCAAAGGCCTGTTTGTAAAAGCACGGAACAGCGGTTTGTTCCGTGCTTTTTATGGTTCTTGATGTTTGCCGTGGAAAAATTCCGGGAAAAAGATAGAGAAGAATTGGAAATCAATCCAATCGATAGCAATTGTACAAAAAACGTTCATGATGTATAGAACTTGCCAGATGAAAGATACTAATGTCAACGTAGGTAAAGGATTCAAGAGCCATCTGAGGATGGAAAAAAATCATCTGATGAAAGTGAGGCAACTTTAGATGAAAGCAACTGGTATTGTTCGTCGTATTGATGATCTAGGCAGAGTTGTCATCCCGAAAGAGATACGAAGGACGCTTCGTATCCGTGAAGGGGACCCGCTTGAAATTTTTGTGGACCGCGACGGAGAAGTTATTTTGAAAAAATATTCGCCGATCAGTGAACTAAGTGATTTTGCCAAGGAGTATGCCGAAGCGCTGTATGACAGTTTAACGAGCCCTGTCCTGATCTGTGACCGGGATGCCGTGATTGCAGTCAGCGGCGGTTCAAAAAAAGAATACTTAAATAAAAGAAATGGCGAAGTGATCGAAAAAGTCATGGAGGACAGGATGCCGGTTTTATCAAAAGAAAAAGGGAAAACAGCGCTGGTGGACGGGGTGGAAGAGGAACTGGCTTCTTATACGATTGCCCCGATTGTCGCAAGCGGCGATCCGATTGGTGCTGTCGTCATTTTTTCAAAAGACCGCACGTTCGGGGAAGTGGAACAGAAATCGGCGGAAACGGCTGCCGGATTCCTGGCCCGCCAGATGGAACAGTAAGGCTTTTTTCTCCCGTTTTTTTCCGGGATTTTTTTGTCATCATTTGTTTTCACGCACGGCCAAAAAAGCGCAGGCAAAGGGTCTGCGTTTTTTTGATCTGTTTTTTCGCAGGTTGTCTGTAAGGCGCGTCTTGTATTCCCTTTTATGGTATAATACATTCGATTTTATTCTATGTACGGTGTTACGGCCGTGTGAAAGGCAGAAAAGACGTGCAGCAGGATCATGAGTCAAAAAAGCTTTTTCAAGGCATTCTGATTTTAACCTTGTCATCCGTCATTACGAAAATCCTCAGTGCAGTTTACCGCGTGCCGTTCCAAAATATTGTCGGCGATGTCGGTTTTTATATTTATCAGCAAGTGTATCCGATTTACGGGATTGTGATCGCACTCTCATCTTCCGGTTTTCCGGTTGCCGTTTCCAAAATGGTGGCGGAACGGGAAGCAGCGGGGGAAAACAGCCACCGCGCATTTTTAAACGCGGTATTCCTCACCCTCGGCTTATTCGGTTCCGGATTGTTTCTTGCCGTTTTTTTCACCGCAGGGAAACTGGCGGCGTGGATGGGGGATCCCCGTCTTTCTCCGCTTATCCGGACGGTTTCCTGTTCCTTTTTGCTGATGCCGGTCATTTCTGCGATCAGGGGTGTTTATCAGGGGCAAGGAAAGATGGTGCCGACTGCACTCAGCCAGGTGCTCGAACAGGCGGTCCGGGTTGCGGCCATTCTTCTTCTTTCCTTTTGGCTGGTCCACGGCGGTTTTTCGCTTTATGCAGCGGGGCAAGGGGCTGTGGCCGGTTCCGTGTTGGGGGGAGCGGTGTCTGCAGCAGTCCTTGTATTTTATCTGGTCAAGGGCGGCAGGCAGGAAAAGGCAGCCCGGCTCCTTGAATGGAAAGACGTAAAGCAGGCGGCCCGCTCCCTGTTTTGCGGCGGGATTGCGGTCTGTATCAGCGGCCTCGTCCTGGTTTTGTTCCAATTTGTCGATTCCCTCCATCTTTACGCGTTGTTAACAGACGCCGGCTGGGGGGCGGAAGCGGCAAAAAAACTAAAAGGCATTTACGACCGCGGACAGCCGTTTTTGCAGCTTGGTACAGTGGCAGCGTCTTCCTTTGCCCTGAACCTTGTCCCGGTGATTGCACTTGAATATAAGAAGGGCAGGCGAAAAAGCCTTGAAAAACAGGTGCAGGCTGCTTTAAAAATCAGCACGGCGGTCGGCGCGGGCGCTGCAGCCGGACTGATCGGGATCATGCCGTTTGCCAATACGATGCTGTTTGAAAACAGCGCGGGAACAGCTGTCCTGTCTGTTTTTTCGGTTTCCATTTTATTCAGCACCTGGATTTTGACATTGTCGGGGATTTTGCAGGGAATGGGGAAGGTGTACACTCCTGCAGTGGCCATTGCGGCAGGCGTCCTGTTGAAATATGGTTTGAACGAGATTTGGGTCCCCCGTTTCGGGACCATGGGCGCTTCCGCTGCCACCGTTGCCGCTTTAGGGTTTATTTCGCTTATATTGATGATAAAATTGGGTAAAGCCTATTTTCAAATGCTGCCGGCTCTATTTTTCGGCAAGCTCGCTCTCTCCCTTTTCGCCATGTCCGCTTGTTTGCAGCTTTGGCTCCGCCTGTTTGCCTACGGGCTTCCTGGCAGGGCGGCAAGCGTTCTGGCTGCTTTGGGGGGGACGGCAATCGGTGCGGCTGTTTTTCTATTTTGTGCCGCCCGGCTGCGTTTGCTGACGGATGAAGAATGGGGGCTTGTGCCTTTTGGAACAAAATTAGCCGGCCTGAAAGGAAAGAATCGGATTGGAAAACAAAAACCATAGCATTACCGTTGCCGGTCTCGGGGCCGGGGATATGGGCCAGCTTCCGCTCGGTGTATACAGGCAGCTGAAAGCAAACAAGAAAATTTTTCTGCGGACAAAAGAACATCCGGCCGTGCCGGAACTTGAACGGGAAGGGATGAAGTATACGGCATTTGATGACGTATACGAGCGCCACGACCAATTTGAAGCGGTATACGAAGAAATTGTGGGGATCCTTTTCCGGGAAGCGGAACATCAGGATATTCTTTATGCCGTGCCCGGCCACCCGTTTGTAGCGGAACGGACAGTGCAGCTGCTGTTCGAACAAAGCGCGGCGAAACAGACGGAGATCAAAATCGCGGGCGGGCATAGTTTTATCGATGCGCTGTTCGCTTCTGTCAGGGCGGATCCGATTGAGGGCTTTCAGCTTGTAGACGGCACTGCTTTAAACCCGCACGACATCCAGGCGGATCAGCATCTCGTAGTCGGGCAGGTGTATGATGCGTTGGCGGCTTCTGAAGTCAAGCTGGCCCTCATGGAAAAATATCCGGATGAACACCGGGTGGCAATCGTCCGCGCTGCCGGCAGTACGGACGAAACTGTCAAATGGCTGAAGCTGTATGAACTGGACCGCGGATTTGAGCTCAATAATTTAACGAGCGTCTACGTTCCGCCGCTTAAAGAGCAGGATTTGCGGGACTTCGCCGAACTGCGGCAAATCATCGCGGCTTTGCGCGCGCCGGATGGCTGTCCATGGAACCGGGCGCAAACCCATTTTTCGCTGAAAAAATATTTGGTTGAAGAGTGCGGGGAAGTGCTTTCGGCGATTGACAATGAAGATGAGGAAAACCTCGTTGAAGAGCTTGGCGATGTGCTGCTCCAGGTTTTGCTGCATGCGCAAATTGGCGAAGAGGAAGGCATGTTTACGATGGAAGATGTGATAGAAGGGCTTGCTTCAAAAATGATCCGGCGCCATCCGCATGTGTTTGGCAATGTGAAAGTCGAAAGCGCGGAAGAAGTCGCGCAAAACTGGGAGCGGATAAAAGCCGCCGAAAAACAGGAAAAACGGGAGTGAGGGATGGACATGGAAAACACGACAATGCGCCTCGATAAATTTTTAAAAGTCTCGCGGCTGATTAAACGGCGTACGCTTGCAAAAGAAGTCGCCGACCAGGGCAGAATCCAGATCAACGGCGTCCAGGCAAAAGCCAGTTCAAACGTGAAAACGGGGGATGAACTGACCATCCGTTTCGGCCAGAAAGTGGTCAAGGTGAAAGTGGAGAACTTAAGGGAGTCGACAAAAAAAGAAGACGCCGCCGGCATGTACACGATGATCAGTGAAACGCGGGTCAACGAATAAAAATGTTTCAGGGTGTCCCGAAGCTGTGAACCGGCTATGGGCGCTCTTTTTATTTTTCTGACAGAAACGCGCCCCCCGGGATATACGGGAGATGGGCCATACGCCCGATGCAGTTGCGGAATGGAAGCTTTGCGGGAAGGCGTTTCCGGAGGGCCGCGCGAATTCCGCATGGCCGTGCTTCCGTTTCGTGTGCCGTTCCCTTTTGGTCTTTTTTTGTCCGGACGGGCATAGTATAGTACAAAGTTTGGACAAGGAAAGTGGGGATCAGGATGAGTGACTTTTATAATACACCGCAAGGCAGCAAACCGGTTCTCCAGGAACACGATGTGATGATGCGCGGCCGCAAGCTGCTGGATATTACCGGCGTGAAACAGGTGGAAAGCTTTGACAATGAGGAGTTTTTGCTGGAAACGGTAATGGGTTTTCTCGCCATCCGCGGGCAGAATTTGCAAATGAAAAACCTGGATGTTGACAAAGGGGTCGTCTCGATAAAAGGGAAAGTGTTTGATCTTGTTTATTTGGATGACCATCACGGGGAGAAAGCTAAGGGACTCTTTAGCAAGCTGTTTAGATGAGCCTGAGCGTGCAATTTTATACGATGCTTGCCATGATCGCGATGGGAAGCTTTTTTGGCGGCACCCTTGATACGTATAACCGTTTTTTGCAAAGGCGGAACAGAAAGCGCTGGGTTGTCTTTGTCCATGATGTCCTTTTTTGGCTGTTCCAGAGCCTGCTGCTGTTTTATGTCCTGTTCCTGGTAAACGCCGGGGAAGTCCGGTTTTATATTTTTATCGCTCTCTTGTGCGGGTTTGCCGCTTACCAGGCATTATTCAAAAACGGTTACTTGAAGCTTTTGGAATGGTGCATCCAGGCAGCATGCCGCACTGGCCGGTTTACAGCCGGCATGTTCCGGCTTCTTGTTTTCCGCCCGGCCAAAGGATTTGTCCTTCTTTTGTTTGCCCTTTTTCTCGGCGCAGGGCGATTGCTTTATACGATTGTAAAAATGATGGCAAAAATGGTAATATGGATATTAAAGACCGGGCTTAAACCGTTTTCCGCACTGGGTGTTTTTTTATGGCGCATCAATCCGCTGCGCGCCTCTTTTGACCGTTTTTTTATGAAAACGGCAGGATTTTGGAAAACAATCCAGAATAAGTTTATCAAACTGAAAAACCGGATCGGCAGGTTTTTTAAAAGATAAGCCCGGTGGCTGTACTTTCCGCTCTGCCTAGGGCTTTTTAGGAGGGAGTATGTTGGGACGCAATATTGCTTCAATGGACAATGCTTATACGAAACAGCAATCGGTCAAAGAAAAAGTACTGGCAAGAAGGCGCAAGCTGCTTTTCCGGCGATTGGCGCTTTTCGGTGTTATGGCAGTGCTTGTTTCCGCACTGCTCGTCTCTACCCTAGTCTCACGGAACGCACAGCTCGCTGCAAAAAAAGAACAAAAAGCAAAGCTGGAGCACCAGGTAAGGGACATTGACAAGCAGCAGGCGATGCTTAGAAGCGAGATTAAGAAACTGAAAGATGATAACTATATTGCAAAACTCGCCCGCAGCGAATATTTCCTTTCCAAAAAAGGGGAGATCATCTTTAATCTGCCTGATTCCAAAAAGAATGCCCAAGAAGAAGACGTGTCTTATTGACACTCTTTTTTCATGTTCGTTATAATATGTTAAAGGTTGATTTTTTATCTTTTAAGGAGGAAAAATTTTTTTATGTCAATTGAAGCAGGCAGCAAGTTACAAGGTAAAGTAACAGGCATCACGCATTTCGGGGCTTTCGTCGAATTGCCGGACGGCTCAACCGGGCTGGTTCATATCAGTGAAGTTGCTGATAACTATGTAAAAGATATTCATGACCATTTAAAAGTCGGCGATATCGTTGAAGTAAAGGTGCTGAATGTCGAAAAAGACGGGAAAATCGGTTTGTCGATCCGCAAGGCGAAAGACCAGGCGCAGCAATCCCAATCCCAATCCCAGTCCCATCGGCCGCAAAGGCATGGCCGGGGAAATAACCGCGGAAAAGAAGATTTTGAATCCAAAATGGCGCGCTTTTTGAAAGACAGTGAAGATCGCCTGTCTTCGCTCAAACGAAATACAGAATCGAAACGCGGCGGCCGCGGCGCGAGAAGAGGCTAACTTGCTGTCTAGTTGACTCATATATCCGTATCATTGCTTTTCATTGGAGGGCGGAACCGGTTCAAACAGAAATGTTTGTCGGATCCGCTTTTTCTTTTTACTGTTTCGGACAAAAATCGCCGAATCACACGAAAAAAACCGGCCTTTAACGGGCCGGTTTTTTCAAAACGAATATAGCGGCGGAGGGGATCGAACCCCCGACCTCACGGGTATGAACCGTACGCTCTAGCCAGCTGAGCTACGCCGCCATGGCTTAAATGAAAAAGCACATTTTCTATAATAACGGCACTGCACCCATTTGTCAACTTCTCTTTTTAAAAAAAATTGTAAAATGCATCGCATATTTGTGGAAAAAGTCGAACTTTTCTTTGGTGTTGCATTGGAATTTTGACAAACTTTTAAAACTTGTCCTTTTATAATTGCTTGTATCAAAGTGATGAGGGGGAGTTTATGATGAATTTGGGGAAAGTTGAGCGGGGAATGATCGAGCAGGGGGGCCATGTGGATCTTGAGGAAACAAAAAAAGAGTTTGCGAAAGGGTGGAAGCAGCTCCGGGGGAAATTTGAATCGTTGTTTATCCAAAAAGGCATCAGCCTTTTGATCATCGGCTTTTTGCTGGGAAGGGCCCTTATTTTGTCCCATTTTACGCCGTTTGCATTGCCCTTTTTCGCAGCTGTCTATGTGATGAAACGGGATAAGGCGCCCATCACGCTGCTCGGCCTCACTGCGGGCGGATTAACATTATCCGTTGCGAACGGGATGTACACGCTGGCTTCGACCATCCTCTTTATTCTTGTATTCAGGTTGTTCGGCAAATACCATAAAGAGGAAACACGGGTGCTGCCCTTTTACATCTTTGCTGTCTCGCTCGTTTCAAAATGCGCTTATCTTTATCTTCAGCAGCAGTTCCAGCTCTCTTTTTATGACGGCCTGATGGCGGGTGTGGAATCGTGCTTAACCTTTATCCTTACCATGATATTTATGCAAAGCATTCCAATCTTATCACAAACAAGGCGAAAAAAAACATTAAAGACGGAGGAAGTCGTCAGCCTCATCATTGTGCTCGCGTCCGTTTTGACCGGGACAATCGGCTGGACGGTGAACGGGCTGTCCGTCGAGCATATTTTTTCGCGCTATCTTGTCCTGCTGTTTGCGTTTGTCGGCGGTGCGACGGTCGGTTCCACTGTCGGGGTTGTGACCGGCCTCATTTTCAGCCTCGCCAACGTGTCCAGCTTTTATCAAATGAGCCTGCTTGCGTTCGCAGGGCTCCTGTGCGGATTGTTAAAAGAAGGGAAGCGTGGGGGTGCTGCTGCCGGGATGCTTGTTGCTACCCTGCTGATTACGATGTACGGCGATGCCGGGGCGTCTTTAAGCGCTGCGCTGTATGAAACATGCGTGAGCATTGCCCTTTTCTTTTTAACGCCGTCCCCGTTTACGGCCAAAATGGCGCGGCATATCCCGGGGACAGCCGAATATATGAAGGAGCAGCAGCAATATTTAAGGAAAGTGCGCGATGTGACGGTTCACCGCGTGGAGCAGTTCTCGTCCGTTTTTCAGGCGCTGTCCAAAAGCTTTTCGCAGTATGACCATACGAAAGAAGAGGAGGACCGCGAACGGGATCTGGATTATTTTTTCAGCAATGTCACGGAACGGACATGCCAGACCTGCTTCAAAAAAGAGCAGTGCTGGGCGAAAAACTTTGATAAGACATATGATTTGATGAAAATGACGATGGAGGACCTGAGTGAAAGGGACGGAGCGGTTTCGAGGCGTGTCCATCGCGAATTGGAGAAACATTGTGTCAGGGCCCAAAAAGTGGAAGAGGCGATCAACCAGGAATTGACGTTTTACCAGGCCAATCAAAAGTTCAAAAAAATGATCAAAGAAAGCCGGAAAATCGTCGCAGAACAGCTGCAGGGCGTTTCGGAAGTCATGGGGGATTTTGCAAAGGAAATTCAGCGGGAGCGCGAGAACCATCAGCGGCAGGAAGAAATGATTCTTGAGTCATTACAGGACTTCGGGCTCGATATTGACCAGGTGGAAATTTACAGCCTGGAGTCGGGCAATATTGACATTGATATAACCTTGCCGCAGTACAGTGGCTATGGCGAATGCGAAAAGATCATCGCGCCAATGCTTTCCGATATATTAGGGGAAACAATTGTTGTCCAGAAAGAAGAGTTCGGTTCGCAGTCGGGCGGGCTTGGCTATGTGACATTCCGTTCGGCAAGGGCGTTTGTCGTCGACACTGGTGTGGCGCATGCCGCAAAAGGAGGCGGTTTTATATCCGGTGACAGTTATTCAATGATCGAGCTTGGCTCAAGAAAGTATGCCATTGCCATCAGTGACGGCATGGGAAACGGCGAGCGCGCCCATCACGAAAGCAATGAGACACTGAGGCTTTTGCGGCAGATTTTGGAATCGGGCATAGAAGAAAAAATTGCGATCAAATCGGTGAACTCCATTCTGGCGCTGAGGACGCAGGAAGAAGTATTTTCCACGCTTGATCTGGCGATGATCGACCTGCAGGATGCAAGCAGCAAATTTTTAAAAATCGGATCGACGCCGAGTTTTATCAAACGCGGCGATAAAGTGATCAAAATTGAATCCGGGAATTTGCCGATGGGCATGATCCAGGAATTTGATGTGGATGTCGTTTCCCGGCAGCTGAAAGCCGGCGATATTTTAATCATGATGAGTGACGGGATTTTGGAAGGCCCGCGTTACATTGAAAACCCGGAATTATGGATTAAGCGGAAAATCCGGGAGCTGGAAACGGAAAATCCCCAGGAAATTGCCGACCTGCTCATAGAAGAAGTGATCCGTTCGCGATCCGGTTTAATTGAAGATGATATGACGGTCGTCGTTGCAAAAATCAAACACAATACGCCGAAATGGGCGGCTATCCCGGTCAGCAAAGGAAAAAAAATGATCTCTTAGATGCCGTGCCACACTGAATGCGATACGTGCTGAAACGGCCGGGCCAAAACGGCGGCTGCAAGCAGAAACAGCGCACGTGTCCACGATCAGCTAAAAATGCGGTACGGAAAGGATAAAATTGAATATTCAGGCGGGGCACCTATGCTAAAGCGTGCAGGGCGGGCAAAAGGGTGAACATCAGCTGCCGCACATTTTCAGGACAGAAGCCTGTGCCGCAATGAACGCGGCAACAGGAGAAAAGGAATGAACATCAACGGGCACCATTTTTCAGGATAGAAAAGGAGGCGGGCGGCCGGATAAGGGAATTTCGTTAGGATTGGAACGTTTGCTTGATAAAGCGCCCGAATTTCAGGCGGGCACTTTACAAGCGAAGATACGTCTGAAAAGCGGGAATTAAATAGAAGAAGCGGAAGGCAACGGTATATATTTTCTCCCGATTGTCGATGATGGTAAAAACGCAAGAAATGCCGTCAATGACAAGGAGGAGAAAAGATGAATGCAGGCACTTTAAAACAAATTTTGCTGATTACGGACGGATGTTCAAACCAAGGGGGTGATCCGGCTGCAGCTGCGGCACTGGCAAGGGAAGCAGGCATAACCATTAATGTAATTGGCGTCATGGAACGGGATATCATTGATGAAAAAGGGGCAGCGGAAATTCAAAATATCGCCATGTCAGGGGGCGGCGTCAGCCAGATCGTATATACGAAACAATTATCGCAAACTGTGCAAATGGTCACACGGAAAGCGATGACCCAGACGATTCAGGGAATCGTGAACAAGGAATTAAAACACATTTTGGGAAGTAACGGATCCATTGAAGCACTGCCGCCTGAAAAACGCGGCGATGTGTTGGAGGTGGTGGATGAGCTGGGGGAAACAGTGGATTTGGACATTCTTGTGCTCGTCGATACAAGCGCAAGCATGAAACCGAAGCTTGAGACGGTAAAAGAAGCTTTGCTTGATTTGTCTTTAAGCCTGAATGCGCGGATGGGAAATAACCAATTTTCAGTTTTTATATTTCCTGGGAAAAGGAAAGAGACGGAGAAACTGCTTGACTGGACACCGAAACTGGAATCGCTGGCGGCAATATTTCCGAAACTGCAGACAGGCGGGATTACGCCGACAGGGCCGGCCATTCATGAGGCGATCCGCCATTTTGACCGGAAAAGGAAGCTGAGGGGATATCATACGCATGATGACGGACAATACTTTGAAGAATCCATTTAATGATCCGCCGGGTACGGTTGTGACGGGGAAATGGCATAAAAACCGGTACAGATTGCTAAAGCGCCTTGGGGCCGGTGCAAATGGCGCTGTATATCTGGCGGAATCGGCGGCCGGTCTGGTTGCATTAAAAGCCGGTGTGAGCACTGCCCAGGTGGCCTCCGAGTCCAGCGTACTAAAAACCATATCCAAGGCCCGGGGGCAGTCCCTCGGGCCTTCCTTTTTGGAAGCGGATGACTGGGAACGCGGGCGGGAGGTCATTCCCTTTTATGTCATGGAATATATAGAAGGCCCGGACCTGCTTTCCTTTGTTTCCGGGAAAGGTTTTTCCTGGGCGGCAGTGCTTGTGATCCAGCTTCTTTCCGATTTGCAGCATTTGCATGAACAGGGATGGATTTTCGGGGATTTGAAGCCCGAAAACTTGCTGGTCGGGACGCCTGGAAACAGGATCCGCTGCATTGACCCGGGCGGGATGACAAAGATCGGGCGTTCTGTAAAAGAATTTACGGAGTTTTTTGACAGGGGTTACTGGGGGTTGGGATCGCGGAAAGCCGAGCCCTCCTATGATTTGTTTTCCGCCGCAATGGTGATGATCAATCTCGCTTATCCGAACCGGTTTTTAAAAAAACAGGCAAATGGCTTCCCGCAGCTGATGGCGGCGGTCAGGCAACATGCCGGGCTGTGCAAATTTGAGGCGGTGCTGCGGAAAGCGCTGGGGGGTGGATACCAGACAGCTTTTGAAATGAGGCAGGACATGCTTAATCTGCTGACTGCGGACGGAGAAAAGAAGAAAGCCAAAACAACGCACAGGCCGGAAAAACAAAAACCCGGACAGTCTCGTTCAAAAAGGCGCAGATTCCGAAAATTTAAAAGGTTCGTGGCTGCCATGATGATCATCTTGATGATCTCTATGTTATACTGGTATTATACTTACGGACAAACCAGCATCCCTTTTTAAATATCCACAAATTTATGCCGGTTCATGCGGCGGCTCCTTGTCCGGGATTTCAGCATGGGCGAAAAGATGCGCGCAGCGGCAACATGCGGGTACGGGCAAGGATGGCCATCACATGTTTTATTGAGACAGGCGCCTTTTTATAAAGAAAAGCATCGCAAATTTCTGGCCGTTTAAAAATGACAGCGCAAATTTTTACGAAAACGTCCATGCCGCAAGATCAGCGCCAAAGGGGTGGAAATAAATGTTCAGGATAAATACACCGGCACCCATTCTCAAGGCGGAATATGTTTAGAAATTTGGAAATGCCCGTGTTACAATGGAAATAACAAAACGGTACCGAAAAGGACAGGTTTTATGCTCGCATTTGAGGACAACGTATTCCATTTTATCAGGAAACACCAGCTGATTGAGGCGGGAGACCATTTGCTCGTAGCGGTTTCCGGCGGGCCGGATTCCCTTGCGCTCCTCCACTTTCTCACTTCGCGGATAGAGCGCTTCCGTGTAAAGATAACAGCCGCCCATGTCAACCATATGCTAAGAGGGGAAGCGTCCCGTAAAGACCTTTTGTTTGTCAAAAGCTTCTGTGAATCTTGCCGTATCGGTTGTGAAACGGCAGAAATCCCGGTGCTGGAAAAAGCGGAGGAAGAAGGCCTTGGCATTGAAGAGGCAGCGAGAAAATACCGGTACGCTTTTCTCGCTGAAGCAATGGAGAAAACCGGCGCCAATAAAGTTGTACTGGGCCACCATGGCGATGACCAGATGGAAACGGTGCTTATGCGGCTTACCAGGGGCGCAGGCGGAAAGGGAAGGGCAGGCATTCCGTTTCGCCGGCCGTTTGCAAAGGGTGACATCATCCGCCCGCTGTTGGGCACGGCCAAAAAAGAAATCATAGATTACTGCGCCCATTATCATCTGGAGCCGCGCACCGATGAAAGCAACGCATCCCCCGCCTTTGCAAGAAACCGGTTTCGCGCGTCCGTACTGCCTTTTCTACAAAAAGAAAACCCGCGGGCCCATTTGCATTTTCAAAGATTCAGTGAAGAGCTTTTGGAAGATGAAACCTATCTTTACGGGCTGGCGCAGGAGAAATTAAAGCAGATGGCGGAAACAGGGCCCGGAACTTGCACGCTCGATCTCCGGAAGTTCAAAGAGATGCCTATGCCTTTACAAAGGCGGGCGATTCATCTAATATTAAAATATCTTTACAATGAAGACATAAAAGACGTCACAGCGATACATACAGATGCCGTTTTAAAACTGGCTTCAGGCTCCAATCCGTCCGGGAGCGCCGATCTCCCCGGCGGATTAAAGGCTGTAAGGGATTACGGGCGCATGGCCTTTTCTTTCGGGCGCCGCCCCGCCCGTTCTGCATATCAATACGTCTTGGATGAAGGGATGAAGATTGATCTGCCGAACGGGTATACGATAAAGCTTGTAAAAAGCAAAATTTCATATTCATCCCTGCCAAAGAATATGCTATTATTACACATAAACGACACTTCTCTCCCCCTTATTGTCCGTACAAGGAAACCGGGGGACAGAATTGAAGCAAAAGGACTAAATGGTTCAAAAAAGGTAAAAGATATATTTATTGATGAGAAAATTTCAAAGCCGGAGCGGGATTTGTGGCCGGTTGTAACCGATTCAAAAGGGAACATCCTGTGGCTTCCGAATCTGAAAAAAGCAAAATTTGAATCCGGGCTTATTTTACCTGATGAAACCTATTATGTCGTGCACTATTGTAAGCAAACAACTTCTAGGGGGCAATCGCAAGATGAATCAGGATATTGAAAAAATCCTAATTGCAGAAGAGGAAGTCCAGCGAAAAGTAAAGGAATTGGGGGAGCAGCTGACGAAGGAGTATGATGGCAGATTTCCGCTTGCAATCGGGGTATTAAAAGGCGCCATGATGTTTATGGCCGATCTTGTCAAGCATATTGATACATATTTGGAAATGGATTTTATGGACGTATCGAGCTACGGGAATTCCACTGTTTCATCCGGGGAAGTCAAAATCTTAAAAGACTTGGATACCTCGGTGGAAGGGCGCGATGTCTTGATTATTGAAGACATTATTGACAGCGGGATGACGCTCAGTTACCTGGTTGAATTGTTCCGCTACCGGAAAGCAAAATCCATTAAAATCGTCACATTGCTCGACAAACCATCGGGACGGAAAGCGGACATCCAGGCTGACTACGTCGGTTTCATTGTCCCGGATGAATTCGTTGTCGGATACGGCCTTGATTATGCGGAAAAATACCGCAACCTTCCGTATATCGGCATCCTGAAGCCGGCTGTTTATACCCATGAGGGGGAATAAGAATTCCGGAAAAAGAGGACTATCCTTGTGAAATTCAGGCTATATGTATGGAAAAGCAGACGGTCTGTGAAAAAAAGATGAAAAACGGGTGCAAAATATTGTTAAATTAAAAACCACTATAGTACTATTGAATATAGTTTTTTAAGACCGTGGGAGGAGGTAAGGAATGAATCGGATCTTCAGAAATACAATTTTCTACGTATTATTATTTGTCGTCTTGATCGGGATCGTAAGTTTTTTTAACCGCAGCAACGAAACGACGGAAACGATATCCTATGATCAATTTGTTTCTTATTTGGATAATGGCAGTGTAAAGAGTATAACAACGCAGCCTTCAAGGGGCGTTTATGAGATCCGGGGCCTGCTGAAAGACGGCAATAAACAGTTTATTACGTATGTCATGGATGACCAGTCCATGCTGAACCGGATCGATAAAGCGGCGCACGATCAAAAAGTGAAAGTCGATGTCCTCCAGGCAAAAGAAACGAATGGATGGGTTTCTTTCCTAACGTCCATTATTCCGTTCGTGATTATTTTCATTCTGTTCTTCTTCATGATGAATCAGGCACAGGGCGGGGGCGGCCGTGTCATGAATTTCGGGAAGAGCAAAGCAAGGCTTTACAATGACGACAAAAAGAAAGTCCGTTTCCGTGATGTTGCCGGCGCGGATGAAGAGAAACAGGAACTTGTCGAAGTCGTCGAATTCTTAAAAGATCCGCGTAAGTTTTCCGAACTGGGTGCCCGTATACCGAAAGGCGTACTACTTGTCGGGCCTCCGGGAACCGGTAAAACATTGCTGGCAAGGGCAGTTGCAGGTGAAGCAGGGGTTCCTTTCTTCTCCATCAGCGGTTCAGATTTTGTCGAAATGTTTGTCGGTGTCGGTGCAAGCCGGGTTCGTGATTTGTTTGAAAATGCGAAGAAGAACGCGCCTTGTATTATCTTTATTGATGAAATTGACGCAGTCGGGCGCCAGCGTGGTGCAGGGCTCGGCGGCGGTCATGATGAACGCGAACAGACGTTGAACCAGCTGCTTGTTGAAATGGACGGATTCAGCGCCAATGAAGGGATCATCATTATTGCGGCAACAAACCGCCCGGATATTCTTGATCCTGCGCTTCTGCGGCCGGGGCGTTTTGACCGCCAGATTACGGTTGACCGGCCGGATGTCCACGGGCGTGAAGCTGTACTGCGTGTCCATGCGCGCAATAAACCGCTTGACCCGTCCGTCGATTTAAAAGCGATTGCCCAGCGGACACCGGGTTTTTCCGGAGCCGATTTGGAAAACCTGCTCAATGAAGCAGCGTTGATTGCGGCGAGGGCTTCCAAGAAAAAAATTGACATGCAGGACATTGATGAAGCGACAGACCGCGTCATTGCCGGACCGGCGAAAAAGAGCCGGGTCATTTCAGAAAAAGAACGCAATATTGTGGCCTTCCATGAATCTGGGCATACCGTTATCGGGCTCGTGCTCGATGAAGCGGAAATTGTCCAGAAAGTGACCATTGTGCCGCGCGGACAGGCCGGCGGGTATGCGATGATGGTGCCGAAGGAAGACCGTTACTTCATGACAAAACCGGAATTGCTCGATAAGATTACGGGGCTTCTTGGCGGTCGTGTATCCGAGGAGATTACGTTCGGTGAAGTGTCAACGGGTGCATCCAACGACTTTGAACGCGCAACCGGCATTGCGAGAAGGATGGTAACTGAATTCGGGATGAGCGATAAGCTCGGCCCTCTCCAGTTCGGTTCTTCGCAAGGCCAGGTATTTTTGGGCAGAGACATTAACAATGACCAAAATTATTCCGATAAAATTGCTTACGAAATTGATACGGAAATTCAAAATATCATCAAAACCTGTTATGAACGGGCACGGCAGATCTTGCTCGAACACCGCGACAAGCTGGAGCTGATCGCAAAAACGCTGCTTGAAGTGGAAACATTGGATGCTAAACAAATCAAGCATCTGTTTGAACACGGCACGTTGCCAGAACCGTCTGCGAAGCCACAGGATCCGGCTGAAATCGGCGGGACCGAGCCGCGCGTGAACCTGCAGCCGAAGCAGGGCGGCATAAAAGAAGTGGATCCAGGTGCCGGAAATAATTCGGATAACGGGATGCCGGAAGAAAAGCGCCCGGGGAAACTGGGGCCGTCAAGACCGGCAGATGATGACCAGCTTTAATATTGTGTAAAACCACTTTAAAAAGCACCGTCTGAAAAAAAGGCGGTGTTTTTTTATGGCAGCGGGAACCAAATGAAAGCATTCTCTAAATCACGGAGATTATGGTATGATGGTTGCATAAAAACTAAACAGAAAAACAAAGTGGTGAGCATAATGTTATTGGTGATCGATGTTGGGAATACAAACATTGTATTAGGTGTATACGATAAAGATGAATTAAAATACCATTGGCGCATTCAAACAGTAAGGGATAAAACAGAAGACGAATACGGCATGTCCATGAAAGCCTTGTTCCGCCATGTCGGCATTCACTTTAAAGATATTACCGGCATTATTATTTCTTCTGTGGTGCCCCCGATCATGTACGCACTGGAGCGGATGTGCAGCAAATATTTCCACGTTTCGCCGCTGATCGTCGGCCCGGGGGTTAAAACAGGGCTCGACATTAAATATGATAATCCGCGTGAGGTCGGGGCAGACCGGATTGTCAATGCAGTCGCCGGCATCCACGAATACGGCAGCCCGTTAATTATTGTCGACTTCGGGACAGCAACCACTTATTGTTATATTAACGAGGAAAAGCAGTATATGGGGGGAGCCATTGCGCCGGGCATCAGCATCTCGGCGGAAGCCCTGTACTCGAGAGCGGCAAAACTGCCCCGGATAGAAATCGCGAGCCCGGATGATATTATTGGCCGGAACACCGTCAGCGCCATGCAGGCAGGCATTGTTTTCGGCTATGTCGGGCAGGTTGAAGGTATCGTGTCCCGGATGAAAGCAAAAAGTAAAAAAGACCCGGTCGTCATTGCAACAGGCGGGCATGCGCCCCTCATTGCAAAAGAATCAAAAAGCATTGATATTGTCGACCAATTTTTGACTTTAAAAGGGTTGCACTTGATTTATAACCGAAACTTACAGCATTAAAGGAGGATTTTTCTTTTGGCGGATTATTTAATTAAAGCATTAGCGTATGACGGACAGGTCCGGGCATACGCTGCGGACACAACGGAAACCGTTGGAGAAGCGCAACGGAGGCACTACACCTGGCCGACGGCTTCCGCCGCGCTGGGCAGAACGTTAACAGCAGGGGCGATGATGGGGGCCATGCTGAAGGGGGATGAAAAAATTACGATCAAAGTGGAAGGCGGCGGCCCGATCGGTGTCATTCTGGTAGATGCGAATGCACACGGGGAAGTCCGGGGCTATGTTACCAATCCGCAAACCCATTTTGATTTAAACAAAAAAGGAAAGCTGGATGTCCGGCGTGCAGTCGGGACAGACGGGACGCTTACCGTTGTGAAAGACCTCGGACTGCGCGAGCATTTTTCAGGCCAGGTTCCGCTTGTATCCGGCGAGCTTGGCGAAGATTTTACGTATTATTTTGCCGCTTCCGAACAAGTGCCATCTGCAGTCGGTGTCGGGGTGCTGGTCAATCCTGACAACACGATTCTGGCTGCCGGCGGGTTTATCATCCAGTTGATGCCGGGAACAGACGAGAAAGTCATCTCGGAAATTGAAAATAAAATTTCCGATACCGCGCCGATTTCCGAACTCATCCGCGAGGGGCTTTCGCCGGAAGAAATATTGGCAAATCTGCTCGGCAAAGAAAATGTGCAGATATTGGAGAAAATGGCAGTACGGTTTGAATGCACCTGCTCCAAAGAAAAATTTGCTTCTGCCATGATCGGCCTCGGCAAACAGGAGCTCCGGGACATGATCGAGGAAGACGGACAAGCTGAAGCCGTCTGCCATTTTTGCCGCCAAAAATACCATTTCAGTCGTGAAGATCTGGAACAAATGCTTGAAGAAGCAAAAGGGTAAGGTAAAAGCCGTGAGGGCAGGAGATTTTCAGCAAAACGGCCTTCCTTTTCAGATGAATGCGGGCCCCTCGAGCGCGAATAGGCAGCTTTTAACCAAGTTGGCTAACCGGGGCCGGCCTGTTCGATTGCCGGAAGCTTGCCCCGCCGTTTGATCAAGAAGACCCGGCGCCAGTGGCTAAAAAAGCGACTCTTTGCCGTTTCCGTTTTCTTAGGCACTTTGTCATAGAATAGCAAGGCGTTTTGGTTGACAATTGCGTAAAAAGATGTTAATTTTTAGATATTAAACCAATAAAAATACTCGGAATATGGAGTGGATGATTTTGGCAAAGTATGTGAACTCTGTTGCTGAATTGGTCGGCAACACACCGGTTGTAAAAGTAAACCGTCTGACAAATGAAAATGATGCAGAAGTTTATTTGAAGCTGGAATATTTCAATCCGGCCAGCAGTGTCAAAGACCGGATTGCCCTTGCAATGATTGAAGACGCTGAACAAAAAGGGCGCTTAAAACCAGGCGACACCATTGTTGAACCGACAAGCGGCAACACGGGAATCGGGCTTGCAATGATTGCGGCTGCAAAAGGATACAAAGCTGTCATTGTCATGCCGGAAACAATGAGCATGGAACGCCGCAGCCTGCTGCGTGCATACGGGGCAAAGCTCGTTTTAACCCCGGGCTCTGAAGGCATTAAAGGTGCAGTAAACAAAGCGGAACAACTTGTAAAAGAAAACGGCTATTTTATGCCGCAGCAATTCAAAAACCCGGCCAACCCGGAAATCCACCGTTTGACAACCGGTAAAGAAATTATTGAACAAATGGGAGACCAGCTCGATGCATTCGTTGCCGGTGTCGGCACCGGCGGAACGATTACAGGGGCTGGCCAGGCGCTGCGCGAAGCTTATCCGGGCATCAAAATTTATGCGGTTGAACCGGATGACTCCCCGCTGTTGTCTGAAGGCAAACCGGGCCCGCACAAAATCCAGGGGATCGGCACCAACTTTGTCCCTGAAACACTCGATAAAGAAATTTACGATGAAATTATCCGTGTCACAACGGACCAGGCTTTCAAAGCGGCAAAAGATACAGCTGCAAAAGAAGGCATTCTCGGCGGGATTTCTTCCGGCGCTGCTGTTTATGCCGCGCTTGAAGTGGCGAAAAAACTCGGCAAAGGCAAAAAAGTGCTTGCCATCATTCCGGATACCGGCGAACGCTATTTGAGTACCCCGCTTTACCAGTTTGAAGACTAAGAACGGCAAAACCCGCGGAGGAACGGCCCCCGCGGGTTTTTCTTTTCGCAAACCTATGTATGCGGGTTGAAACGCAACCCCCTTCCTGCCTGAACAGTAAAGATTGGGATTTTCAGTGCAGGACCCGGGCCCGCTGCGGGAAGCCGGCATCTTTGCATATCGTATTAATCCCCGGCTGCGGATGTGGTAGACTATAATTATTGAACTGAGAAAAGGGGAGAACAGAAGTTGAAGTGTGGTCCGTTTACGTTCGACTTTACCCGAAAAACCTATGTGATGGGCATATTAAATGTAACGCCCGACTCTTTTTCGGACGGAGGGAATTTTTTTCAGCCTGAAAAAGCGGTGGAACATGCGTATCAGATGGTACAGGACGGTGCCGATCTGCTCGATATTGGCGGAGAGTCGACAAGGCCGGGGCATCAGCCGATATCAGCGGAGGAAGAACTGGACAGAATCTTGCCGGTCATTCATTCTGTGGCAGGAAAAGTCCAGGCGCCGCTTTCTGTTGATACGTATAAAGCGAGAACTGCGGAAGAAGCAATAAAAGCGGGCGCACATATCATCAATGATGTATGGGGGGCAAAACGGGATCCGGAAATCGCCGATGTAGCCGCACAGTACGATGTTCCGATTATTTTAATGCATAACCGCGAAAACCCGCAATATGAACATTTTATGCGGGACTGTTTGAACGATCTGTATGAAAGCATTACGATTGCAAAAAAAGCAGGTGTCGAAGACCGGCAAATCATCCTCGATCCGGGTATCGGGTTTGCGAAAGGTTTTCAGGAAAACATGGAAATGATGCGGAACCTCGACAAACTTGTTGGACTCGGCTATCCCGTCCTGCTTGCTGCTTCAAGAAAGCGCATAATCGGAAGCGTGCTCGGGCTGCCGACTGGCGAAAGAATGGAAGGCACCGGGGCGGTATGCTGCTTTGGCATCATGAAAGGCTGCCATATGGTCCGTGTCCACGATGTAAAACCCGTAAGCAGAATGGTGAAAATGATGGACGCCCTCGTCGGAAAAGGGGAACAGGATGGATAAAATTTATATTCATGATATGGAATTTTACGGTTACCACGGCGTATTGCCCGAGGAAAACAAACTGGGCCAGCGCTTCCGTGTATCCATCGTGCTTGGTCTGGATTTAAAGTGGGCGGGCGAAACCGACCGGCTGGAAGAAACCGTCAGTTATGCGGATGTCTATGCATGCGTGGAAAAAATTGTTGAAGGGCAGCCTTTCAAGCTCCTTGAAGCTGTTGCAGAAAAACTGGCTGCTTCCATTCTCGCTTTATATGAAAAAGTTGCGGAAGTCACAGTCAAAGTAACCAAACCGGACCCGCCCATTCCCGGCCATTACAAGTCCGTTGCGGTAGAAATTACAAGGAGAAGAAAGAATGGATAATCTCGCTTATTTGGCACTCGGATCCAATATTGAACCGCGATTTGATTATCTTCAGCACGCCGTCCGGTTGCTTGGAAACAACCCGGGCATAAAGGTTTGCAAAGCTTCATCCATTTATGAAACCGAACCTGTCGGGTACACAGACCAGGGACAGTTTTTAAACATGGCTGTCAAAATTGAAACGGGGTTATCCCCTTTTGGCCTGCTCGCTGCCTGCCTTGAGATTGAAAAAAAGTTACGGAGAAAAAGGAAAATTCATTGGGGGCCGCGGACAATAGACCTTGACATTTTGTTGTATAATCAGGAAAATATGAAAACAGAGAATCTTACCATTCCGCACCCGCGCATGCATGAACGGGCATTTGTTTTGGTTCCCCTCACGGAATTGGACAATGCACTTTGCGACCCTGTAACCAAAATCCCGTATGCGGAGCTGCTGAAAAAATGCGCAGACAAAGAAGGCGTCCGGCTGTGGAAACAGATCACAGGGGATACTGCTTTCTTGCCATAAAGGGTACCCCCGGGCATTTTAAACAACCCGGCGGCGGCTTTATACTGAAATACGGATTGGTGTATAACCGGTACGGAAACAACGACAGGCCATGTAACGGAGTACTGCCGGAGGAATCCCGGCAGTACTTGCTTGTATACATACAAAGAAAAAACCTGGTGAAAGGATGTCTGAACGCGAAAGATTGTGTACAATAATAGAGGTATACGTCTATAATGGCTAATGTTGGGCGGCAGAACCTTTCATACTTGAAGAGGGCGGAAAATAAGGAAAGACGTCTTTCCTTTTCTATCATATTGGCCGGCATTTTTAACGATTGGAGGAAAAAAGATGAGTGGCGAAAATATAAATGAACAGTATCTGGTCCGGAAAGAAAAAATGGAGGCGCTCCGCGAAAAAGGGGTGGACCCGTTCGGCAAGCGTTTTGAACGGACAACCGACACGGAAGAATTAAAACAAAAATACGGTGAATGCACGGAAGAACAACTGGAAGAAAAAGAGATTCCAGTTGCCATTGCCGGGCGGATCATGACAAAACGGCGGAAAGGAAGGGCCGGGTTTGCCCATATCCAGGACTTGAAAGGGCAAATCCAGTTTTATATTCGCCAGGACGCAGTCGGCGAAGAACAGTACGAGTTATTCAAAAGCACGGACCTTGGCGACATTGTCGGGCTTAAAGGCACGGTTTTCCGGACAAAAGTGGGCGAATTGTCCGTCAAAGTCAAAGAATTTATTCTGTTAACAAAAGCGCTGCGCCCGTTGCCGGATAAATTCCACGG
This sequence comes from Heyndrickxia coagulans DSM 1 = ATCC 7050, assembly GCF_000290615.1. Lineage (GTDB taxonomy): Bacteria > Bacillota > Bacilli > Bacillales > Bacillaceae_C > Weizmannia > Weizmannia coagulans. Next base: position 49,278 of record NZ_ALAS01000287.1, read on the forward strand.
CCTGCGGGACATCGAGCAGCGGTACCGTCAGCGTTATCTCGACCTGATTATGAGTGAAGAAAGTAAAAACACGTTCATTACAAGAAGCCGCATTATCCAGTCCATCCGCAATTATTTGAACAAGAACGGCTATTTGGAAGTCGAAACGCCAATGATGCATGCCATTGCAGGTGGGGCGGCTGCACGGCCGTTTATCACCCATCACAATGCGCTCGATATCGACCTTTATATGCGGATTGCGATTGAACTCCACCTGAAACGGTTGATTGTCGGCGGGTTGGAAAAAGTCTATGAAATCGGCCGCGTTTTCCGCAATGAAGGAATCGATACCCGCCATAACCCGGAATTCACGATGCTTGAGCTGTACGAAGCATATGCGGATTTTAACGATATTATGCAGCTGACTGAAAACATGATTGTGCACACAGCAAAAGAAGTACTCGGCACCACCGCCATCCGGTACGGCGAACATGAAGTAAATCTTGAACCGGAATGGCGCCGCCTGCATATGGTCGATGCAATTAAAGAATATACGGGCGTCGACTTCTGGAATGTGACAAGCACCGAAGAAGCAAGGGCACTTGCAAAAGAACACCATATTGAAATCACGGAACATATGGAATACGGGCATATCGTCAATGAATTTTTCGAGCAAAGGGTAGAAGAAAAACTGATCCAGCCGACTTTCGTTTACGGGCACCCGGTCGAAATCTCGCCGCTTGCTAGAAAAAATGAAAAAGACCCGCGGTTTACAGACCGGTTTGAACTGTTCATTGTCGGCCGTGAACATGCCAATGCCTTCACCGAACTGAATGACCCGATCGACCAGCGCGAACGTTTCGTGAACCAGCTGAAAGAGCGCGAGCAGGGGAATGACGAAGCGCACCAAATGGATGAAGACTTTATTGAAGCATTGGAATACGGCATGCCGCCAACAGGAGGACTCGGCATCGGCGTTGACCGGCTTGTCATGTTGCTGACCAATGCCCCGTCTATCCGGGACGTGCTGCTCTTCCCGTTAATGAAAAGCAGGGATTAAGCAAAGCAAAACTTACAAAAAGCAGCGGGGCAGGAACCGCTGCTTTTTGTAAACATCATTTTAATATAATATTAACGTTCAAGCGGCTGGTTTTTTGTGAATTGTATTGGCTACGGCCAGCGGTAAGCCTTTTTCTTGTTTTGCTGAAAGAGAGCAGGCTTCAGCTTGTTTGAAAAATAAATGGCGAAAAGCTGTTGCATTCGTACCAAATACATGGTATAGTATTATTCGTTGGCTAATTAAATGCCTGCTTAAAAATACAGATTTGAAAAAGTTGTTGACAATAGTATTTGTTTGCAGTAGAATATTAAAGTCGCTTAGAAAACAACTTAGATTGTTCCTTGAAAACTGGACAAAACGAAACGTCAAATTCTTTTTGAGCTTTTATCAAACATCTTTACTGAGAGTTTGATCCTGGCTC
>NZ_ALAS01000288.1 GCF_000290615.1 Heyndrickxia coagulans DSM 1 = ATCC 7050
TCGCGACTATAATTCAGCAATCAATATCAAAAATGAAGGTATACGCTTATTAGCGTTATCATAAGTAACAAAACTCTTGGAACAAGAGGGATAGCTCGGTCAGTTTTCGTTGGCTAGTAAAAGCAACGATAAGTCAAGAAGCCCCCACTTCAATTAGACCGCAAGGTCAATAAGTGGTGGGTAGTTCACTTCTGAAATCACGAACACACCTGCCATGCGAAACAAATTTTGCAATCATGAAACAGGAAAAATCATCTGAAAAATCGTAAACTATTACTCGAAGGGAGATGGAGCTATGGAAGACTATTTGATGTACTTGAATGGTGAATGGACGGGGGAAGGACTGCCAAAAATCAAAGTGGACAACCCTGCGTCCGGCGAAGTGATTGCGACGATTCCAAAAGGCGGGGAAAAGGAAGCTAAGCTCGCTGTTGACGCGGCGCATGCGGCTTTTCCGGCGTGGGCGGCGCTTTCTGCCTATGAACGAAGTGCCTACCTCCGCACGTGGTTTGAACTGATCCGTCAACATGAAAACGAGCTTGCCAGGACGATGACCATTGAACAGGGCAAGCCGCTCAAGGAAGCACTCGGGGAAATGCGTTACGCAAATGGCTTTATCGAGTGGTTTGCCGAAGAAGGAAAGCGTGTGTATGGCGAAACGATTCCGGCATCCGCTACCAATAAACGCCTGTTTGTCCATAAACAGCCGGTCGGCGTTGTCGCGGCAATTACCCCGTGGAATTTCCCGGCTGCCATGATTACCCGCAAAGTTGCACCTGCGCTTGCTGCCGGCTGCACCGTTGTCATCAAACCGGCAAAGCAGACACCGCTTACTGCCTTGAAGCTTGCTGAGCTTGCTGCAAAAGCCGGCATTCCGAAAGGCGTCATGAATGTGATAACCGGGAGTGCGAAGGAAATCGGGGACACGTGGCTTGCCGATGAGCGTGTCCGCAAACTTACTTTTACCGGATCGACCGAAATCGGGAAAGAGCTGATGCGCGGTTCAGCTGACACGGTGAAAAAAGTGTCGCTGGAACTTGGCGGGCATGCACCGGTTATCATCACGAAACATGCGGATCTCGATAAAGCTGCTGAGGGCACGGTCGCTGCAAAATTCCGCAACGCCGGCCAGACTTGTGTATGCTCGAACCGCATATATGTACAGGAAGAAGTGTATGAAGCTTTTACCAAGAAATTCACAGAAAAAGTGAAAGCGCTCCGTGTTGGGGACGGACTTGCAGAAGGCACGGATATCGGGCCGCTGATTGACCGGAATGCGGTTGAAAAAGTAGAACATCACGTCAAAGACGCGGTGGAAAAGGGAGCTACCGTGGAAACAGGCGGCAGCACGAAAGATGGGCTTTTCTTTGAACCAACTGTCATTTCCAATGTTACCGATGAGATGATATGCATGAAAGAAGAAACATTCGGGCCGCTTGCACCGGTAACGAAATTTACGGATATTGATGAAGCGATCCGGCGTGCCAATGATTCCATTTACGGTCTTGCTGCGTATGTATTTACGGAAAATATTTCGGAAGGCATTCAAATTGCAGAGGGGCTGGAGTATGGCATTGTCGGGCTGAACGATGGGCTTCCGTCCACGCCGCAGGCTCCATTCGGCGGTTTCAAGCAGAGCGGCCTCGGCAGGGAAGGCGGCCGTTACGGTATAGAAGAATTTTTGGAAGTCAAATATATTTCCCTCGGTTTATAAGTGCCTGGCCCGGCACACCGAAATAGGTGGGATCCCTAAATGGGGGTTCCGCTTTTTTGGTTCCAAACCGATTGCGGGAAGAGGACGAAATATTTCGGCAAAAAAGAATTAAACTTGGTTCCCAATGCCGGGAAGCCCACTAAGATCCGGGTAGTGCCCGTTAGTCTTTTAGAGTTCTTCGACAAGACAAAGGCCATCCCAACCACGGTTCAAGAAAACTTTAAAAAAAGATTCAGGCCTAGGTCCCAATGCCCCAGCCTCAGGACAAAGGGCATCCGGGCAGTGGCCGGTAAAAAGACAAAATGCAGCAAATTTCCCGGGAAAGCGTCCTTTATGGTAAAAAGAAGATAAAACAAACACGATGAGAGACAACTTGCAACAAAATTTTCGACACGTGGGCAATGAAAGACATATCGCAACAAACTCCCGCGCATTGGCTCCGCGGAAGATCAAATGTCCTGTTGGGGCGTCTTTCACTTGCAGGATGAAGCAAAGCCGGTGAAAATTTTGTATAGAAATGTTTTTCGACGCCATCATCATGACAAAAGACACCAAGTTTCCCCGGGAAATGATTTTTATAGAGGATTAAAAATGACAAATATTCGGAAATCATCATCCGAAAAAAACGCCTCTGCCGCAAGAGGGATAAAACAGCCGGCACGTATTTTCAGGACACCCATCCATGCTGCGGCGGGCGCGGCGACACCAGAGAACGAAAATGGGCAAACGCATATTTTCAAAATAGAAGCCTGCCGCATTGGATACGGAATGGGCAAAAGAATGAAAATAGGCCGGCACAATTTTTAGGGTAGGCCAAAGAACATTTCTTCACCAAACAAGCACTACAGCTACTCTCCAGGATTCAGACTGGGATTGCAAAGATTCGACCGGAATTCGGTTTTCTTCAGACAAAGGAAAGATTTCCGCGCAGATTCTCTCTCTGAATTGATCGAGCATTACAACAGTACGCATTTGTCTTTGCCCTTGATCCGTTTCGCATTTTGAAACCCGCTGATTTCTACATTTTTCAAGATAACATTTTTTGCACGGTACTGGATGGCGACAACAGGATTTCCCTTGAAATCGTAATCCGGGTCGCCAAGTGCTGTCAGTCCGTTAATGACAACGTTCCGGTAAGCGGAAACAACGAGGCTGCGCGGCGTTGAACCTTCATATAAATCCGTAAACACCGGCGCGATGGAAACAAGATTGGCCGCCACAATATGGTCCGCGCTTTTCGAATCGCTATCCTTACCTTTATGGTGACCGATATGCCGGAAATTGAAAGAACGGTTGTCGCGGACAGAAAGATGGCCGTAAAGGTGGACATGAGAAGCAGCCGAAGCATTGTGGTGGGCTTTGATCTCGACACCTCCGAAACAGCCGCTAGAAGCATTATTGTAAAGCCAGACATGGCGCGACCCGTCATCAATCTCAATGCCATTGGAGTTGGAAAACCCTTTTTTGTGGGCCTTTCCACTCGGGTTGTAACAGAAAGAATTTGAAATAAAGCAATAGTCGCTATGGTGGGTGGTAATGCCGTCATCACCGAATCCGCTTGCCGTAAGCCCGTCCAGCCAGATATAGCGGCTCCTTCCCGGGGCGAGAAAGCCGTCGCCCAAATAATGATACCGGGCAGACGATACATCAAAACCATGCAGGCCGGCCCCCGCCGCCTCCACATTTTTCACCCAGCCGAACGTGACGTGCGCAAAAGTCAGACAGCTTGAACGGTTATTTCCTGCTGCCGTTCTTTCCTCATTTCCGAGCCTTTCGACATTCCAGTCCAGCGTGAGCCCTTCCACTGATATATGGTGATTGCCGCGGTGGAAATGGGCGTTTTGGATAAGACGCGTTTTTTTCGGCGCATGCGGATGGAGTTTGATGACTGTTACGCCTTTTCCGCTGCCGCAAAGGCATGAAGGCAGCTTAAGCCCCTTTACAAGATAAACGCCTTCCGGTACGATCACTTTCACGCGGCCGTTTCCCAGTGCTTTTTGGAATGCCGCTGTGCAGTCGGTTTTTCCATCGCCGGCAGCCCCGAAATCTGCCACATTGACTGTACGGGATGCCACAGACAGCAGCCGGCTGTATTCTTGATCCAATATCGTTTTCCATTCCGGGTAGACAAGGCCGTTCTGATCTGCAAGGGTTTTATACGGTTCAACCGGATATCTCCGGTTCAGCAGCAGCCGTGAAAGGGAAAACGGTTTGTGAAATTCCGGCTGGCAGTATTTTTGAAAAAGCGCTTCATTTTCCTGGATTAGGGTACCCGGCTGGACTGCCCTGCGTGAAAGCTGGCGCAGCAGCATGCCGTTTGTCCGGGGGTCATGATGCTTATCCAAATGAATCATTTTTTCACCCCGCTTTGGCTTCATTCAGTCTCTGTCATTGGATATATGTAGTTTACCCCCGCAGGTTGGAAAACGCACTGAAAAAGGAAGACTCTTTTCTAAATCATTGTTGTTGGCATAAAAAAGATTGAATTTTATGTTAAAATCGAAGAAAAGGAAGGTGGAAGTCAATGAGCCTGCCAAAATGTTCTGATTGTAACCATCCATTTAAGTGGATTTATATCTTTAAGAGATTATGGAAGTTTGACCAAACCATAGAATGTCCAAATTGTAAAGCCAAGTTATATCCAAGTTTGAAGTTTCGAAATAAAGTTGGATATTTTTCCCTGCTTTGCTTTTTCATCTCATTTGGACTAATGATATTGGGCATTCCAAAAATTGCATTCATAACACTAATCATCATTATTTGGGCTTGTTTGATTCTTATGATGTCTTATGTTTATTCGTTTGATCATAAAGAAAGGCCTCTATGGTAAAAGGGAACGAATAGTTGTCGCCCTTTTAAATGGCTTCAAAAATCCAGGTGATGATGAAACGCGGAGCTGAGCCGGTACGCCGCAAGTTTAAAGGTGAATTGATGAACCGATTTGGTACAGAGTAAGATTTGAAAAAAAACACATGCAAGCAAAGATTGGAAACCATTTCATCAAATGAGAAAGAAAAAGGTGGCCCAAAACTACATGTAACACTTTTCGTGAAAATGGACCTTATTTTCTTTATCAGAATTTTTCGTTGACGAATAGCATAAGAAGGTATACAATAAACTTTAAGCTTATATGTTGTTATTTTCTTATCAAGAGAGGTGGAGGGAAGGGCCCTGTGAAGCCTCGGCAGCAGGTCCGAAAACGGGTACTGTGCCAATTCCTGCAGGTGGTGGCCTGAAAGATAAGAAGATTTCCCGGTAATGGATATCTTCTTACTTCAGGGTAAGAAGATTTTTGTCGTTTAATCCTTAGTAATCGAATAAGAAAGAAGGGAATAGAGTGGAGCAAACGCGGCTCACATATGAACAGTTTACGTCGGATCCGTTTGCAGTGTTCGTGCCGGAAGATGAAACAAAGGGCGCATTGGAAATTTTGCAGTGGGCATATGGCACGTACGGTAAATCAGTGGTATATGCGTGCAGCTTCGGCGCAGAAGGAATGGTGCTGATTGATCTCATTTCGAAAGTCAGAGAAGATGCGGATATCGTATTTTTGGATACGGACCTGCACTTTCCGCAAACTTACGAATTGATTGAAAAAGTGAAAAAGAAATATCCGGCTTTAAATATCCAAATGAAAAAACCGTCGCTTACGCTTGATGAACAGGCGGCGCAATACGGATCTGCCCTTTGGAAAAGGGATCCGGACCAATGCTGCTATATCCGGAAAATCAAGCCGCTTGAAGAAACGCTGCAGGGAGCGTCGGCCTGGATATCCGGCTTGCGGCGGGAGCAATCGCCGACAAGGGCGAAAACGAATTTTGTCAATAAAGATGAAAGGTTCCATTCGATTAAAATTTGCCCGCTGATTCATTGGACATGGGATGACGTTTGGAACTATATCAAGTCCCATCATCTTCCGTATAACGAATTGCATGACCAAGGATATCCGAGCATCGGCTGTTTCCCGTGCACACGTGCTGCTGGAAACAGCGACTCAAGAGCAGGAAGATGGGCGGGCTTTCATAAAACCGAATGCGGACTGCATACGGTTCAGAAAAAATAAGGCTGCCAGGTGGTGCTGCGGCAAAAACGGCCATCCCTTCTAAGCCGCTGCTACAGCCACTCCGGGAGAAGTGGGCGCATAAACCAAACCAACCAGTTATCCGATTAAGTTTAAAGCAGGTGAAGAAATGAGAAAAGTATATTTAGTCGGGGCAGGGCCCGGCGATCCGGAACTGATCACAGTGAAAGGATTGCGCATGATCCGGGAAGCGGATGTCATTTTATATGACCGCCTGGTGAATCCGGATCTGTTAAAAGAAGCAAGGCCGGATGCGGAACTCGTCTACTGCGGGAAAAAGCCGGACGCTCATACGATGTCGCAGGATACGATCAACCACCTGCTTGTGAAGTTTGCCAACCAAGGCAAAACTGTTGTCCGTTTAAAAGGCGGCGATCCGTTTATATTCGGCAGAGGCGGGGAGGAGGCGGAAGTACTGGTGCAAAAGCATATTCCGTTTGAAATCGTTCCGGGGATTACGGCCGGTTCCGCCGTGCCCACCTATGCCGGCATTCCGCTCACCCACCGCGGGCTCAGTACATCCGTTGCTTTTATCGCGGGCGTCACGAAAAAAGGCGAAGACCTTGATGCATACTGGTCCAAATATGCGGGAATTGATACACTTTGCATTTATATGGGCGTGAAAAATCTGCCGCTCATCTGTGCGCAACTGATAAAGCACGGCAAATCGCCGGACATGCCGGCTGCACTTATCCGCTGGGGCACGACGGAAAAACAGGAAACCGCGGTCGGCACGCTTGGAAATTTAAGTGAAAAGGCGGCCGGGCTGCGCAACCCATCGCTTTTGATCATCGGAGAAGTGGTAAAACTGCGCGATGAGTTGAAATGGTTTGAACAGCTTCCCGCTGCTCCGGCCTGTACCGGGTGAATGGGTATGAAACAAGGTGTTTTATATGTCAGCCACGGCAGCCGTGTGCCCGAAACCGCCCGGGAAGCAACAGCGGCAATCCGGCAAGCGATGGCACAGGTGGATGCGGATCTCCAGGAAATTTGTTATCTGGAAATTGCGGAACCGGATATTGCAGCAGGGATTGATGCGCTTGTCCGGGGCGGCGCAGGGCGTATCGCCGTTGTGCCGGTATTGCTGCTGAGTGCCGGGCATTATTATGAGGATATCCCGCGTGCGATCCGGGAAGCGAAACGACGTTATCCGCATATTGTGTTTACGTACGGCCGCCCGCTCGGCGTCGGGGACCGGATCACCGGAATTCTGGCGGAAAATATTTTGGAAACCGGCATGCCTCCGGGTGCCTGGATTCTGCTGGTCGGACGCGGCAGCCGCAATCCGGAAACACTGTGCGATTTTGCAAAAATTGCGGACGGGCTGCGCGTGCAACTGGGGGCAGAACAGATCAAAACGGCTTATTTGGCGGTGCTTGAGCCCCGTTTTGATGAGGCGCTGAAGGAGCTGGCCGTGGCCGGGCGCCCGGTGGTTGTGGCCCCATATCTTTGGTTCACCGGCGTGCTCGTCCGGTCGCTGGAAAAGAAAGTGGGCATGCTGCAGCGGGAAGGATATGATATCCGGCTGGCACGGTATCTCGGCTGTCACCCGGATATGGCGGACGCATTGGCCGGCCGGGCAAAGGAAGCGTTGGGTGCAGAGGCTTTTATTTGAGATTCCGAGACCTTTTTTGCCCCCGGAAAGCCTGGGGGAAGCCTGCGGCGTTTTCTATTGTGAACCCCTCCCTTATTTGGGGGAGATGCAGTTAAAAAATGCCTGGGTGCGGTGTTTCAATGTGCGTACCGGCACTTTTTTGGGCCCGATCAGCCTGAAAGATGCCCGCGGTCCGGCGCTCCATTGCGCATGCCGGCACTTGCCCGGTTCCGGCTCTCTAGGAAACGCTGGAAAGGGAGCGTACGGGCACATTCACGAAAATGGCAGGAAGCACGAGGCGTTTCTGCACCGGATAAACTGGAAAGGAGATCAGGAATGGTTTGGGTACCGGTTATGGTCAATTTAGACGGGAAGCAGGCTGTGGTCATCGGCGGCGGAAAAGTGGCGGCACGCAGATTCCGGCTCTTGCAGGAAGCGGGGGCATGCGTTACAGTCGTGAGCCCGCACCTGAACGATGAATTGCAGGTTTTGGCGCAACAACACGCGTTCATTTGGAAACAGAAAACATTCGAACCGGAAGACATCCGGGAGGCCGATGTGGTTGTTGCAGCGACAAATGATCCGGAGACAAACAGCCGGATTGTTGCCCATGCCCCGGCCCAAGCCCTCGTGAACGATGCCGGCCATGCGGGAAGCGGCAACCTTGCTTTTCCGGCGTTTTTCCAAAAGGGCAGGCTTTCTATCAGTGTCTCTACAGCCGGGGCAAGCCCGAAACTGGCTTCCCGCATTGTAAATGAATTATCCGGGCATTATGATACGAACTACGCCCAATATGTGGATTTTTTATACGAGTGCCGCCAGCTTCTGAAGCAGCCGCAGTTTTCTGCATCGGAAAAAAGCGAGTGGCTGGAAAAGCTGCTTGGAGAAGCATACCGCAAGCCTGAAAAACAGCAGGAAGCCTTGTCTTTCTTTCGCAGCCGCATGCAAGGGACTGCCCGCTGAAAAACGGATGAAGATTAGCGCCCATCTTTGGGAAATCAGCCGGTGTGCCCGGCGAAAAACTTGGCAAGCCCGTTTGCAACCCGGAATGGCTTCCGTTACAATAGGGTTAAAATTTTCACAAAAAGGAGTGTCGCCTTCATGTCATTGGAAGATGTCAAAGCTTATTTTAAGCAGTGGGACCGGGAAGAAGATGTGCTCGTCCTGCCGTCATCAAGCGCGACGGTTGAACTTGCAGCTGAGGCGCTGCACACGGAATCGGAACGGATTGCAAAAACGCTTGCGTTCAGGGGTACCGGTGGGGAAGAAGCCCTTCTTGTTGTCACCGCGGGAGATGCGAAAATCGACAATAAAAAATTCCGGCAAACATTCGGCGGGAAAGCGCGGATGCTGTCACCAGAAGAAACGCTCGAGCATACCGGCCATGCTGTCGGCGGCGTCTGCCCATTCGGTTTGAAAAAAGATTTGCCGGTCTATATGGACGTCTCACTCAAACGGTTCACGACTGTATTTCCGGCATGCGGGAGCGGCAACTCGGCAATTGAACTGACCTGCGAAGAATTGTATACATACGGGAAGGCCGAAAAATGGGTGGATGTCTGCAAAGGATGGGAACCGGCGGAAGATTACCAGCATGCAGCCGGGACCGGCGCCTTAACGGATCCGCAATAATCTGCTTGCCGCTTCAGACTTGCCTTTGAGACGGAAAGGGGTCCCGGGTACGTGCCGGAAAATGAAGCAAATTCATCATGGCTGCTGGCAATTGCCCGAAAACACGGGCATACTTGAAAAAGCGGGCGATCAGATTGCCGCCACGCCGGATAAACGCTGCACCAGTAAAGGAATGAAAATCAGTATCGCATTTTTTCAGGATAGAAAAGGAATGAACACCAGCCATCTCGATGTTTCGGGATAGAAGCCCGTGCGCGCCATCAAAGGATTGAAAAGGAACAAGCACCTGTCCGCCATGCCGCTTTTAAAACGGCTCCAACAGCAGAATGAAAGCATCCGGTGATAAATAAAAACGACGGGAGACACAATCGTGTTTTCCCGCCGTTTTTATGGGTTCATATAAGCTGCTTTGATTTAGTCATGGTATTTTTCAGCAATGGCGTTAGCGGCAACAATGGCATTGTACACATCATCAGGCGTAACCGGGAATGGTTCGTTGCCCATTGTGTCATCCTCGGCACAGGCATCTTCCGCCACTTTCCGCCATTCGGCTTCCACAAATTCTTCAACGCCGAGGTCCTTCAGTGTCAGCGGCAGGCCAACTGCTTTGATAAAGCGGATTACCGTTTCAAGCTCTTCTTTTGGCGCGTTTTCAAGAACGAGCTGTGCGAGCAGGCCGAATGTCACTTTTTCGCCGTGCTGTGCACGATGGAGGGCGGGGACAGCGGTCATGCCGTTATGGATGGCGTGTGCTGCGGCAAGGCCGCCGGATTCCGCCCCGACACCGCTCAAATAGATGGTCGCTTCAATGGTATCCTGCACTGCACGGGTTGGCACTTTGTTTTTCACGGCTTCCACTGCTTTTACGCCGTTTTCGAGAATCGTTTCGTAGCAAGTGCGGGCAATGGCCAGGCCGGTGAGGGATGGCTTCATTAAAACAAGGTTGTCGCCGTTTGCCGCGTAGCAGGCGCGCGCTTCAAAATAAGTGGCAAGCGCGTCCCCGATCCCGGCGGCGAAAAAGCGGACCGGTGCTGCAGCTAAAATTTCCGTGTCTGCGAGCACGACATCCGGATTGCTCGGCAGGAACAAGTAACGGTCAAAAGCGCCGTCTTCTTTGTAAAGAACGGCAAGGGCCGTGCACGGTGCGTCAGTGGAGGCAATCGTCGGAAAAATGACAACCGGAAGTTTTTCATAATAAGCGGTTGCTTTTGCGGTATCAAGCGTTTTTCCACCGCCGATGCCGACAATGACATTGGCGCCTGCTTCACGTGCAAGCCGGCGGTTACGGTCTACTTCTTCCTGGGTGATTTGATAATTGAACTGTTCGAAAGTTGCTTTCCCACCGCCTTCCCGGACAGATTTTCCGGCTTCTTCTTTTGCGCGGCCGAGGATGAATTCGTCGCAAATCACATAGGCATTGTCGCCCAAATCTTTTATGTACGCATATAAATTGGCAAGCAGGCCGTTCCCTACGATAAACTTTTTCGGCGATGTAACGGATTTTACAGGAATTTTCATAACATGTACTGCCTCCTAAACATTTTTTTCTTTCTACACTCTCATTATATTAAAAATGTAAGCGAAAACAAAGATAAAAGAAGTGAAAAGTATGTGTCAAGTTTTTCTCGATAAGGTTTAAATATCGGGATTCCAAGACACTCTTTTTGTACACTTTCGTATAGATTGATAACGGGGGTGTTGATGCGCGCGAAATTCACTCGCTTTCCGCGGGCGGCCGGCGAGCCTCCTCGCTCGTACCTCGCTGCGGGGTCTCTCCTGGCTCGCTTTTCCCGCAGGAGTCTCGTAAATTTCGCGCGCATCAACAATCAGTCCCCCACATACCAGGCTTAAAACGAAAGCTCTACTATTTTGCTTAAATGCCCCATTGCCGATGAACGGCTTGAATACAGGGAAACTGATCCGTGCTTTACGCCGATTGACGGGCGTACAGGCTGCTTGAATCGTTGAGACATCCTGATGGATTGTTGCAAGCTCCGTTGCTTTCTCGCGCTTCTTGAACGGTGTTTCAGATAGGTTTCCTGCAATGTCCCGTTAAGCATGCCCTGTTTCACCTTTACCATGGCTTCGGCGCCAGCTTTACTCCAATGCATCCCCCTTTTCTTCATTCTTCTCAAATACGTCCCCAACCCATTGTGTAAAAACTTTTTGCATCAGAATTTTAACCTGTTCTTCAAATTCAATAAGACTCTTTGTATCCTTTAATAATCCAGCAATTATTGATATAATATCCATGGGAAGACCTCTCTCTAGATGTTCATTTCATGGTGTACATTTAGATGATAGAGTGTCTTCCTATTTTTTTTCGACTCATCTGCCCCTGCGAGTAAAATTTTACACATACGAAGTGAAAAGAAGATCATCCGATGTTATAAAAAAACAAATAAATATGATGATTGAAAACGCGTTCAAAAACTTTTATAATATTGTTATATAACAGTGCTGGTTTTTAAACATCAAGGGGAAACAGGGAGAAAATGAAAATGGGAGGGGAGTCCATGAACGTGCCGTTGGTGTTGACGGAATTTCTGGATCGCGCGGTGCTTTTGTACGGCGGGAAAACAGCGGTGTATTGCGGGGACCGGGCGTTTACATACCGGGAGCTGAACGGCAGGGTGAACCAGCTGTCGTACGGGTTAAAAAATCTTGGCATTGAAAAAGGGGATCGGGTGGCCTATCTCGCGCCGAATACAGTGGAAATGCTGGAAGGCTTTTACGGGATTTTCCAGCTGGGGGCGGTGATGGTGCCGCTGAATATCCGGCTGACCCCGGAAGACTACCGGTTTATTTTAAATCACAGCGGATCGAAAGTATTGTTTGTGGACCAGGAGATGTACCATTTGATCGAGCCGGTAAAGGATGAGCTTGAAACGGTGGAGCAAATTATTATCCACTATAAAGAGGATGACTGTGCTGAAATTGATTATGACCGTTGGCTGGACAGATTTCCGCCTGAGCCGTTTCCGCGTGCCGGCCTCGATGAAAACGATGTGTGCAGCCTGCTTTATACGAGCGGGACAACCGGAAATCCTAAAGGCGTGATGCTTACCCACCGCAATAATTATTTGCATGCATTAAGCGCCATGCACCATTTGCGCGTTACGGACCGCGATGTCTATCTGCATGTGCTCCCGATGTTCCATGTAAACGGATGGGGTTCGCCGTTTTACTATACAGCAAACGGGGCGGCCCATGTATGCCTCCGCAAACCGTCGGCGGAAGCCATTTTCACGGAAATCATCAGGCATCATGTAACGGTGGTGCATATGGCGCCGACTGTGCTGAACAGCCTGTTGCAGTACAATGCGGAACACCATCCCGCCATTGAACAGGATGTGCGTGTTGTCATCGCCGGAGCTGCGCCGCCGCCTGCATTTGTAGAACGGGTGGAAAAAGAGCTTGGCTGGGAATTCATCCAGGTGTACGGCATGACGGAGTCCACACCGCTCACCCTTGTGTCTGTCATCCGTTCGCAGCTTGGCGGGCTGGATCATGATAAACAATTGCGGTTGCGGGCGAAAGCCGGGTTTCCGATGATCGGCAGTGATGTCCGGGTTTTACGGGAAAACGACGAAGAAGTGGCCCATGACGGAAAAGAAATCGGTGAGGTCACGGTAAGAGGGCATGGCGTTATGCACGGATACTGGAAAAACCCGGAAGAAACGATGAAAACGATCCGGAACGGGCGGCTCTATACAGGGGATATGGCGACCGTTGATGAATACGGCTATATCGATATCGTCGACCGTAAAAAAGACATTATTATCAGCGGCGGTGAGAATATATCCTCTATTGAAGTGGAAGGGGTGCTGTATGAACATCCGGATATCCTTGAAGCGGCGGTGATTGCTGTTCCGCATGAAAAATGGGGAGAGACCCCGCATGCATTTGTCGTCCTGAAGGCAGATGCGGCCGCCACTGAAGAAGATATCATCCGTTTTTCATGGGAAAGGCTTGCCCATTTCAAAGCCGTGACGGGTGTGACATTTGTGGAGGAACTGCCGAAAACGGCATCCGGAAAAATCCAGAAAGTCCGCCTGCGTAACGAATACTGGGAAAAGCTCGGAAAAACAGAGCGGTTCGTAAATTAACATGCCGGAAACAGATCCGGCAAAACGCAAGGCCGCTGAAAAGCACAGGACAGCGCGTGCCATTTCGGCGTAAAACAGCGGAAAGCATGCCGCATCCACGCCCCTTGCTTCAGCGATGAGGCGGGGGCGTTGGCGGACCCGCCATAAACGTTTCCGGCAGCTGCAGACGACAAATTTTAACCGAATTGCCCTTTCTTATCCTTTGACTGACGGTTTCTTTTGGACAGAAATACAGTATAATAGGATAAAAGACCTATATCAAAGGGGCAAATCCATTGAAAAATGGAGACGCAAAACTACAGGGGGCTTAAACAGTTTTTAATAACTTATAAAAAGTTATTAAAATTTTTGTTGACTTTATAATTTATTATCAAATGAATAAGGAGGGTAGTCGTTATAAGAAAACACGCAGCATTATAAAAAGTGAAAAGCAACTTTTAAAAGTTTCACGAAGAATAACGAATATTCGTCATAACTACATACATCAAATCACTTCTGAAATCGTAAACAGAAAACCAATGTTTATTGTTTTAGAAGATTTGAATGTAAAAGGTATGATGAAAAATAAACATTTAGCTGAATCTGTTCAACAACAATGTTTTCATGAATTTAGAAGACAAATTGAATACAAGTCGAATTGGAATAATATTCGCTTCATTTTGGCGGATAGATGGTTTCCAAGTTCTAAGTTGTGTTCTTGCTGCGGAAAACTTAAAAAAGACTTGAAGTTATCCGATAGAACTTTTGAATGCGGATGTGGAAATATTGTTGACCGAGATTATCAAGCGTCTATAAATCTTAAAAAATATGGTGAGAATGTTTTAGAATCTGTATTTTAACAATGCAAGTTAATGTAGACATGTACCGATTCGTTAGTCGGGAATTTACGACTTTGGAGTGTTACACCAAATGCAAGTAGCGATCTGTTTAATAGATAGACGTGAAAGCAGACACGATGAAGAAGTAAGGAAACATAAAAGTTGTAAGAAATTATAACTTTTTATAAGTTTTCTGTAACGGAACTTCCTGCCTATAACTGCGGACGAACCTCAAAACTTGCAAAACCACTAGGAGAGGCAGGGCGTACGTTTTGCGGCGGCACAATCCGCTTTCGGAGCAAAGCGGATTATGCCTTTTAGAAGTCCGCCGGTTTGCCCTGCCAGATTTTAAACGGCGTATACGTAATTTGCCATAAATGCATAAACCAGCCCGGCATCCGGCGGCTGTATGTTCAGCCGTTTTTCACATGCTTCCAGATACGGCTTGAGCGTGCTGTCTGCTTTTGCTTCCTCAAGCGTAAGGCTGCCCTGTACAAGGCGGATTGCCGCTTCTTTTACCGTGCCATCACCAGTTTGAAACAAAAGATATGCCAAGCAACTGTACCGATCCATTGTTCTGCCTCCCGGAACCTTTTTATCCCCTTTTTCGATAAAAGCGGCAAAAATTCCTGCAAATTCGCAAAAAAAGAAACAAAAAAGGCAAGACCGATGCGGCAGGCCTTGCCTTATGCTGCTATTTTAATCCGATATATTTTTTTGCGTTTCCATCCGGGGCACGAGGCGCATCCTTTCCGGGAGCAATGAAATGGCAATCGCAGCCAGAATCAGGGCGCCGCCGGCAAAGAAGCGGCCGTTCAGGCTTTCATGAAGCAAAAGCCAGCCGAGAAAAGAGCCGGTGACAGGCTGCAGAAACATAAAAAGTGACCCGCTGCCGGCTTCTACCATTTCAAGCCCTTTGTTCCACAGGAAGAAAGCGCCGGCTGTAGAGATGACACCGAGATACAAAATACCTGCCATTCCCCAAAAACCGCCCGATGATACAGGCCAGGCCATCATGGCTTCGCGGGCGGCAAAAGGCGTTGTAAACAGCAGCCCGAACAAAATGGCGTATGTTGTAATGGTTAACGAATCCATTTTCCAGGAAGCCACTTTTACATAAACGGACAGAAGTGCCCATGTGATCATCGCTCCAGCCAGAATCAGGCTGCCCCAAAAATAGGTTTGAAGATGGATGTCCCAGCCGATCACGATGACAACGCCCGCTGATGCGATAATCAGCGCCAGCATTTTACGTGCGGTCAGTTTTTCTTTTAAAATGAAGCGCGCGAATATCACGATAAAAACCGGAGAAGCGGACGTGATGATCGCGCCGGTATGGGCATCCGCTTTTTGCGTCCCGATAAACTGCATGGCAACGGATGCAAAATAGCCGACAAACCCGATCCAGGCAAGCAGCAGCCAGTCTTTTTTTGCAAGGCTTGCCTTTCCCTTTTTCTTTCTGCCGGCATGCAATAGCGCGTACAGTGCGGCAAAACCGATCATATACCGCAACCATAAAAGCGTAAGCGGCGGTACAAAGTTCAAGACATATTTACTGACCACATACATCCCGCCCCAGATGCCGGATGCAAGCGCGAGGCAAAGTGCGCCTGCCCATTTGTTTTTCACAGTCATCAACCTCCGTCTTTATTTTTTATCTAACAGCCAGACGGGGGTTTCGAAGCGGCTGTTCGTCCCCCGCATCAGGAACGAACAGGCTGGTCATTTTCAAACCGATCAAAATACAGACGCACAAACAGCACCTCCCA
Source organism: Heyndrickxia coagulans DSM 1 = ATCC 7050 (assembly GCF_000290615.1). GTDB lineage: Bacteria > Bacillota > Bacilli > Bacillales > Bacillaceae_C > Weizmannia > Weizmannia coagulans. The sequence continues at coordinate 15,718 of NZ_ALAS01000288.1, forward strand.
CCACAATATTCTTAATTTTAACATATTTATTCTCCCACTGCGAATAAAATAAAAAAAATCATTAAAAAAGGGGAAGTTGGACGTGATTGTAAAACAGCGGGAATACCCCGCGCAAATCCGGGCGGGAGAGGCGCTGCTGGGGAGGCTGCCCGAAAGGCATCCGCTGTATGGGCAGATTGCTAGGGATGTAAAAAAGTGGGATGCAAAATATAAAAGGGAGAAGCGGGCAGACCGGTTTTTGGAGATTCTTCCGTCTGGCCAATTCTATGTTTACCATGCACTCCCCATAACAAACACATGCCTGGACGGGTTGATTCTCACACGAAATTTTGTGTTGATTACAGGCTACAATCATTTATCCGGCGCGATTTTTCCGGATCCGGCTTTTGCCCAGCTTATCCAGCAAAAAGGCGGGAAGGAAAAAGGCTGGCCGGAACCGTTTGCGTGCCTGCAAAAACAAAGAGAAATCTTGTGTACATGGGCCCGGATGCGGCATTTACCCGAATTGCCGCTGGAGTATTTGCTTGTCCTTTGCCATGAGGGGGCCGAGTTGAAAATGCCTGTTGTCAATTCAGCAGATGAATTGAGGATCTGCCCAGCAAGCCAGGCTGTTTATAAAGTGACAAAGATGCTGGAAACATACAGCCAGCTGGTCCTGGACGGCAAGCATTTTAAAAAATGGCACAAGCATTTGCTGGAATGCCGCAAAAATCCGGGGATCTGTCCGTGGCCGGTTGACCAAAGTGAAATGTATACGGGGGTCGGGTGTCCGCTGTGCCGCCGTTTTGAAATGGATTTTAACAATGGCGCGTGGCACTGCCAGGTTTGCGGGCATACCAGTAAAGATGCGCACCGTAAAGCGATAGAAGAGTTCTATTTGCTTTTTGGCCGGGATGCGCCAGATGAAGCGCTTTGTTCCTTTTTGCGCGTGGATGCACAAACAGCGGCACAAATCGTGCGCGAGGCAGCGCATTAGTCCGTAAACTGTGATGCCAGCCGGAGGACCGGCACTTTGCTTGAAGCCCGCCGGAAAAAGATCTTCATCGATTGCGAGGATCAAACATGATTGGGTATGTTGTTTCCCTCATTGTTTTTAATCTGACTGTTTTTTGTGCCAATAAGCGGCTTTCCCCGGGGCAGATCGTACAGATTTGGACGTTCATCATAGCTTTCCACCTGGTTTGTGATCTATATATCGACTACAAGTACCATGGCTACTGGTATTTTACAAAAGGGGTGGACTGGGAGAATCTCCCGGGTATGATTTGTTTACTTCCGCCTGTGAATATTTTGTATCTTAACTGGTTTCCGTTTGGAAAAAGATGGCCAAAAAAGATACTTTATATTGCTGTTTGGGAAGTGCTTATGCTGGGGTATGAGTGGATCACCCTGCTGCCGGCACCATGGGGCTATTTTCATTACGGATGGTGGGATTTCACCATTTCGGCGCTCGTAAATCCGTTCCTCCTGCTCATTGTGGCCGGGTTTTACAAATGGGTTGTCTGGCTGGAAAACAAAAAAACTGTACCTGCTGAGCAGCAGCTACAGTGAAACAGTCCGGTTTTTCTGCCGGAGATAATCGGTATGGTCATGGATGGCGGGGTCTTCTGTCTGGATGGTCGTATGGCGGATGCCGTATTTTTGTTCGAGCATCTGATTTACAGCTAAAATGACGCGCATCGGTTCAGATGAATGCTTGACAAAGACATGGGCGGTCAGCGAACAATGGTCGGAAGTAATGTTCCAAAGATGCATGTCATGGACGTCTTCAATGCCCTCAATTTGATACATATCTGTGCGGATCTGCTCTAAATCAAACCCTTCCGGCACGGTGTCCATCAGGATCAAATAGGAAGCGCGGACGATTTTGGCGCCGCCGTAAAAAATGACGCCGCCGATTGCGATGCTGATGAGCGGATCAAAGAAATTCATTCCCGTAAAATAAATGAGCAGGGCGGAAACAATCACGCCGGCCGAATTCAATAAGTCCCCGATAAAATGCCATAATGCGCTTTTGACATTTAAGTTTTCTTCTTCTTTTGTGCTCCGGTGCAGCACAATGGTGAGGATAATATTCACAACAAGCCCGGTCATGGCAATGAGAAACATCCACTTAAAATCAATGGGTTGCGGATGGACGAGGCGCTTAATCCCTTCAATGAAAATGCCGATTGAAATGCCCATGAGCGCAATCCCATTCAGGAACGATGCAACGATTTCAAACCGTAAATAGCCGAATGTATATTTGCGGTTTGGCGGGCGTGTCGCCATAAACAAAGCAAGCATGCTGAAGAGGAGCGCAATGACATCTGAAGCCATATGTGCCGAGTCGGAAAGCAAAGCAAGCGAATGCGAAACCAGGCCGCCGATCATTTCAACAAACGTGAAAAACAAGGTTAGGACAAGCGTTGCCCATAACGCTTTTTTTGATGCGGACTGGACTTTGACATGCGGAAGGTGGTGATAATCATATTCCGGCATCATCGCACACCTCTTCCTGAGTAAACTTATTTCACCTGTATTGTAGCACGAAGAAAGGAAAAAGAATAGCATTTATTCTCAATTAATATAAATTTTTTTGAATAATTGAGAATGGGAATCAATATAGATTAGGGATTATTGCTGTAAACAAAAAGAAATGGAATTATTTATAATGCTTATTATATGATAAAAAATCAAATGGGAGCCTGCCCCGAAAGAGAAAAAACCGCCAGGATCCTTTTCCCGGGCGGTTTTTGTGTGAAAGGCATGGACTGAAAAAGTTTCACGCGATTTCCCTTTACTCGACGGTTAAACTCTTCGCCAGGTTGCGCGGGCGGTCAACGTCATAGCCGCGTACGATGCCGGCATAATAAGCAAGCAGCTGCAGCGGGATGGCGGCCAGGACCGGCATGAGAAACGGGTGTGCTTCCGGAATGTAGAGCACTTCGTCCACAACGGCGCTCACTTCGTCATCTCCCGTCGTCGTAATCCCGACGACATATGCATCGCGTGCCTTTACTTCTTTAATATTGTTTATGGCCTTGTCGCGCAAATGTTCCTGGGTGGCAAGGGCAATGACCGGAACACCCGGCGTGATCAAAGCCATCGTGCCGTGTTTCATTTCTCCCGCCGCGTAGGCATCCGCATGGAGATAGGCGACTTCCTGGAGTTTGAGCGCCCCTTCAAGCGCCAGCACATAATCGAGCCCGCGGCCAATCAGGAATAGATGCTCCTGGTCGTTTGTGACCTGTGCAAACTGGTCGATGGCATCCTGCGTCATCACCAGGCATTTTTCCACGTCATCGGCGAGTGAATGAAGGGCATCAAGCAGGACAGGAATTTTATCCTTTCCAGGGCCGTTCAGTTTTTTCGTCAGCACAATCGTAAGCAAAATGAGTGCGGTGATCTGGGTGGTGTATGCTTTTGTCGCGGCGACCGCGAGTTCCGGACCGGCATGTGTATAAATGAGACAGTCCGATTTCCTTCCCAATGTGCTTTTCCAATAATTAGTAATTGCAATCACCGGTGCCCCGAATTTTTTCGCATTTTTCAAGGCCGAAATCGTATCCGCCGTTTCCCCCGACTGGCTCATCACAATGACAAGATGTTTTTCATTTAAATGGCCGTGTTCGCAGCTGAATTCAGACGAAATCGCCGCTTCGACTGGGATATCCAGCATCGTCTCCAAAATCTTTTTGCCGATCATGCCGGAGTGGTGCGAGGTGCCGCTGCCGACAATGGTAATTTTTTCAATATCGGTAAGCTGCTGTTCTTTGAAAAATTCCTCGACTTCCGGAATAATGACATCACCGGCCGCTAACCGGTTTTTTAACGTGCGTTTAATCGCTTCCGGCTGCTCCATGATTTCTTTTAACATGTAGTGGCCGTAATCCTGCAGGTTGAGTTCGTCTTGATTCCAGCGCACGGATGTCTTTTCCGGCAGAATTTTCTCCCCGGAAAGTGTCTTAATTTCCACTTTTGTCTGGGTCAAAATGGCCATTTCGCCGTTTTTAATCGGATAAATTTCCTTTGTATACGAAAGCAGCGCCGGGATATCCGAGGAGAGATACGTTTCCCCGCTGCCAAAGCCGATAATGAGTGGATTATCATAAGAAATGGCGATAATCTGGTTCGGGTGATCTTTTGCCATGATTGCAAGCGCAAACGCACCTTTTAATTGCGGAATGACGATCCGCACGGTTTCTTCAAAATTGCCGGTATCATAATGCGCGAGAAGATACGGAATGACTTCTGTGTCGGTGTCCGTTTGTAAACGATGCCCCTGCGCGATAAGAAATTTTTTTAATTGCTGGTAGTTTTCAATGATCCCGTTATGAACAACGTAGAAACGTGCTTCTTCATCGCATAACGGATGGGAATTTTCAACGGTCGGCATCCCGTGTGATGCCCACCTTGTGTGGCCGATCCCAAGGCATCCGGCGGGAATCGGTTCGAGCTGGAGGGAAGCTTCCAGATCTTCGACGCGCCCTTTTTCTTTGCGGACGCCGATGGTTTTCATATCGGAGACGGCAATGCCTGCTGAATCATAGCCCCGGTAATCCAGTTTTTTCAGGCAATCGAGCAGAACCGGCTGTGCCGAATGTCTGCCAATGTACCCAACGATTCCACTCATCTTCTTCACCTCAACGTATCGCTTTCCTTCTATCACGTGTATTCCTATCTTCATGCTAACATGAACCGGGCGGGGAATAAAGCGATTGTGCTGCAGGCAAATGCCGGGATTTCCAAAGCATACCAGGGACAGGGAGCACACGGACAAAAAGCGCAACCCGATCGGATTGCGCCTTTTGCCTCATCCAAATTTGATATTCAGATGACGTTCAGTCCGGGCTTATCCAAACCTGGCTTCAGATAAGTCCGGGGCTTCAAATAGTAGGCGGACACGAACCTTCACCGAAAGTATACCGGTTCCGGACGGTCGTCCCACTTGCCCGGTGGACAAATGCAGTGCCAAATACGGAAGATGAAGTTGCTGTCAAGTCTTTCATCAAAAACTTTACCAGTCCCTTCTTTTAAGATGTATTGGCCTTGCACTGTTCCTATTCCCGGCAGGCACAAAATAAAACGAACCAAAATATGGAAATTATGCTCTTTTCCGCTGCTCCACCGCAGCCGGGACAATCGAAACATTTCCATACTTCGTGACCGTAAGCTTTCCGCATCTGCCATAGTTTCCGAGTTTCGCATGCGGATCGGCATGAAGGCGGAGTTTTTTCAGCAAAGTGCCTGCCCTGATCTCGAGAAAAAGATCCGCCGTCTGCTGTAAAGCAAGCCAGTCCGCCAAAAGCGCCACATCAACAGCAGCAACAAAGCGCATTCTTCGTTGCGGCAACAGCCGGATCACAGCCGGAATCCGCCGCTCCTCTTTTGTGGTGCGGTTTTGCAAAATCACCGTGATGCCCGCGTCCTGCTTTGAGCGAGGCGGCACATAGCCGATCTGGCCGAACCCTTTTAGAGAAAGGGCGCGGTTGCATAAATCTGCGGCAAGCAGTTCCGCTTTTTCCGGTTGCAAACCCGGCGGCACGCGGACAGAATCCGGAAGCAGATGGTCGAAAGCATGCTTCCCTTTAAAAGCGCGGAAATCAAAGCAGCCGTCCGGGGTTACCGGCAAGTACCCGCGCGAAACGCTTGCTGTTGCCGCAAATTCAAACGGCATCCCGTTGCGCAGGAAAAAATAGCGCGCCCGCACAAGCTCCGGTTCCGGCACATAGTCGAACGCCCGCTCGTCAATGTCCTGCAAATAATGGTTTACAAGCGGAAAAAAGCGGCGCCGGGCATGCGGCAAGTAGCGATACAAATTCGAAGCATAACGCGTAAAATCGAGGATAGCCCGGATATCTTTAATGTAACGGTGGCCGAGCAGCCCCTGTGCCATTAAAAACCGATCAATTTCCCGGTGGATGCGCACCCGGTCGGCGACAGCGCGGAACATAAAATTCTTTTGCGTAATCGACAAATTGCGCAAAGATTCGCGTTTCCGCCAGTGGTAATGCGTGCCGCAATGGATGAACACTTTTTTTGCAAGGTACAGGCAGCAGGTGATAAAGTGGACATCTTCAAAACGGCAGCCTTCAAGAAAACGAAGCCCGTTCCGCGTTAAAAAATCCCGTTTGAAAATTTTATTGGCAGGCCCCAGGTTATGGATCAGGTTTTTCGTTTCGTACAAGTTTGTCAGCCGGCTTTCCTCAAACAGCCCGAGCAGTTTAAACGTATACACCTGCCATTTTTGCCTGGAATTGAATTTGTATCTATTCGTCACGACGATATCGGGGTCGTGCTTGCGGATGCAGGCAAATGAACTTTCGTAAAAGTCATGGTCAATATAATCGTCCGGATCAAGAAAATGAATGTAATCGCCGGTGGCAAGCGCAAGCCCTTTGTTCCGGGGGCCGCCCGGTGCGCCGCTATGCTTCTGGCGGATGATTTTCAGCTGCGGGAGGCGCGCTGCCCACTTTTTCAAAACTTTCCGGCTCCCGTCTTTTGAACCGTCATCAACGGCAATGATTTCATAAGTCGGCAAGGTCTGGCGGGCGAGGCTTTCCATGCAGTCATCCAAATAATTTGCAACATTGTAAACGGGAAGTATGACGCTGACTTTCACAAAACATCCTCCTTATCACTTCCATTATGTTCAAATCGTTGCGCTTTTATTGCAAATAAGATCAATTTTCGATAGAATGGACGGGGAATCACGATACCGTGAAATAAATCCTGTGATCGCTCTGTTTGTGGATAGCCTCACAACCATGAGCGGTTATTTTTTGGCACCGATTTAAAAAATGGATTCTCTCGTTTCATCACCTGTAGAAACGGGAATGGGCACAGCAATCTTTCCACATCCGTCGCAAAAGGCGGATGCACGGACACAGCCCTTAAGTGAATTTCGCACGAACCGGTTTTATAAGTACCGGATTACAGCTGGATTTCCAACGGCCGGTTTTCTTTTGGAACTTTCGGGAATCCGGCCCATATTTTCATATATATGCTCAAGGCCCAAACCATTGTCATCACGCGTCCTGTTGCGATAAAATAGGCATTGTCGAAAAGTGGCGATACTGGATTGAATAGGATAAACAGGTTTGCCAGCGACTCCTTCACCGCTGGATAACATAGATGACTTTTTTGCTGTATGGCACCTTTTAAGGAGCGGCACAATGAAGGGCTTTTTTGAAAAAAATTTTCCCGAAAACCGCGCATCGGTCTGGCAAGGGAAAGCGAGGGGTAAACATGATGAAAATTCCCGGCAATACAGCAACCGGGACGGCACACGGAAAATTAATTTTAGCGGGGGAACATGCTGTCGTTTACGGGCAACCGGCGATCGCGCTTCCATTCGATCATGTGAAAATTGAAACGGCAGTCATCCGGAAACAAGGCCCGCTCTCCATTGACTGCCGGTTTTACAAAGGGGCGCTGGATAAAGCGCCGGAAAGGCTTCACGGAATCAGGGCATGTGTCAAAGAAATCCTCCGTACGTTAAAAAAGCCGGCCGAAAATTTGGCAATTAAACTGGAATCGACCATTCCGATCGGGCGCGGGCTTGGCTCGAGTGCCGCTGTTGCCGTTGCCATTGTCCGCGGGCTATATGCTTTTTTTGAAAAACAATTAACGAAAATGGAACTTGAACGGTTTGTCCAAATTGCTGAGAATTTTGCCCACGGGAATCCGAGCGGCATCGATATGATGGCAGTCATCAGCAATGACCCGATCTGGTTTGAAAAAGGGAAGGCGGCCCGGCCGCTTCCGTTTTCGCTTCCGTTTTATCTGGTGGTCGCCGATTCCGGGCGCGTGCATAATACGGCAATGGCGGTCGGGAGCATCCGTGAAAAAAGCGGTTCTGACCCGAAAACGGTGGAGTCCGCCATCAGCCGTTTAGGCGAAATCGTGCACGAAGCGGGAAGGGCATTGATTGAAAAAGACGGATTGCATCTCGGCCGTTTATTTAATGAAGCACATGCACAGCTTTCCGTTTTGGGTGTCAGCGACGAAGGGCTTAACACATTGTGCGCTGCAGCACGGTCAGCCGGCGCACTCGGTGCCAAGCTGACCGGCGCAGGCCGGGGCGGCTGCATTATTTCGCTCGCCGAAAGCAGGAAAAAAGCTTCAGCAGTGGCCCAAGCCCTGCAAAAAGCAGGCGCCGCGCAAGTATGGCAATTTTCGCTGGAAGGATGACCGTGATCCCGCAATAGAAACATGATAGCACAGCCCCGTAAACAGGAGATGCTTCATGGAAAGAGGCTACCTGTTTTTGCTTGTAGCGGGCAGCTCTTTTTGTCCGACAGTGATGGGAAGGAAGAAGGTGGCCCTTTGAAGCCGGGCGGATCATGAGAAGGCATTTTCCGTTAAAGCGGCTGGCAAAGGGGCCCTTTTATCCGGCAGCGGTGCGAAGGCTGCTGAGAATGGGGAATCGCGGGCAGTTGCCTCTTGCCATAAAATGTTTGAGGCATTTTCCTTTGGAGGCAGTTGGCCAAAGCGCTTTTTTGTCCGGCAGCGGGAATAGAATTGGCAGAACGGTGCCCTTTTCAAAGCAGCTCTCTCAGGAAGGCATTTTGACTGGAAGGAACGATGAAAGATGGAGGCAACAGCGAGGGCCCATACGAATATTGCCCTGATCAAGTACTGGGGGAAACGGGACGAAAAGCTTTTTCTCCCGATGAACAGCAGCCTGTCCATTACGCTGGACAGGTTTTATACGACAACAAAGGTGGCTTATGATCCCGCTTTAAAAGCGGATGTGTTTTTTTTGAACGGAAAACCGGCCATTGATGCGGAAACAGCGAAAATTTCCCGCTTTATGGATAAGATCAGGGCATTTGCGGGAGAAAAAAGATATGCATATATAGAATCGCAAAACGAAGTGCCGATCGCTGCCGGGCTTGCCTCTTCCGCATCCGGCATGGCGGCGCTTGCGGCTGCGGCCGTTAAAGCGCTCGGCCTTGAGGTGGACGGGCGCACGCTGTCAATCTTGGCGCGCCAAGGTTCCGGGTCCGCCTGCCGCAGCATCTACGGCGGTTTTGTTGAGTGGCAAAAAGGTGAAAAAGCGGATGGTTCCGATTCGTACGCGGTTCCGATTCTTGGCGAAGACGATTGGAATCTCAGCATTTTATCTTGCCTGGTGGAATCAAAGCAGAAAAAAATTTCGAGCAGGGAAGGGATGAAACGGACGGTCACCACGTCGCCGTTTTATAAAGCCTGGATGGAAACCGTGGAAAAAGATTTGGCCGCCGCAAAATCCGCGATTGCAGCGCGCGATTTTTCGCTTTTGGGGCGCGTGCTTGAAGCCAATGCGTTAAAAATGCATGCGACAACGATCAGCGCCGACCCGCCCTTTTTATACTGGCAAAGTGCGACGCTCGATGTTATGCAGGAAGTGGCGCTTTTGCGCGAACGCGGGATTGAAGCTTATTTTACAATTGACGCCGGGCCGAATGTAAAAGTGCTGTGTGAACGAAAAGATGAAGAGACGGTGTACAATGCGCTTGCAGCCGTCCCGTCCGTCCGCGAAGTGCTGGTTTGCCATCCGGGTCCGGGCATTCAATACGGCCCGTTTTAATTTTTTCCGGGACTTTGGAACGCCGGCAGGGAAGCTCCAAAACATCCATGTTAGGGCTTTCTTTCGTGATTATAAAATGCCGCTTTCCTTCTGCAGCTGCGGCTGAAAAACCATTTCGGCCTGTTTCGCGCTATTTGGCGGCGCCATGCCCGTAACCGGATTGCGGCTGTGCGAATGGAACCCTTTTCACACGGCTTTTGGAAACACCTTGGGGGTTGCTTTTGACGCGGGAAACGCCCGGATTGCCGTTCGCCAGTTAGACAGAGGATGTGTCCGCAAAAGCGGGTGCAGCAGGCGGGCATTGGACGCGATGTTTGCAAATTTGACGGGTAAACCGACCTAAAAAGGATTGAAAGAGATGAACGGGATGCAATTTCAAGTAAAGGCGCCGGGCAAATTGATGATTGCCGGCGAATATGCGGTCATTGAACCCGGTTGCCCTGCTGTGGTTGCCGCGGTAGACCGGTACATCACAATAGAGGTAAAAGAAAGCACGGAGAATCTTTTTTCTTTGCCGCAGATTGGCATTCCGCATGCAGCGTGGCGTGTGGAGAACGGGGAAGTCCGCTTTGACCACGATGACTCGAAACTCCGGTTTATCCAAAATGCACTCGCCGTTTTTTACCGGCTGCTTATGGAAAAATCGATACCGCTCCGCCCGCTTCACATCACGGTAACGAGTGAATTGGATGATCCCGCAACAGGGCAAAAATACGGGCTCGGTTCCAGTGCAGCGATTCTTTCTGCCGTCCTTGCCGCCCTTTTGCATGCCCATCAAGGGATGCCGGATACGAAGGAAGCGATTTTTAAACTGGCCGCCGTGGCCCATCTGAAAACACAGGGCAACGGGTCCGGCGCGGATCTTGCTGCTTCCGTGTACGGCGGCATGCTGAAATATGCCGCATTCAGGCCGGATTGGATTTTTTCCCGGTTGGAAGCGGGCTGCACGATTTCGGAATTGCTGGCAGAAACATGGCCGCATTTGGCCATTTCCAATTTGGAACTTCCCCCGGGCCTCATTTTTTGCACAGGCTGGACCGGGAAAGCGGTGGCAACCGGGCCGATGGTGGAGCGTATCGGCAAATTGCGGGAGGCGGCAACCGAAACATACACGGCATTTTTGCAAGAAAGTACCGCCGCAGTGGATAAACTGGCGGAAAGTTTCATGCAGCAGGATGCGGCCGGCGTATTTGAAAGTATCCGGCAAAACCGGCGTGCTTTGCAGAAGCTTGAAGCAGCAGCCCACACCGCCATTGAAACGGCGCCATTGAAGCAACTTGCAGACATTGCCGGCCGTTTCGGTGCCGGAAAATCATCGGGCTCGGGCGGCGGAGACTGCGGCATTGCATTTGCAGCGGGGGAAGAGAAAGCTGCCGCCTTGAAAGCAGCATGGGAAGCGGCAGGCATTACCCCGCTTGCGCTTCATATTTCTAAAAAAGGTGTGTCCATTATGGAGTGAAAATCCGCGGAAAGATGCGGATTTTTTGCTTTGCCGGGGAAACAATAGAAGTTCCAGCCCTAAGTATGCAGCATCCACGCCCCGTCTTAATCATTTGCTTCTCCGTTTTCTATTTGAAATAATGGAAGAAAACGAAAGGAGATGGACTGAATGAAAGTACTTGTTGCTGGCGCAAACGGCAAGATCGGTAAAATCCTTGTGGACCTTTTACAAAAAAGTGACCGCCATATCCCGCGCGCCATGGTGCGGAAAGAAGAACAGGCCCAATTTTTCAGGCAAAAAGGGGTAGATGCGGTCATATCCGATTTGGAAGGTACTGTCGATGAGCTGGCGGAAGCGGCGAAGGGATGCGATTGCATTGTGTTTACCGCTGGTTCCGGCGGGCACACAGGCGCGGACAAAACGTTACTTGTCGATTTGGACGGTGCGGTGAAAACGATGGAGGCGGCAGAAAAAGCAGGCATCAGCCGTTTTGTTATCGTGAGTGCGCTCCAGGCCCACCACCGCGAAAACTGGAGCGAGGCCATCAAGCCGTATTATGTTGCCAAGCATTATGCAGACCGCGTGCTCCAGTCAACCAAGCTGAATTATACGATCATTCGGCCGGGCGGCTTGCTGAACGAACCCGGCACCGGAAAAGTCGAAGCGTCGGAAAACTTAAAACGCGGCACCATTCCGCGTGAAGACGTCGCACGCACCATTCTCGCAAGCCTCGACGAACCGAAAACATACCGGAAAGCATTCGACCTCATTTCGGGAGATACACCGATTGAGGAAGAGTTGAAACGCTTATAGAAATGGGCAAATCAAAAAAGTAGCGATTGTTGAAAACGCCTTACCCCCTGCTTCATTAAGAAGGGGGTTTAATATATGTCCCGGCTTGCTGGATGAATGCATTCAGCAAGCCCTACTTCATTTGTGTTTTGCTTTTTTCCTTTTTTTCGCTTGAAAACTTATGCCGGCTGTTTTTCATACCCCAACCATCCGATGCATTTTCTCCATTTGACTGTTCTATATTTCTCCGTTTGCCATAACCAAACTCTTCATAGTCTGAAAGAAAATTTTTTCTAGAATAATGGTGAAAAACCAAGAATTTTGGCAAATGCTCTGCATACTTTTTTGATTATTCCAATATGAAAAATATTTTCATCGGATTTTGCCGAAAAGTTTCCGCATCTTCTGCTATAATACGAGTGATGATGAGGATAAAATTTTTGAAATAAATACGAAGGGAGTGAACATGGAATGTCTTTAAAAAATGACACCTTGGTTTCTTAAGTAAAGAAACTGAAAAATTTGATTGGGAACATCCCTCAGAACAGTTAACTGCGAACGGCATGCAGAGAGTATTCCATGTCAAACGCAATACGGTCAGCACATACCTGAATCAATTGGTTAAGGAAAACCTGGTCATAAAAATCAATACAAGGCCTGTATATTTTTTAAGCCGGTCCGTTTTTGAGAAAAAATTTTTTAACGTCTTTCCGAAAGAAGTCTCCCATCCTCAAGGAATGTGAAGGTGCGAATCGCACCAATGAGTAGGTGGGAGATGAATTTCGG
>NZ_ALAS01000289.1 GCF_000290615.1 Heyndrickxia coagulans DSM 1 = ATCC 7050
TTTTGAAATTTTTGCACAACACCATTTTATATTTTGATAATCGGAATTTGGCTTGTATCTGACCAAATTTGATTCGTTCAGCAAGCCCTACGTACATTCATACTTTGAGAGACGGTTGGTGCTACCTGGCTTCCGTAATGGATTTACATTCCAGAAAGATTGTCGGTTACGCTTTTGACCGCCACATGACGACTGAACTGGCTTTAAAGGCAGTAGAAAACGCTTATCAGGCACAACGTCCAGGTCCGGGATTGATCTTGCATTCTGATTTGGGATCCCAGTATACAAGCGAGAAATTTGCAGAATACATGGAAAAGAAGCAGTTCAAACACTCCTTCAGGAGGTAATTGCGATGTTACAGACTCCTTGTAGCCCAAGGGTTTGAAAAAAGGGTAAAAAAATTTCCCCCCTAAAAAGAGGGGGAAACAAGCAAAAATAATACAAAAATAAGGAGTGGACAAAAATTCCACCCCACTGAAACAAAAACAGGTGAACCCGTTTCCCCAGTAGGTTAAAATAGTTTTAGGACTAA
>NZ_ALAS01000290.1 GCF_000290615.1 Heyndrickxia coagulans DSM 1 = ATCC 7050
TATTTTACCTATGAGGAATTGAAACACCGCGTATAAATTGCTAGGCCTTTCCTCGAGTATGTTAGTATTTTACCTATGAGGAATTGAAACCTCGCTGTGACATAGTAAGGCGTTGTTTTTGCCGTGTTAGTATTTTACCTATGAGGAATTGAAACTTCGTTTGAGTCTACTAGCTGGACGCGATATTTTTGTTAGTATTTTACCTATGAGGAATTGAAACGCGACTGTAAAACTAGAGTTGATACGATATAAACCGAAGTTAGTATTTTACCTATGAGGAATTGAAACGCAGTATTCCAGTCAGTAAACACGTTGGAAAATACCGTTAGTATTTTACCTATGAGGAATTGAAACAGACAAAGAGGGAGGCACAAATTGCCGCCGCCGAAGTTAGTATTTTACCTATGAGGAATTGAAAAACACTCAATATAGCCAGTGGGAAGTTAATTTCTATTCTGAAAATATGTGCCGACTTGATTTTCATTCACCCGCTGGTGTCGCGTTCACTGCGGCACGGACTCCTAATTGAATAAGAAATAAGTCACTTTCACAGTCTATCCCGCTGAATCAAATTTAACGGCTTTCCGAAAGAAGTCTCCCATCCTCAAGGAATGTGAAGGTGCGAATCGCACCAATGAGTAGGTGGGAGATGAATTTCGG
>NZ_ALAS01000291.1 GCF_000290615.1 Heyndrickxia coagulans DSM 1 = ATCC 7050
GTGTGACAACGATTAGGTGTAAATCAAATACCTATGAAATTTGGAGAATATGCGAGTAAATGAGAGATAATTGAACTTTATTGAAGGAGGGCATACATTGGACCAATCTTATGTACAACAAGGCAACGGCAGTATGGATGCCAGTATGGAAAAACCATTATCACTGAAAAAACTGGCAGACCAGGTCATCGTGATCACCGGCGCTTCGAGCGGGATCGGGCTTGCCACCGCAAGAATGGCTGCAGCCCGCGGCGCACGGCTTGTACTCGCAGCAAGGAATGAGCACGCGTTGAAAATTCTTGCCAATGAGTTAAAAAATAATGGCAGTTCCGCCATCTGGGTGCGGGCGGATGTCGGCCGCGAAGAAGATGTGAAGCATATTGCGGCAACCGCCATTAAAACGTTCGGCGGCTTTGAGACCTGGGTGAACAATGCCGGCGTTTCGATTTTTGGCGAAGCGATGGACGTCAGCATTGAAGACATGAAACGCATGTATGACACGAATTTCTGGGGCGCCGTATACGGGACAAGGTTAGCCGTCCAGCATTACAAAAGCCGCGGCGTGTCCGGCGCTGTGATCAATATCGGCAGCCTGTTCGGCGACCGCGGAACCGTCATCCAGTCCACCTATGCTTCCTCTAAATTTGCGTTGCACGGTTTTACGGAAAGCATCCGGATGGAACTTGAAAAAGAGCATGCGCCCGTTTCGATTACGCTCGTTCACCCCGGCCGGATCGATACGCCGTATAATGAGCATGCGTGCAGCTACCTTAAGAAACAACCGGCGCATTATATGTCCATGATTTACCCGCCTCAAGCCGTCGCGGAAGCCATCCTGTTTGCAGCCGAGCACCCGTAGCGGGATATGTATGTCGGATCGCAGGCAAAAATGGTCGCAGTCTTAGGCCGCTTCTTGCCACGGTTCATGGATAAATTAATGGAGCTGACCATGTACCGGACGCAGCACAGCGACCGGCCGTCAAAGTCGAAAGTGGACAGCGCCCTCTACCATCCGGGTTACGGCCTGCATGAACGGGGCACGAATAAAGGCTGGATGCGCAGAAACAGTTATTATGTCAAGATGAGCAAATATCCGCTTGCATCAGCCGCCATAGCTGCATTTGTCGGGGCAGCGCTCTGGGCTGCCGTTTCAGCCAAGCAAAAAGATTAAGGGGCAAGCCACCTTGACCGCAGGGTGGCTTGTTATGGTTGACATTCCGCTGTTTTTTTACTGATGGCCGCCAGTTTTCACTGATTCTGGTCACTCGATAGGCTATGTTTACATAACCCCAATTTTGAGAGTGTTTTTTCCACGTCCTCTCTTTTCCCTGGCTTTAACTGCTCTCCCGGCTTTTCCCAACTTCCCGGGTTTCCCATGGCGTTTCGTTGATACCAGGCTTGCATCCCTTCTTGCATCGACAAAAAAGGAAGGCGCCGCCTCCCTTATGATTCCGCCATCTTGATGATCCGCGCCGGGTTTCCGCCGACGACTGCATTGTCGGGCACATCTTTGACCACGACGGCTCCGGAAGCGATCACCGCGTTGTTGCCGATCGTAACGCCCGGGTTAATCACCGCGCGTCCGCCGATCCAGACGTTATCGCCAATTTTCACCGGTTTGGTCAACTCCAGGCCGGACACGCGTGTTTTTGCATCAAGCGGATGTGTTGCCGTATAAATATGGACACCCGGCGCCAGCATGCAGTTTTTCCCGATTTCAACCGGCCCCCCGTCTAGAATTACACAATCGAAATTCGCATAAAAATTCTCCCCGACATGAATGTTAAACCCGTAATCGCAGCGGAAATCAGATTCGATAAAGAGGCATTCCCCCGTCGAACCGAATAATTTTTTCAACAATGCTGTCCGGGTTTCCAAATCGGTTTCGTCCGTTTCATTGAACGTACGGACGAGGCGTCTTGCATTAAGCCTCGCCTGCGCGAGTTCCGGGTCTCCCGCATTGTACAACTTCCCGGCAATCATTTTTTCTTTTTCTGTACTCATGGGCCGGCCTCCGTTTATCCCTGTTTTTTCTTCGGTACATATTCAAAAATTTTTCCGCTCTCAAAAAAATCCACAAGCCGCGAAAGCCAATCATAATATTCCGCAAGATTGCCGAGTTCATTTAAGAAGTTATTCAGCTGTTTTTCCATTTCCGGCGGCAGTTCTTCATTGGCCTTCAGTTCCGCCAATTCACGCGCAAATTTTTTTTCAAAAAATTTGTTGCGGTGAATGATTTTCTGCAAATTGGACGTGAAAATGGCAACAAACGTGTCGTAAAAATCGAGGCTGACATTGTAAAGATCTTTCCGGACCCCTTTTTCAAACACTTTTTCTGCGATATTCATATCGACCATTTCGCGGACTACCTGGCTCATCCTTGTCTTGCTCATGCCTGTTGCCTGGGACAATTCATCGAGTGTCATCGGCCTGTGGTTCATATAGATAATGCCGAGGACACGCCCGACGGTTGGCGGGATGCCGAAAGCACGAATATGGTCCGCAATTTTTTCGATATATTGTTCCTTCGCCTGGACAACCTTGTCCAACGTCTTTTCTTCCATCTCTTAGAAATGCTCCTTTTGGCCGCTTTTTCAAATGCCGGAAAAAGGTACCGTAAAAAATGAATAACAAATCGCCTTCAATTACAATATATATCATCTATATAATAAGTACAATACGTAAACTTTTCATTTTACAAATTTTACGTTATACTTATATTGTAACCAATCTTTAACCAAAAAAACTGGAGGTGCGAAAATTGTTAAAGTTTGACCACGTCTCGAAAATTTATAAGGGCGGCAAACGCGCCGTGGACGATTTGAATCTCGAATTCGAATCCGGCCGCTTTATCGTTTTTATCGGCCCGAGCGGCTGCGGTAAAACGACCACGATGAAAATGATCAATAGGTTGATTGAACCAACAGAGGGTACCATTTATATCAATGGCAAAAACATCAAAAATACGGACCCCGTCAAACTCAGAAGAGAAATCGGGTACGTGATTCAACAAATCGGTTTATTCCCCCACATGACAATCCAGCAAAACATCTCTCTTGTCCCGCGATTACTGAAATGGCCTGAAGAAAAACAACGGGAGCGGGCCAAAGAACTGCTCCAGCTCGTAGATATGCCTGAAGAATTTTTGGACCGTTACCCGCATGAATTGAGCGGCGGCCAGCAGCAGCGTATTGGCGTTTTGCGGGCACTGGCGGCAGACCAGCCGCTCATTTTAATGGATGAACCGTTTGGCGCGCTCGATCCGATTACACGCGACAGCCTGCAGGACGAACTGAAAAAGCTGCAAAAGGAACTTGGCAAAACCATCGTATTTGTCACCCACGACATGGATGAAGCAATTAAACTTGCCGACCAGATTGTCATCATGCGCGACGGCAAACTGGTCCAAACTGGCACGCCGGATGAAATTCTCCGCGAACCGGCCAACGAATTTGTGGAAACGTTTATCGGCAAAGAACGGCTGCTTCAGGCCCGGCCGAATATCCAGACCGTTGAACAAATCATGAGCCCGAAAGCCGTTACAGTCACAGGCGATAAAACATTAACAGAAGCCATCCAAATCATGAAAGAACGGCGGGTTGACTCCCTGCTTGTCGTGGACAGCCGGAAAGTGCTCCTCGGCTATATCGATGTCGAAATCATCGACCGAAACCGCAGGAAACCGGTTCTTGTCAAAGACATGGTGGAAACGAATTTAATCGCAGTGGAAAAAGATACCCTCATCCGCGATACCGTCCGGAAAATTTTAAAACGGGGCATTAAATACGTGCCTGTTGTCGACCATGAACACCGGCTTGTTGGCATTGTCACGAGAGCAAGCCTTGTCGATATCGTTTACGACTCCATCTGGGGCGAAGAGGAAGCCGTATCTGAAATCATCAGTTAGGAGGAAAAATCATGGAAGCCTTCATGCAGTTTATGGAAGCCAACTGGAGCGAACTGTTGTTCAAAACATGGCAGCATTTCTATATCTCCATTACGGCTGTCATCCTGGGCATCGTTGTCGCTGTTCCGCTTGGCATCTGGCTGACAAAATACCGGCGGGCGGCACATATCGTGATGGGCATAGCGGGCGTTATCCAAACTTTCCCAAGCCTTGCCATTTTAGCCTTCTTCATTCCGATCTTCGGCATCGGAAAGCTTCCCGCAATTGCGGCGTTGTTTTTCTATTCGGTCCTGCCTATCTTGCGGAACACGTACACCGGTGTAAAGGGGATTGACCCAAAACTGGTGGAAGCAGGGCGCGGGATGGGGATGACCGGATGGGAAAGAGTGATCCATTTGGAACTGCCCCTTGCCATCCCTGTGATCATGGCCGGCGTCCGCCTGTCCACCGTTTACTTAATCGGTTGGGCAACCCTTGCTTCCTTTATCGGTGCAGGCGGCCTCGGAGACTATATTTTCAGCGGCCTCAATTTATACCAGCCGGAAATGATCGCAGCCGGCGCAGTACCGGTAACCATTTTGGCGCTTATCGTGGACTATCTGTTTGGAAAGCTTGAAACGATTGCCACCCCAAAAGGTATCCGGAAACAAAAACAGGCCGCTTAGAAAGGATGACGGCACATGAAAAAGTTAGCAGCCCTCTTGCTTATTTTCTGCTTAAGCATCTTTGCGGGCGGCTGCACCCTGCCAGGCCTAAGTGCCGCAGACAGCCAGTCCGTAAAGATCGGCATGACAAACTCAACAGAAACACAAATTATCGGTTATATGGAAAAAGATATGATCGAACATTATACCGATATAAAAGTCGATATGGTCAATAATCTTGGTTCGTCGATTGTGCTCCATAAAGCGATGACAAGCGGGCAGATCAATATTTCCGCTGTCCGTTACACCGGGACGGATCTTTCGGGCGCACTCGGCATGGAACCGGTAACCGATCCGGAAAAAGCATTAAAAATTGTCAAACAGCAATTTGAAAAACGGTTCCACCAAACATGGTTCGACTCTTTCGGATTTGCCAACACATATGCTTTTACCGTTACCAAATCCTTAGCAGACAAAGACCACTTGACAAAAGTTTCCCAATTAAAACCAGTGGCAAAAGATTTGCGGCTTGGCGTGGATAATTCCTGGCTGAAACGGAAAGGCGACGGTTACGACGGGTTTGTGAAAACGTACGGATTTACCTTTGGAAATACGTACCCGATGGAACTCGGGCTTGTCTACAAAGCCGTCAAAAGCGGGAAGGCGGATGTCGTCCTTGCCTATTCAACCGACGGAAGGATCAATGCATACAACCTCGTTATGCTGGAAGATGACAAACACTTTTTCCCGCCGTATGACGCCTCCCCTGTCGTACGGGACGACACGTTAAAACAACATCCTGAACTCAGGAAAGTTTTACAAAAGCTTGTTGGAAAAATTGATACGAAAACAATGCAGCAGTTGAATTATGAAAGTGACGTCGAAATGAAAGAACCATCGACGGTGGCAAAAGAATTTCTGGAAAAACACCATTACTTTGAGGAGGGGTGATCATGGAAACGATCAGAAGCGTACTTCATTATTACGGAGAAAACGGCAACTATGTATGGGTACAGTTTTACCGCCATTTCCTGATGTCGGCATATGGTGTTCTGTTTGCAGCGGTCGTCGCGATTCCGCTCGGGATTTTCATGGCCCGCCGCCGCAAGCTGAGCGCTTGGATTCTCGCCCTTGCCAATATCATTCAAACGGTTCCGTCGTTGGCGATGCTGTCCATGCTGATGCTCGTCATGGGGCTCGGCACCAATACGGTCGTACTTGCCCTGTTTCTTTACTCGCTTTTGCCGATTTTAAAAAATACATATACCGGCATCCTCAGCGTGGATCAATTTTTGCTCGAGTCCGGCAAGGCAATGGGGATGACAAAGTTCCAGATCATGCGGATGGTGGAACTTCCGCTTGCATTGTCTGTCATTATGGCCGGCCTCAGGACCGCGCTCGTGGTTGCAATCGGGATTGCAGCCATGGGCACATTTGTTGGCGCAGGCGGACTCGGTGATATCATCGTCCGCGGAACCAGCGTCTCAAATGGCACATCCATTATTTTAGCCGGTGCAATTCCGACTGCCTTGATGGCTGTCGCCGCCGACTTTATCATGGGCTGGATTGAACGCCGCCTTTCCCCGGTAAAAAAGAAAACACGCAAACAGACCGTAGAACAGGCAGCATAAAAGGATACCCCGCGGGGACGCGGGGGATCCTTTTTGATAGGCATTACCGGACGGACCCGGTACAGCTTTGTGCCGGATGTTGCGGTCGTGTTCGTATCCTTTTGATGTGCAATTGCAACATCTCTATCCTGGAAATTTATGCCTGCTGTTTTTTATCCCTCTGCTGATACATGTCCGCTACAGCATGGGCGTCTATTGCATTTCTCGTATCCGTGCTGCCGGAACTGCGGCTCAACGGTTCACCGAGTTTCTTCCCCGATACGTCTCGAATGGCCGCTTTGCCCGGCTGACGAGCGCCGGCAATCCAACTTGAGAACCCGGAGTGGCCTCTAAAAACAGGCGGTTTTTCTGGAGTAGGCAAAGGGCAGTTTTCCAATCCGGGCGCTTCCTATTTTTCAATTACCTGCAAAATTTTCACATCCCGGGGCGAGAGCCGGACTGTTTCTGCTTCAGTGCGCCCGTAAATCAGTTCCGGGTACGTGCCGCCTGCATCCACAAACTGAACCTGATCCGTATGGTTCAGCAGGAACAAAAATTTTTCATGCCCATTTTTGCGCACTGCCACTTCCACACCACGAGGAGCATCCAATGCCGGCCGGACATCCGCTTCCTTTAAAATTTCTTTTAAAAGAGAAGACAAATATTGTTCATCCGGCTGTGTCCCGATATAATAAGCTTTTCCTTTTCCGCAATGATGCGCGGTGACAGCAGGCGACCCGGCCAAATAGCCGTCTTTGAACCAGGCCAAAGCTTCGGCGCCTTTCAAGTGGATCTTTTCCTCCCACACGCGGATAGCCGCATCGCCATACCCGGTCCGGATTTGATGTACTGCCCCCTTTTTCATCGGCGCAAACTCTTCAACATAAATGCCAAGAATATCCCGGTACGCGCCCGGATAGCCGCCAAGATACACACGTTCGTTTTCATCCGCAATTCCGCTGAAGAAATTGGTGGCAAAATAACCGCCGTTTTCGACATAGGCTTTTACTTTATCCGCAAATGTCTTTGTCACCCGGTAACTTGCCGGCGCGAAAACCACTTTATACCGGTCCATTGCCTCGTCCGGGTGAATAAAATCGACACCAATGTTTTGGGTATGAAGCACCCTATAAAACGGCAGAAGCTGTTTGATATAGGTTACAAGCGAAGAAGGTTTTGAATCGAGTTCCAACGCCCACCAGTTTTTCCAGTCAAAAACAATCGCAACATCGGATGCATATGCTGAACCCGTTACCTTTTCCAAATTTTTCAATTCATTGCCGAGTTGTACCACTTCCCGGAAATTCCGGCTTTCTTCATCCCCGGAATGCGGCACCATCCCGCTATGGAATTTCTCCGCACCGCCCTGGGATGCGCGCCATTGGAAAAACATGATGCCGTCCGCCCCGTGCGCAGCCGCTTCATAACTCCAAAGCCGCATCACACCCGGTGCTTTCACAGCGTTTTGCGCCCGCCAGTTCACCGCGCCGGCTGCCTGTTCCATTAGCAAAAACGGCTGTTTTTTCAAACTGCGCGTCAAATCATGGGCCATGAATTGCGCATACGGGATGTCCTCAAACGGATCTGGGTAGGCATCCCATGTCACAAGATCCATTTCTTTCGCCCAATGGAATCCGTCCACCGGTTTGTGCAGCCCCATTAAGTTTGTCATTACCGGCACATCCGGCGTATATGTTTTCAGGATATCGCGTTCCATTTTATAAAGTGCAAGCAGTGAATCATCCATAAAGGCTTTGTAATCGAGCTGTTGCATCGGATTGGCAAAAGTCGGCGTTTTCCCTGGCAGACAGATTTCTTCCCATTCATAATAACGCTGGCTCCAGAAGTCTGTTGACCAGCTTTTATTCAAGTTTTCAATCGTGCCGTATTTTTCTTTGAGCCATGTTTGAAAACCCTTTTTGCAGTTGTCGCAATAGCATTCGGAAATGTGGCAGCCATACTCATTGTTCACATGCCACATGACAAGCGCGGGATGGCTTTTGTACCGTTCCGCAATTTTGCGGACCAGTTTCGCCGCAAGCCGAGCGTAGTCTTTGCTGTTCGGGCAATAATGCTGGCGCGACCCCGGCAAAAAGCGCGACCCGTCCTTGTCAACCGGAAGCGAATCGGGATATTTCCGCGACAGCCATGCCGGCGGTGCCGCAGTTGCAGTGGCCAGGTCCGCCCCGATGCCGTTTTCCGCAAGCATATCCATGATTTTATCGAGCGTTGAAAAATCATATGTTTCTTCATCCGGCTGCAGCCTTGCCCAGCTGAAAATGTTGATGCTTACATAATTGACGCCGGCTTTTTTCATCAGCCGCATGTCTTCTTTCCATACAGATTCATCCCATTGTTCAGGGTTGTAATCCCCGCCGTAATAAAATTTTTCATGTTTTTTTAGCATCACGCATTCCTCCAAGTTGTCCGTTATTTAAGTACACGCCACCCTGTAAATTCCAATGCTTCAATGCTTCCTTTTTTGAAAACGTTACCATAAACCAACACCATCGTACTGCAATTTTACGCAAAAATAAATAAAAATTTAAACTTTTTAACTTCCTTTTTGCATAATTTTTACGTAAATATTTTGCAGAGGAAGCGTTCATTTACTGCTTTCTCTTATGGCAAGTTTTGTCCCCAGTCTGACTTTTTTAGGGATTTCCCGGCTGTTTATACGTTCCAGCAACAATGCCACCCCTTCTTCGCCCATCACTTCGGTATACACTTTTACTGTGCTCAAGGCGGGGACCGTATATTGGGACACACTTACGTCATTAAAACCGATCAAACTCACTTGTTCCGGAACCCGGATGTTATTTTCATGAAGGGCCTTTAAACTGCCGATCGCCATCGGATCATTTGCAATAAAAAAAGCTGTCGGCAAATGATCCCCCCTGTTCCTAATAGCAGAAATCATTTGCTGGTAGCCGGCACGAGCATCATATTTCCCTTTAAAATCAAAAACATCTTCTTTACGATAGAGCCCTAACTTTTGCATATATCTGGTATATTCAAGACTGCGCGGATCAATTCCGGAATTCATTTCATCCTCAGCCAACGACCCGATATATCCAATCCGCTGATGCCCCTGTTGTACAAAGTAATCAATGACATCTTTAACTGCCTGTTCAAAATCTACCATAACCTGATCAGCACTTCCCACCTCATAATAAGTATCCACAAAGCAAATCGGTTTTTGAAAAGATTGAAGCACTTGAATCTGCTGTTTTGAGAATTTCCCAATCGCTAAAATTCCTTCCACATCACCCGGGATCTTTTCGTATTCAGCATAAACCCGGGAGATGGACAAGCCGTGTTCCTCTGCGTATTTTTCAGCCCCCAAGCGGATGGACATATAGTAAATATCATTCAGTTCTTCTTCCTGCGAGCTCCATTGTACAATTGCGATTTTTTCCCTCCTGGCCGTTTTTTTGTTTATATGTTTTGTATAGTTCAGACTTTCGGCTGCTTCAAATATTTTTCGCCTTGTTTCATCAGATGCCACTACCTTATCATCATAATTCAGAACTCTGGACACGGTTGCAATGGATACCCCTGCCATTTTGGCAATATCAGCCATTGTCGCCATAATAACCACCTTATCCTTTACGAAAACTATATGTAAATTTTTATTTATTTTTACGTAAAAAACTCCGCTTATGTTTATTGTAAACAGAACAATTAGTGATAATCAAATTTTTTATAAAATATTTTTTAACTTATCTTATGAAAAAACAGGGACCTTACGCTGTGCAGTCAAAAGAGCCTGCCTCTTGCTTCTTTTTTGATTCCCCGGCCTTTGCTTTTGAACCGGGCAAACGGCTAAAAAAACAAACCCGAGGGCAATCCCCGGGTTTGTGTTCAGACAAATTATTCTGCTTCTTCCACCACGCCTTGCATAGATGCAGCTTTTTTTCCATGGACAAAATAATAAAGAAATACGCAAAGGACAAGGACAACAGCCATGATGGCGTACAAGCCGTGATAACCAGCGAACGGAACCAAAAGCCCGAGCAAAAACGGCCCGACCCCGACACCGGCATCAAGAAAAATAAAGAAAGTTGAAGTTGCAAGCCCAATCCGGTTTTTCGGCGATACTTTGACTGCAATCGCCTGCCCGCTTGCCGAGAAAGTGCCGTACCCAAGCCCGACGAAAATTCCGGCCAATAAAATTAATAGTCCGCTGTCAGCCTGGTTCAGCAGCACGAGCCCTGCCGCAAACAAAAGAAACGAAGGATACATGACAAAGTTCTCGCCTTTTGTATCAAACCATCTTCCCGTAAACGGCCTGGACACAAGCACCGTTACAGCATAAACAATAAAGAAAAAGCTTGAAATATCAACAAGATTCATTTCTTTCGCATATGAAGTTAAAAAAGACAGGATGCTAGAGTAACCGAGCCCGACAAATGCACTGATGATGGCAATTGGGAACACTTTCGGCTCAAAGAAATTGCTGATTTTGAGCCCCTTCATCTTTTCCAGATCCGCTTTTGAAAGTACCACTTTCGGCATCTTTAAAAAGAGGGCGGAGATAAAGCTCAAAGCCAATAGCACAAGGCATAAAGCAAATACCATATTAAAACTTGCGTGCTGAATGAGGAACATGCCGACAAAAGGCCCGACAGCCGCGGCAAGTGTCACACTCAATGCATAATAACCCGTGCCTTCCCCGCGGCGTTCATTTGGTATGATCCCGGCAACAATGGTTCCCGTTGCAGTTGAAGCTATCCCAAGCGCTGCGCCGTTTAAAAAGCGGACAGCCAGTAAAACACCTAGTTGATTCGTCACAAAATAAAATAATGAAATGATGATAATCGCAATAAAACCAGCATAAAGCATCTTTTTCCTGCCGATGCGGTCAATCGATTTGCCGGCAAAGAGCCGCGCAACCAGGACCCCGACGACGAAAATCCCTGATGCCAGGCCGGCCGCGCTTGGTGATGCATGAAACCGGTCAGTCGCAAAAATCGTAACGGTCGCCATCAATAAGTAAAATGTAAAATACAGAAAAAAGTTCGCGGTCGAAACAATTATAAAATCCTTTGTCCATAACTTCGGCCTGCTCAATTTGTTTCCTCCCCTTTGTGATCTAAATTGTCTCTGATTTGCGGAAGCAGTTCGAATACCATCTCTTGCTCCGCTTCCGGAATCCCCTTCATTGCCTGCTGTTCCAATCCGGTAATTTCCGCGCGGCACTGCCGGTAGAGGTTTTCGCCTCTTTCCGTCATCCGAATCACTTTTTCACGGCGGTCTTTTCCCGGGATCTGTTCTACGATTCCCTGTTCTTCCAGCTTTTGGACAATCCTTGTCACATTCGGTTTTTCAATTTGATAATACTTGCAAATTTCCACAAGTGTGCACGGGCCGAAATTCCGCACATAAAACGTCACCTGCCAGAGCGAATAGGACAACCCGAACTGTGCCAATAAGCCGTTCAATTTCTTGATCAGTACGCGGTACAAGCGTATATAGCGGTAAAACAGCCCTTGCATCAAGCAAGCCTCCTCCAATCCCTTGAGCATCTGCCCGGGCTCGCATTAGAAAGCTCCGGCCACAGCGAAATCACACAAACAGTTTCGTTACCCTAAGCAACATTTCACAAGACTAAATATACAGGTTCATTCAGTCGTTGTCAATGGGCGGTTATACTGATAATTCAAAAAATGTATCCATGTTCCTGATAATTCGGTACGATTTTTCTCTTGTTTGCGTTTGATGCATTTATTTCAAGGTTTGTTAAACCATAATCATTCCGGCAAGAGAATGGATTCTTTCAGTGTCTCTTTAAAATCATCTTCAAAGCTAGATGCTATATAAATACAAAAAGTTTAAATTTTTCGCCGCCGATAGTTGACGATCCGGATGGGAAAAGTTTATGATATAAAAAATTGAGAATGTTTTAATTACAACAGCTTGGTCATACAGACGGAATAGGAGGAATATGTGTGGCAGTAACCATTGGGGCACAGTTGGATCAACTTGCTGTTGGAAAATACCATAAGCGCGCAACGATCATTATTGGAGTCGGACTATTTTTTGAGTTTTTCGAAGTATTTCTAGCAAGCGTTCTGGGCAGTGTTCTAAGTGAAGAATTCCATGTTAAGTCATCCATGCTTTCATTATTATTGGGTTCCAGTTTCTTAGGAGCCTTTGCCAAAATGCTATACCCCCTGAAGCAGTAGGCAGTCAGACAATTAAAGATCGTGGATTTATTCCACTAAAGAAAACAGATAT
>NZ_ALAS01000292.1 GCF_000290615.1 Heyndrickxia coagulans DSM 1 = ATCC 7050
ATGATGGGCTTAATCTTATACGTATCCCAGAGTTTCGTAATCAGCTTCGTGTCATCATAACCCCGGTCTCCCGCCATCGTTTCCGCTGTTTTCAGAAGCTTTGGCTGCTTTTCTTCCATTTGCTCTAAGAGTTTATGCCCTTCCGTAATGTCTGACTCAGACGCTTTTGTAACCTTGAATGTTACCGGTAACTCGTAGGTTGCATCCACCACCAGATGCAGTTTGTAGCCAAACCATTTCACAACTTTTTGCCATGGGTTGCCTTCTTTTGTCACACCACTGTAAACCTTCTGGCTATGATTTGCATCCAGATCCCGGCGGCCATCCTCGGTTTCATGCTTGTTCGGATGTTTAGAAAACGATGAGATCGCCTTGCTGTCGATTGCCAAGCGTTTACCAAAATCCGGCAACCGTTCCAGGAGCTGTTCTACCAAAGTCTCAAACATTTTATCCATCATTTCTTCGTCACGGATTAG
>NZ_ALAS01000293.1 GCF_000290615.1 Heyndrickxia coagulans DSM 1 = ATCC 7050
TTGAAATTTTTACACAACACTATTTTATATTTTGATAATCGGAATTTGGCTTGTATCTGACCAAATTTGATTCGTTCAGCAAGCCCTAAGGTAGTTGAGAATTCGCCATTACGTGTCCGGGGAACTTTTAATGTAACATTGCCGATGCTCATCAACAGCTCGCGTTCATAGTAACCGTTCCGGTAATCCCGGCGTTCAACAGCGCGTTCATAAGGGCTCGTTTTTAAATAGTCATCCCTTTCCTTTTCCATAAACTCGTTTAACACGAGGACAACCGCTGATTTAATTACCGCGTCAAGATCGGAAGTCATGATGGCTTCTTTTAAAACATCCAAATTTAGGTTAAACTGTAAGTGAGTCATTTTATCTCCTCTTTTCATTGTTTATTGTTGTTGAAAACAGTGTTGCCAAGAGTTGATAAAATGATTCCTTCTTTTTACACAATTATACGGACTTAATCTTTTTTAAGTATTTTAGAACACGCAAATATTCATCTAATTCATTGACCATATGGTTAATAAAACTGGGCGTCAAATGAATGGTGATTT
Organism: Heyndrickxia coagulans DSM 1 = ATCC 7050; assembly: GCF_000290615.1. Classification (GTDB taxonomy): domain Bacteria; phylum Bacillota; class Bacilli; order Bacillales; family Bacillaceae_C; genus Weizmannia; species Weizmannia coagulans. The sequence goes on from NZ_ALAS01000293.1 coordinate 549, forward strand.
TCCCGGTCAACTGTTTTCTGATGATCGAAAGTTTCAACTGCCTTAATTGCAATGCTTCTTCATCCGCTCTTTGGCTTAAGCGGATGAGATCGGCATTTTGTATACTTCTAAGCAGTTGATCAAAGACTTGAATAAAATAACGCGTTTGTTCAATTTCTTGTTTTTCCTGCGGAGCGAGTGAATCATGAATAAAACGTGCGTGATCTCCCAATATTTGAAGCCAGAAGCCATGTTCAAATCCTGCTGCCTGTTCAAAATTTGCCATCCGGCATTCTCTCCTTTCGTGCACTCTTATCATCTTATGGATGCCTGACGGGGATTATGATGGATGCCTGACGGGGATTATGATGGGTGCCTGACAGACGCCAGACATAAAAAAATCCCCGCCTAATTGATGCAGGTAGGGATTGGTCTTTCAATATCGCCATTGTTTTGGCCATCATGGTTATTCCGGAGCTTAAATTCGTTTAATGCTTCAATTGAAAACTCCGGAAAAATTGATTCCGGCATGCTTGACGGATTGGGCATGTTTCTTTTTTAACTCCAGCGCCTTTTCCGGGTAGTCCGTGATAATACCTGCCAGCTTCAGGTCCAGAGCTTTTTTAATGGAACGGGCGGAATTCACTGTCCAAACACGTACCGGAACCGAATGTTTTGTCGTAAATAGATTGGATTTGCTGATTAAAAACGACCGGTTCAGGTGTAGTCCGGACAGCTGGTGATCTTGAATCATACGCTCTAAATCCAAATGGCGCTTCGATGTCAAAAAAGCAGTATGTGCCTCCGGGTCTAATGTTTTTATCCTTATCAGTGTTGAAAGATTAAAAGATGAAAAAATGATTCTTGATTTTAAATGGTACCTTTCCGAGAGCTCCAAGGCCTTTTTTTCGATGCCGGGGTAGGAAAACGTATCTGTCTTCAGCTCAATGTTCAAGGAAACCTGGTAATCCGCTGTCAGTTCCAGCACTTCCTCAAGGGTGGGGACCGTTTCCTTCTCCCAGGATGAATCATAAAAAGAGAGATGTTTGAATTTCTTGCTGGCGCTGTATTGTTTGATTTCGTTCAAATTTAAATCTTTCACATAACCGCTGCCTGTAGTCGTTCTGTCGAGTTTCTCATCATGGATCACCACCAGTTCGCCGTCTTTTGACATGTGGACATCCAGTTCTAAGCCTTCCGCTCCGATGTGACAGGCATGGGCAAAACCCAGCAATGTATTTTCCGGATGGGTTCCCTTGCTGCCGCGGTGCCCGAATATCAGTGTTTCTCCCATAAGCGCATTCCTCCGGTTATCATTTTCCGTTTGCCTGGTTGGCTTTTTCAATGGCCTGGTTGGTTTGTTCTACAGCTTTATTCAGGGCTTTGTCAATGTCTTCGCCGTTATAGACACTTTCCATGGCCGATTCCACAGCGGTTCTTTCTTCCGACAGGCTTTGCATCAGCGCGCCCTGTGTGACCGGCGAAGTATGGGTGGCTTGTAATTGCTGCACCGGAACTTGCAACTGCGGCACTTTTTGATAAGCTTCTTTTACAAGCTGGTCATCGTATGCTTTCGTGTTAATGGCAAAATAGCCGGTGCCTATGTGCCATTCAGCCTGTACGTGAGGGCTTGCCAAATATTTCATGAAATCCCATGCCGCTTTTTGTTCGGCGCTGCTTTTTCCTTTTGACAGCCACAGGCTTGCACCGCCGATGGCAACCCCGTTCCATTTTTTGCTTTCCGGATGCGGCAGATAAGCTACACCGACTTTAAATTTTGCGTTATCGACAACGTCCCGGATGCTGGCGGACGATTGGATGAACATGGCCACTTTGCCTGCAAGAAATCCCGCTGTCATATCATCAGCCGCATTCGTGCCCGTGCCGTAATCGACAAAAGTTTTGTCTGCAATCATGTTTTTCGCCCACTTGAGAATGTTTTTTCCCGCTTCGTTATTGAACACGGACTTTGTCGGCGTTCCGTCATGTCCGTTGTTTTTATTGACCAGTAGTGAACCTTGATTGGCCAGCAATTCTTCAAAAAGCCAACCATACGGCTGCAGGGCAAAGCCTTTCATTTTTCCATTGCTGGAGTCTGTTACTTTTTTTGCATATGCTTCAATCTGTTCAAAAGTGACATTTTTCGGATCGATGTTGACGCCGGCTTTTTTAAGGGCATCCTCGTTGTAATACAGGACAGGTGTGGAGGAATTAAACGGCATAGAATATAGTTTTCCGTCCACCGTATAATAATTTAAAATATTCTTTTCCAAGTTCGAAGTATCATAGTGATCTTTGTCAATGAATTTTTGGACAGGATCAATAAAGCCGCTGTTGATCATTGTCTTGGTCCCGATTTCCTGAACCTGGATGATGGTAGGGGCTTTATCCGTACCGCCGACACTTAAGTATTTTGGCAGGGATTCCGTGTATTCCCCCTGGTATTCCGTTTTTACGAGCACTTTATTCTGTGACTGGTTGTATTCTTTCACAATTTGATTGAGCGTTTTTTGCGGCTCTCCGCTCATGGAATGCCAAAACGTCACCACGATGCGGCCGTTTTGTTTCGTGGTGGTCGCCTCTGTATTTGCGCCACAGGCAGCAAGGCTTAAGGTAAGGCAAAGCATCATAAAAATTGCAAGGTATTTTTTAATCATTTTGCATCCTCCTTCAATAAAGTTAAGTTTTCTCTTGAATACTCACTCATTCTCAAAATTTCATAGGTGTTTAATTTACACCAAATAGCTATCACATCTTCAAACGAATTTATGCAGAATATTATTATAGGTTATGGACCATCCTAACGACCGAACTGGATAAGTTTGGTAAATAAAAGGATATAACCGTGCGTAAGATCTCCACACGACTCAAGATCGCTCACCCTCCTATATCTCTCCGGATCAGGGTCCATACATTCCTCCTATTTTATCGAGCCTTCGGTGAGGCCTTTTTGCAAATGTTTTTGACCCGCAAATAAGACGAGTAAAGTCGGGATCGCGACAGTGACCGCACATGCCATGATCATGCCCCAGTCGTTCAGCGTTTCCTGGGATTGCATTTGTTTGAGCCCGATCTGCACGGTGCGGGCTGTATCATTGGTTGTGACCAGAATCGGCCATAAATACTGATTCCACGTCGTCAAAAAGCTGTAAGTACCTAACGTAACAAGGCTGATCTTCGACATCGGCAGCACAACTTTCAGATAAAATTTCCAATGGCTAATGCCCATCAGGTCGCTTGCTTCTTTTAACTCCATTGGAATTTGTTTGAAATGCTGCCTGAGTAAAAACGTTCCAAATGCGGAAGCGATAAACGGCAGGATGAGTGCAGGATACGTATTCAGCCAGCCCAGATCCCGTATCGTCTCAAAATTGGGGATCATCTGCGCCTCAAACGGAACCATCATCGTGGAAATAAACAAGTAAAACAGCAGATTTTGCCCTTTGAATTTTGGAAACACAAACGCATATGCAGCAAGGCTCGACAGCAGCAGCTGCCCGGCCGTGACAGCCAATGAAACAAGAACACTGTTCATCAGATAATGGACGAAAGTCGTGTTTTGAAAGGCTTCAAGATAATGGTTTAAACTGATATGCACTGAAAAATAATGTCCGGCTACAATCTCTTCCTGCGGTATGAGGCTGATGGACAGGCCGAGCAAAAACGGGCTGCCAATCAAAAGCGCAAAGAAGATTAAAACAGCGTACAGGCCGGTCTTCGAGACAAACGTTCTCATCATTGGTAATGCACCTTCTTTTCCCCCGCCTTAAATTGGATGATCGTTAAGACAAAGATGATGACAGCTAATATAACCGCTTCGGCACTGGAGGTACCAAACTGGTGGTTGATAAAGGCATCCTGGTAAATGGAATACACGAGCAAATTTGTGTGATTTGACGGGCCGCCCTTTGTGAGCATGTCAATCTGCCCGAATGTTTGGAAGGCATTGATCACAGAAACGATGATGACAAAAAACAATGTCGGCGATAACAGCGGGAGTGTAATCCGCCTGACCTGCGTGAGATACGGAATCCCCGTAATTTGCGCACTTTCATAAAGGTTTTGGTCAATGTGTTGCAAGCCTCCCAACAGGATTAAAAAAGAAAAGCCAGTGTTCATCCACACGGTGGACAGCGAAATGGAAAACAACGCCCAATGCGGGTCGGTTAACCAGCTGACCGCAGGAAGGTGAAAGAGCTGCATCAAACGGTTCATCAGTCCGATGGAAGGATTAAATAAAAACATCCAAAAAACGGAAGCCACGGAGACGCTGATCCCCATTGTTGATGCGAAAATGGTTCTGAAAAAGCCGATTCCTTTTAATTTTTCATTGGCGAGCAAAGCGAGAAAAAGCGAAATGATCACGGTTGCCGCAACTGTTCCCGCAGCAAACATCAGCGTGTACAGCAAACTTTGTCTGTAGTCTGCGGATGTGAACAGTTCTTTAAAATTGCTGAGTCCGGCGAACACGGTTGGATGCCCGGCAAAATCGGTCAGATAAAAACTGAGAAATACCGTCCGGAACATCGGGTAAAAAATGAAAACGGCCAACAAAATGAGGGATGGAAGCAGAAACAGCCATCCGGTCACAGCATCCCTGTATCGCCTCTTTGTCTTCTTCTCCTGTTCCAATTGGACATTGATCGCTTCTCCAGCAGATAAATTTTGTATCATACCGAAACCCCGCCTTTTTCCATATTGAAGGCCTTTTCGCGCGTATCCGGATCAAAAAAATGGACATCCTCCGGAGAGAAGTAGACCGTTATCCGGTCATCCGGATCAAGCTGCCATTGTCCGGCCCATTTTGCTTTCCACTGTGTATTTCCGAACGCAAACCAAATAATCGTTTTGTCGCCAAGTTGTTCGGCGGACTTGACGGTTGCCTGTATTGCAGCGTCGCCGCTCTTGGCATTCGGTTTAAAATGCTCAGGCCGGATGCCAAGGATGCATGTTGGTTTGGGAAAAGAGAATCCTGGCTGAACGGCCGGACCGTCCGGAATCCTGAAACGTTTTTCCTCTTCAACATACGCTTCTGTGAAATTCATTTGCGGCGATCCGATAAAAGAAGCAGCGAATTGATTTGCCGGATCATTGTAGATTTCGATCGGCTCTCCTATTTGCTGGATCCTTCCTTCATTCAAGATCATGATCCGGTCTCCCATCGTCATCGCTTCCACCTGGTCGTGGGTAACGTAAATCATCGTTAACCCGAGCTGGCGCTGCAGTTGCCGGATTTCCGCCCGCATCTCGGTGCGGAGTTTCGCATCCAAATTCGAGAGCGGCTCATCCATTAAACAAATCGGCGCCTGACTGACAATCGCCCTTGCCAATGCAACCCTTTGCCGCTGGCCCCCAGATAAAGCGCGCGGTTTTTTTTCGGCAAATGGCTCCAGTTGGACAAGTGCCAGTGCATGTTTAAGCCGCGCTTCTTTTTCCTGCTTGGTGAGTTTTTCTTTCGAGTTAATGCCAAAAAGGATATTTTCCCTTACCGTCATGTGCGGATAAAGGGCGTAATTCTGAAATACCATCGACACTTGGCGGTCTTTCGGCAAAACATAGTTTGCCGGCCGGTTGTCAATATAGAGCTGGCCGCCTGAAATGTCTTCAAGCCCGGCAATCATCCGCAAAATCGTGCTCTTCCCGCATCCTGAAGGGCCGACAAGCACAAAAAATTCTCCTTGCTCAACCGAAAAGTGAATGTCACTTAAAACAGTTGCGCCTTTCCCGTAAGACTTCGAAACATTGACCATCTCGATTTTCGGCACGAAGCTTTCCTCCTTACTTATCAATTTGCAAATTCAAGATAGCACAAAAAAAATCGCAAAACTGCGATTTCAAAGGAACTTAACTTAATATTTACAAAATCTTTAAGGGAAATGATTTTGACGTTTTTGATGGTGCTGGGGGAAAGGCTTGTAATATAAGAAAGCGCAGAGGTTTTGGCCCCTGCGCTTCTTGAATCGTTACACGCTTTTTGCTATTTCACTTTTACTGTCCGATATCCGCTAATATTGCCGGATTTATCCGCGGCCTCACTTTAATCGTGGTGCCTTTTTTCGTTGGGCTGATTTGGATTTTATAATATCCGCGCTTGTCGGCTTTGGCAGAGCCGATTTTTTTGCTGCTTGCATAAGCAGTAACGGTTACGTATGCTTCTCAATGATGTACTTGGAAGTGTGGCTGACCGCGTAAACAGACGGTGTGCCTGGTGCGATTCTGTCAATCGCCGTTACACTTTTTGTGCTGCTGGATCCGTAGCTGTTTTTCGCGTAATTATAAATTTTCGTGCCGGCTTTGTGCTTCGGAATCTTGACTTTATATTCGCCTTTACTGTTGCTTGTGCTTTTATACGTTTTCGATCCGATTTTCACATATACGGTACTTGATTTGCTTGTTTTCCCGCTAACATAAGTGCTGCGGTTGCCGACCGTATGACGGAAGGTGTTGAGGCCGGTGATCCAACTAAGGTAAGGGGGATCCTTTGTTATCACAGGTTGGGTGTTAGACATAATGGAATGAAAAACTGCAATATAGAACGGAGCAAAATGGTTAACTTGAATGTCATCCTCTGTTCGAGACGAAAAAGAACGAAAACGGCATATTTTTAGCATGATGGCCGCGATCTCCTCTTAAACGTCACCGGCCCGGAATTTCCCGCAAAGACAAAACGTGGCAAACTCCCGCGTTTTTCCATTCAAATCATCATATAGAAAGAATAACCTGAATCCGTGACGAAAATATAACAAACGCCGTTAATAGGTAGATTTCCCAAGAGTAAGGATATAGTGGTGTCCGACTATTCGATAAATGCACTTTTAGTGATTCAGTATGTAAAAATTTCCCTGTTTCATTCGTTTTTGTGCACGCCAAATAAATCTGCGAATTTCCATTTTTTGCAAGTTTTCGTTTTTTATTTCTTTTTTCCTAGTAGTCTAATGATCGGGATGTTTAGTAAAAGGCTTGATACAAACGAGTAAAGACCGGTAACCATTTGTTGGTCTCCGCGACTGTTTTTTGCAAGAAAAAAGTGCAGAGTATTGCAGTATATAAATTCGTTTATACCGCATAAAAATTCAATCTGAATTCTCGCTATTAAGGGCTTGACATGGAGCCTCTGCAGCCATGATTCTTTTGCCAAGCGGCCAGCTGTAACAGATTTGGCAAACCCAAACAGGTTATCATGGCTACCCCTCCATGTAAAGCCCCTCTGCATAACCATTTGCATAGAAATTTTGCACATCTCTGCACTTTAATTTTGCAATAAACACGCGACTTTTAATTTCCATTGCCGGCCACGGAAAACCAGCTTTGAGGCCAGTGTGATCATATTCTGGATGACGGTTCGGATGCTTCTTCTTGTTGTTTTCTTTTTCAATGGCGTATCTTGTTTTTTCAAGCTTTCTTGTCCAATCAAGCGAAGCAGGTTATACGCAAATACA
>NZ_ALAS01000294.1 GCF_000290615.1 Heyndrickxia coagulans DSM 1 = ATCC 7050
CCATTTGTAGATTGTCGTTTCAGACAGGCCATATTCGCTGCAGATCTGTTTTACTGGTGTTCCAGTTTGATAAAGCTCAACCACCATTTCCTTAAATTCAGCATGATAACTTTTACGTTTTTCGCTTGTGTTACCCATATCCGGACACATCCCTTCGTTAATATTATATTTCACTAAAGGGTGTCCATGAAACTATACTAGCATCA
>NZ_ALAS01000295.1 GCF_000290615.1 Heyndrickxia coagulans DSM 1 = ATCC 7050
CGATGAACTGCTTGAATGCAGGGCAACTGATCCGTGCTTTACGCCCACTGACGGGCGTACAGGCTGCTTGAGTAGTTGAGACATCCTGATTAATTGTTTCAAGTTCCGTTGCTTTCTCTCGCTTCTTGAACGGTGTTTCAGATAGACTTCTCTCAATGTCCCATTGAGTATGCCTTGTTTGATTTTCACCATGGCTTCTGCGCCAAGTTCACTCCAATGCATGCCCCTTTTTTTCA
>NZ_ALAS01000296.1 GCF_000290615.1 Heyndrickxia coagulans DSM 1 = ATCC 7050
AAGTGAAGCACGGTAGCCGAAAGTGTACAAAAAGAGTGTCTTGGAATACCCGATATTTAAACCTTGTCGAGAAAAACTTGACACATACTTGACACATACTCCACTTTATAAATCCTTTAAGGTGACATATAATGAATAGCACAATTCCATTTTTTCAAGTCCGAGGGGGAATATGTTCAATGAATATAGGAGCAGGGATTATTTTGATACTATTTTCATTAATAACCTTCGTCATTTCTTTTCTAACAAGAAAAAGATCTCGAAGAATTTTTTTCACTTTTTTAAGTATAGGGATTATCTTTATAATTCTTTCATTGTTATTAATAACTGGTTTATTCGATCCTTATGCTGATCATATTCGTTAGATTAATAAGAGACTCCAATGTGGAAGGAAAGTTTTTCTTACGCTTGGATTTCAGACCGTTAAAATCCATTTTTTTTGGGGAATTTCGTGCTATCTGATAAGTTAGAAAAGCAAGATGCGATGAACAAGAAAAGAAATGCTGCCTGCCAAATGACTCGGCTATTCTGGCGACATTGAATGGATTATCCATCGTTCTGAATTTTTGCACCTGAGATTATATTGGGAAATCTCTTCAAATTGAAGTTCAATAATTAGGGACCACGCTGCCGCAACCCAAGACTCTCCTGGAAATTTGAACCGCAAACCCAAAGAAATTCCGTAACAAAATCCGCAGAGTCTCGGTTTAACTAACTTAGTAAAAGGTAGTTTTCCTAAGAGTGTAAACGAGCACACTATTTCAGCTTGCCCTTTTCACATTGATACGGCATATCATCTGAAATAATGTGCTTATTTTTTCACTTTATTTCAGAATGTGCAAAAATCAATTCGGATATTTCAGCGAATTTTATAGAAAAGAAAACCCCTCTAAAAAGGGGCATCTAAACGTATATAATCCTGAATGTTAACTCGAACTTTATATACCTCATTAGGATGAAGAATAAACTTCTCGAGGTTCAAAAAGATATTCCTGCGCAATCCAATAAGACTGTTGCCCTATCCAAACTCCCATTCCAACTCATCATGGTTATAAACTAAAATCCCCCGTTTCATATCCCACTATCCTTTATGGCTAATCGAACAACTTCCTCATCGATTTGTCTTTCTTTAATTGAAAAACTTTATTTTGATATAAGGCCCCATGAGATAAATCAGCTTGCCATAAATTTATTTAGTTTTTCGTGGGCAAACCGCTTTCTTTCAGGGATTGCACTTAAAATGCTTTGTTATGCTTTGTATTTCTGCCTGTTTTTTAGTAAAATAATATGTTAGTGAGTACATGAAAAGAGTGAACAAATGGAAAAAAATGTAAAAATTTCAACAGAGACCATAACACTTGGCCAATTTTTAAAATTAGCGGATATCATTCAAAGCGGCGGAATGGCAAAATGGTTTTTAACCGAACATGAAGTGCTCGTCAATGGAGAACCGGAGCAAAGAAGAGGGCGGAAACTGAAAGAGGCGGACCGGGTTGAAATTGGCGGAATCGGTATGTTTCACATTATCCGCGGTTGACCGGCGCTTTTTCCGCATAAAGGATGTTGGCATATGTACCTGCAGGAACTGGAACTTCACAATTACCGCAACTATGAAACATTAACCATTCCGTTTGAAAACAAAGTCAATGTGATCCTCGGGGAAAACGCCCAGGGAAAAACCAACCTGATGGAAGCCATTTATGTTTTGGCACTGGCGAAATCCCACCGGACGTCAAATGATAAAGAACTCATCCGCTGGGACGCAGAATATGCTAAAATAAAAGGGAGACTTCACAAAACGCATGGTACTGTCCCCCTTGAACTGACCATCTCCAAAAAAGGCAAAAAAGCAAAGTACAATCATATTGAGCAAAAAAAACTAAGCCGGTATATCGGCAATATGAATGTGGTCATGTTTGCGCCCGAAGACTTGAATCTCGTAAAGGGGAGCCCGCAGGTCAGGCGGCGCTTTATCGATATGGAGATCGGGCAAATTTCGCCGGTTTACCTGTATGATATGAGCCGGTTCCAAAAAATATTGCAGCAGCGGAACCACTATTTGAAGCAGCTGCAGATGAAAAAACAGACAGACCGGACGATGCTCGATATTTTAACCGAACAGCTAATTGAACAAGCCGCTAAAATTGTCATGCGGCGGTTTGAATTTGTGCGGATGCTCGAAGAATGGGCCCGCCCGATCCATCATTCGATTTCCCGCGGTCTTGAACAACTTGAGATCCAATATAAACCCTCTGTGAATGTATCAGAAGAGCTCGATTGGTCAAAAATGATAAAATCATACGAAAATAAATTTGCCGAAATAAGGGAGCGGGAAATTGACAGGGGCGTTACGATGGCCGGTCCGCACCGCGATGATTTAGCCTTTGCAGTAAACGGCAGGGATGTTCACACATTCGGATCACAGGGGCAGCAGCGGACAGCCGCATTATCTGTTAAATTGGCCGAAATTGAACTGATTTATTCGGAAATCCGGGAATATCCGATCCTGCTGCTGGATGACGTGTTATCGGAGCTGGATGACTACCGCCAGTCCCATCTGCTGAACGCGATACAGGGAAGGGTGCAGACTTTTGTGACAACGACAAGCGTGGATGGGGTGGATCATCAAACTTTACGGGAAGCATCCATGTATACAGTGAAGGCAGGACAAATTGTCAGGTGAGGTGTGCCTATGTATCTCCATCTCGCGGAAGATGTCATGATCCGAAGCGATGATATTATCGCCATTATGGACGAGAGATCGCTCAACAGCTCCATAATCAACGAAGCCTATTTGCAGGCTTTCGAAAAAGCCACGGTCAATTTGGCAAAGGGCAGTTTTAAATCAGCCGTGATTACCCAAAATGCGGTCTATTTATCGCCTTTTTCCCCAGGCATTCTGTTCAAACGGGCAATCGGTCTTTTTCCGGCGGGGTTTTTAACCGAACATTTTACCGGAAAACCGGTTTAACATAAGAGAATGTTGCTTACTCAACCGGTGCTTGCTTGTAACACCCGTTACAGGTTGAACCGGCTTTATGCAAGGCGTGTTTTTTGGCACGTCTGTTTCCGGCTAACCGCAAAAACGGCGGGTACAGCCTGCCGGGATAACCGGAGGGTGCTCCAGTATCCGCAGGAATCCCGCAGGTTCAATTTAAGAGAGTGCAGGTGGTATAATTGGAACAAGAACAATTACAGAAGCAGTCTTATGGTGCCGAGCAAATCCAGGTTCTTGAAGGGCTGGAAGCGGTGCGCAAACGTCCGGGGATGTATATTGGCTCGACAAGTGCGAGAGGCCTTCACCATCTTGTCTGGGAAATTGTGGACAACAGCATTGACGAGGCACTGGCCGGTTTCTGCGATGAAATCAATGTTTTTATTGAAAAAGACAACAGCATTACGGTGAAGGACAACGGGCGCGGCATCCCGGTCGGCATCCAGGAAAAAGTGGGCAGGCCTGCCGTTGAAGTCATCATGACCATTTTGCATGCCGGCGGGAAATTTGGCGGCGGCGGATATAAGGTGTCCGGCGGCCTGCACGGGGTCGGCGCGTCTGTTGTGAACGCCCTGTCTACAGAGCTCGATGTCTATGTCCACCGCGACGGGCATATTTACCACCAAAAATACCGCCGCGGTAAACCTGCCTTTGACTTAAAAATCATTGGCGAAACGGACCGTACCGGCACAACGACCCACTTCAAGCCGGACCCGGAAATTTTTACGGAAACGACCGAATTCGACTATGATATTCTTACAACCCGGCTCCGGGAATTGGCTTTTTTAAATAAAGGCATCAAAATTACCATTGAGGATAAACGCGAAAAAAATCCGCGCAAACAAGTATACCATTACGAGGGCGGGATCAAATCGTACGTGGAGCATTTGAACCGCTCGAAAGAAGTGCTCCATAAGGAACCGATTTATGTGGAAGGCGAAAAAGACGGCATTACGGTTGAAGTATCCCTTCAATACAATGACGGGTTTGCCAGCAATATCTATTCTTTTGCCAATAATATCCACACCTACGAAGGCGGCACACATGAGTCCGGTTTTAAAACGGCTTTAACGCGCGTCATCAATGATTATGCCCGGAAAAACAATCTGATCAAAGAAAATGAAGCCAATTTAACAGGCGAAGATGTCCGGGAAGGGCTCACTGCGATCGTTTCCATCAAACACCCGGATCCACAATTTGAAGGGCAAACGAAAACGAAACTTGGAAATACAGAAGCAAGAACGATTACAGATGCGGTATTTTCCGAGGCGTTCGAGAAGTTTATGATGGAAAATCCTCAAGTGGCGCGGAAAATTGTCGAAAAAGGGCTGATGGCTGCCCGGGCAAGGATGGCTGCGAAAAAAGCACGCGAACTGACACGGAGAAAAAGCGCGCTCGAATCGACAAGCCTGCCGGGCAAACTTGCAGACTGCACATCACGCGACCCGTCTGAGAGCGAGCTCTACATTGTTGAAGGTGACTCGGCCGGCGGCTCTGCCAAGCAGGGAAGGGACCGGATGTTCCAGGCGATCCTGCCGTTAAGAGGGAAAATTTTAAACGTAGAGAAAGCGCGTTTGGATAAAATTTTGTCAAATGCGGAAATCCGTACCATTATTACCGCGCTCGGCACAGGTGTCGGGGAAGATTTTGACATCTCGAAGGCGCGTTATCATAAAGTCGTGATCATGACGGATGCGGATGTCGACGGCGCCCATATCCGCACGTTATTATTAACGTTTTTCTACCGTTATATGCGCCCGTTAATCGATGCAGGCTATATTTATATCGCCCAGCCGCCGCTTTATAAAGTGCAGCAGGGCAAAAAGGTTGAATATGTATACAGCGACCGCGGCCTTGAGGAGTTGCTTAATACGCTGCCTGCCCAGCCGAAGCCGGCCATCCAGCGTTATAAAGGCCTCGGTGAAATGAATCCGGAACAGCTTTGGGAGACGACGATGGAACCTGCTAACCGGACGATGCTGCAAGTGAGCCTCGATGATGCGATTGAAGCGGACGGCACGTTTGAAATGTTGATGGGTGATAAAGTGGAACCGCGGCGGAATTTTATCGAAGAAAATGCCATTTACGTGAAAAACCTGGACATTTAAAGAAAAGGAGGTTGCATAAATGGCTGACACACCGGAATCGAATATTGTGGAAGTAAACTTAACCCAGGAGATGCGCACATCTTTTCTTGACTATGCGATGAGCGTCATCGTATCCCGGGCCATTCCGGATGTACGGGACGGATTAAAGCCTGTGCACCGGAGAATTTTATATGCGATGAACGATCTCGGGATGACTCCTGATAAAGCGTATAAAAAATCGGCGCGTATCGTCGGGGAAGTCATCGGGAAATATCACCCGCACGGCGATTCGGCCGTGTATGAAACAATGGTGCGGATGGCGCAGGATTTCAGCTACCGCTATATGCTGGTTGACGGGCACGGCAACTTCGGATCGGTTGACGGCGACCCGGCTGCTGCCATGCGTTACACGGAAGCGCGCATGTCAAAAATTTCCCTTGAACTGCTGCGCGATATTAACAAAGATACAATTGATTTTCAGGACAACTATGATGGTTCGGAAAAGGAGCCGGCTGTCCTGCCTTCCCGTTTTCCGAATCTGTTGGTGAACGGTTCTTCCGGGATTGCGGTCGGCATGGCAACGAACATTCCACCGCATCAACTCGGTGAAGTCATCGACGCGATTCTTGCTTTAAGCAAAGACCCGGATATCACGATCCAGGAATTGATGGAATATATCCCAGGGCCGGATTTCCCTACGGCCGGTTTAATTGTCGGAAGAAGCGGCATCCGCCGTGCTTATGAAACGGGAAGAGGCTCTATCACACTTCGCGCAAGGGTGGAAATTGAACAAAGATCAAACGGCAAAGAATCCATCATTGTGACCGAACTGCCTTACCAGGTCAACAAAGCCAAATTGATCGAACGGATTGCAGAACTTGTGCATGAAAAGCGGATCGACGGCATTACCGATCTGCGTGACGAGTCCGACCGCAACGGCATGCGGATGGTGATTGAAGTCCGCCGTGATGCAAATGCGAATGTGATTTTGAACAATTTGTACAAGCATACCGCCATGCAGACGACATTCGGTATCAACCTGCTGGCGCTTGTTGCAGGCCAGCCAAAAGTGCTGAATTTAAAACAGGCGCTTAAGTTTTACCTTGACCATCAGGAAGAAGTGATCCGCCGCAGAACGGCTTTTGAACTGAAAAAAGCGGAAGCGCGTGCCCATATTTTGGAAGGCCTGCGCATTGCACTTGACCATATTGATGCGATTATCCAGCTGATCCGTTCCTCGCAAACAACGGATATTGCCCGTACCGGCTTAATGGAGCAATTTTCCCTGTCCGAAAAGCAGGCACAGGCAATTCTCGATATGCGGCTGCAACGTTTGACCGGGCTGGAACGCGAAAAAATTGAAGAAGAATACCGGGGCTTGATCCAACTGATTGCAGAACTGAAAGCCGTTTTGGCAGATGAAGAAAAAGTGCTTGAAATCATCCGTGAAGAGCTGCTCGAAATTAAAGAACGGTTTAATGATGAACGGCGCACGGAAATTATAGCAGCAAGCGTTGACCAGATTGAGGACGAGGATTTGATCCCGCAGGAAAGCATCGCCATCACCCTGACCCATAACGGCTATATCAAACGCCTGCCGATTTCGACGTACCGGAGTCAGAAACGCGGCGGCCGCGGCGTGCAGGGGATGGGCACGAATGAAGACGATTTTGTTGAACATCTCTTAACGACATCAACACATGATACGATCCTTTTCTTCACAAATAAAGGAAAAGTCTATAAGAAGAAAGGATACGAAATCCCGGAATACGGCAGAACGGCAAAAGGCATTCCGATTGTCAACCTGCTTGAAATTGACAGGGATGAATGGATCAATACGATGATCCGTGTGGAAGATTTCGTAGAAGACTGGTTTTTATTTTTTACCACAAAAAAAGGCATTTCAAAACGCACGCCTGTAACTGAATTTGCCAATATCCGGACGAACGGCCTGATTGCCATTCATCTGAAAGAAGAAGATGAGCTGATTTCCGTAAAACTGACGGACGGCCATAAAGAAATCATTATCGGTACGAAGAACGGCATGCTGATCAGATTTCCCGAAACGGATGTCCGTTCAATGGGAAGGTCGGCAACAGGGGTAAAAGGCATTACCTTAAGCGGCGATGATGAAGTGGTCGGCATGGAGATTCTGGAAGAAAACGATGATGTGCTTATTGTGACCAAAAACGGCTATGGAAAACGGACAAAGGGAAGCGAGTACCGCATCCAGAGCCGGGGCGGAAAAGGTTTGAAAACCTGCAATATCACAAACAAGAACGGTCCGCTTATTGCTGTGAAGACGGTAACGGGAGAAGAAGATGTCATGCTCATTACAGCGGGCGGCGTGCTGATCCGGATGGCTGTCGGGGATATTTCAGTGCTCGGCAGAAATACAATGGGCGTCAAACTGATCCGTCTTGGTGACGAAGAATATGTTGCCACAGTCGCAAAAGTGGAAAAAGATGAAGAAGAAAATCATGCTGATCTGGTGGAAGAAACCGGAGAGGAATAAGAAATCTCGGGAAGCATTGCACACAATGCTTCTTTTTTTGATAAAATATGGGCAGCACAGTTGCTTGTTGACGGAGGGAGAAAAGCTTGAAGATAAAAGTATGCGATCTCGTCCCCGGCTATATTTTGACCAAGGATGTCATGGGGAAAACGGCCCGCCCCATTATGCCGAAAGGAACCCTTTTAACGCAGAAAATGATCAATGTCCTGAAAGAGTTCGGGATAGAAGAAGTGGATGCGGGCCGTTACAATAGCCGCAAAGAGGCGGAAGAAGGCGTGAAGGAAGAAAACCAGGAAATGGCAACAGTGCCTGAAGCATTCCGGGAGCGGTATACGTCTGCAGTTGGCAGCTACAAGAAAATGTTCCAAAGCTGGCAGTCCGGTTCCAAAGTCAGTGTAGGCGCAGTAAGGGATTTTTTTATTCCGCTTTTTGAATTTATTGAACAGGATCCCGGGAAAATCCGCATTATTCATCAATATGCAACAAAAGAGGAATATATCTATCACCATGCCATCTCGGTCGGGCTGTTAAGCGGCGCAATCGCCCAAAAACTGCAGCTCGGGAAGGGGACCTGTTACCAGGCCGCATTGGCGGGCTGCCTCGCGGATGCTGGCATGGCAAAAGTCCCTGCGCATTTGCTTAGAAAATCAGCCTCCTTAACAAAAGAAGAATACGAAGAAATCAGGAACCATCCGGTATACGGTCTGAAAATGGTCCAGCACTCGCCCCTTTTGAAATCCGAAACGAAACTTGCGATTTTACAGCATCATGAACGTCTTGACAAAAGCGGCTATCCATTTGGCGAAAAACCGGACAGAATCCCGATCCTGTCAAGAATTGTTGCCGTAGCGGATGTATACCATGCCATCGTGTGCGACCATATTTATAAAAAGAGGAAAATCCCGTTTCAAGCCATTGAAGAGCTGCTGGAGGACCACTTCGGGGAGTTCGATATCGCTGTGATCCATGCATTGATCCCCCTTGTTGCCCATTTAACGATTGGATCAAAGGTCTTTTTATCCAACCATGAGGAAGCAGAAGTGCTTTACATTAAACCGTCCGCTCCCATTAAACCGCTTGTAAAAATTTTTAGCAACAATGAAATGGTTGATTTGGAAAGCCGGCCTGATTTGTTTATTACAGAATTAATCCGGTAATGTTTGCAGCAGAAACCGGACTTTTGTTGCAGGAAAATAGAAGCTTTATTATCTTATCGTTCTGATAAACAACTATTGCCAATGCCGCATTCATTGCTGCACCGGCGCAAGAATGAAAACCAGCCGGCGTATATTTTCGGGTAGATTTTGTTCATTGGACAGGGAATATTGCACACACCGAAAAAAACACTTGCGATTTACTGCATAACGAGTATAATAGAAATTGTGCTTTTTATGGTTGCTTGTTGATTTGCTTTTTTTGTTGACACAAGCTGCCGGATATGTTATGATATAAAAGTCGTCACAAGATGTGATTGTTCCTTGAAAACTGAACAAAACGAAACGTCAAATTCTTTTTGAGCTTTTATCAAACATCTTTACTGAGAGTTTGATCCTGGCTCAGGACGAACGCTGGCGGCGTGCCTAATACATGCAAGTCGTGCGGACCTTTTAAAAGCTTGCTTTTAAAAGGTTAGCGGCGGACGGGTGAGTAACACGTGGGCAACCTGCCTGTAAGACTGGGATAACGCCGGGAAACCGGGGCTAATACCAGATAGTTTTTTCCTCCGCATGGAGGGAAAAGGAAAGGCGGCTTCGGCTGCCACTTACAGATGGGCCCGCGGCGCATTAGCTAGTTGGCGGGGTAACGGCCCACCAAGGCAACGATG
>NZ_ALAS01000297.1 GCF_000290615.1 Heyndrickxia coagulans DSM 1 = ATCC 7050
AAATGGGCATATATTTATCTGACAATATTATATTTCTGGTGGTGTTCTATTTGCATTGAAAGAAAAATTGTTAACATCGCAAAAAGCTCCAGGTATAGAAAAGCTGCTATTTCGCCGCGGGAAATGATATAATAGAACAGTTGAAGACAGAGGATATGAAGATTGATGAATTAATGGAGGCAGGGTCATGCATATTGCTGATTTCCCCATCTGGAACTATCTCTCCAAAATTGTGGATATATTGGTCGTCTGGTTTGTCATCTATAAATTATTGATGGTGATCCGCGGAACAAAAGCGGTCCAGCTTTTGAAAGGCATTTTTGTGATCATCATCGTCAGGAGCCTTAGCAGCTTGCTCGGGCTGCAGGCGCTGGCATGGATGATGGACCAGGCACTTACATACGGATTTCTGGTCGTAATTATTATCTTCCAGCCGGAGTTGCGGCGGGCCCTTGAGCAACTCGGCAGGGGAAAATTCTTTTCAAGAACGAACGGCCAGGAAGAAGATGAGCAGGCCCACCTCGTTGAAGCGATCGTCAAGGCGACCAGCTATATGGCGAAACGCAGAATCGGCGCCCTGATCTCGATTGAGCGCGGAACAGGATTAGGCGATTATATCGAAACCGGTATCCCGCTTGATTCTGTTGTATCGGCTGAACTTTTGATTAACATCTTTATTCCGAACACTCCGCTTCATGACGGCGCCGTCATAATCCAGAAGCGGAAAGTGGCGGCCGCAGCTTGCTATTTGCCGCTTTCCGAGAGCCCGTTTATTTCGAAGGAACTGGGGACAAGGCACAGGGCCGCGGTCGGGATCAGTGAGGTAACAGACTGTTTGACGGTGGTTGTATCCGAAGAGACGGGCGGGATCACGGTCACGAAAAATGGCGAGCTTCACAGGGATTTAAGCCTGGAGCAATTGCAGGAAATGCTGGAAGCCGAACTGAACTATACCCAGAAAACAAAGGAGCCTTCCTCGTCGAAATGGAACTGGAGGGTGAGAAAACATGGATAAACTAATGGACAATCGTTGGTTTATGAGGGTGCTGGCGCTTGTTTTAGCCATCCTGCTTTATATTTCAGTTGCGGTGGAAAACGGTGAAGGCAATAAAATTATCCGTTCCGCCACAAAAAACAGCAGCGGCGTGGTTGAAAATATGCCGGTCCAGCTGATTTATGACAACAAAAACCTTGTTGTATCAGGCGCACCGAAAACGGTGGACGTGACTGTAACCGGCCCGAAAGTCATCGTTCAGCAGGTGAAAGCCTCAAGGGATTTCACCGTTTACATGGATTTAAGCAATGCAAAAATCGGCAGGCAAAAAGCCAAATTGAAAGTAAAAAATCTTTCCGATAAACTGAAATACAAACTCAGCCGTACGTATGCTACCGTATCGGTACAAGAAAAAGTATCCAAAATTTTCAACGTTGAGGCAGAATACGACAAAGCTTTGCTGGCAACCGGGTATGAAGCATCTGTGTCTGCTGTGGAGCCAAGTACAGTGAAAATTACCGGGGCGAAAAACGTCATTGACAGGATCAGCTATGTAAAAGCGCCAGTGGAAATCAGCAAGCCGATTACGGAAAGTTTTACGAGGGCCGCGACAGTAAATGTCCTCGACCGGAATTTAAATAAACTGGATGTCTCGGTCAACCCGGATAAAGTGAATGTCACGGTGAATGTGACTAATCCGAGCAAAACCGTCCCGATTTCCATTAACCCGGTTGGCAGTAACCGTGACAATTTGACGATAAAAAGCATCACGACAAATCCGAAAAAGGTGACCATCTACGGCACCAGTGCCCGCCTTGCCGGGATTGAGGCGCTGCCGGTTAACATCGACATCAGCAAAATTACGAAAGATACGACCATTGATGTTCCAATTTCCCTTCCGGACGGCATCAATAAGGTGGATCCGGAAATGGTCACAGCGACCATTAAAGTGGAAGAAAAAAAAGATGAAGATGAGAAAACACTGAGCAATATTCCGATTAAGGAAAAAGGGCTGGCTGCCGGCTATCAAATGGATTTCCTTTCTCCGAAGAACGGAACGATTGATATCATTGCAGACGGGAAAAAGAGCGATTTGGACAAGATTTCCGCCTCTGACTTTAATGTCTCGATCAATCTGTCCGGCCTGAAGGAGGGAGACCACGAAGTAAGCTATATTGTATCGGGCCCGAAAAATATAACGTGGAGGCTTTCCGGTGAAAAGGCGAAAATACGCATAAGTGACGAAGCACAAAAGACAGAATAACAGAACTGATATGCGGAAAAGAAGGAGCGAAACCTGATGACGAAATTTTTTGGTACAGACGGAGTAAGAGGCATAGCAAATTCTGAACTCACACCTGAACTTGCTTTTAAACTGGGACGTTTCGGCGGATATGTTTTGACCAAGCATGCGAATGAGCGGCCGAAAGTTCTGATTGGCCGCGATACGCGCATTTCCGGGCAGATGCTTGAGGGGGCGCTTGTTGCCGGGCTTCTGTCCATCGGGGCGGAAGCAATGCGGCTTGGCGTGATTACCACGCCGGGGGTTGCTTATTTGACAAAAGCATTGGGGGCGCAGGCCGGCGTCATGATTTCGGCCTCGCATAACCCGGTGGAAGATAACGGCATTAAGTTTTTCGGCCCCGACGGTTTTAAACTGTCGGATGACGAGGAAGCGGAAATCGAAGAACTGCTCAATCAAGACACGGATGACCTGCCGCGGCCGGTCGGGAAAGATCTCGGCATTGTCAGCGACTACTTTGAAGGTAGCCAGAAATACTTGCAGTTCTTAAAACAGACAGTGGATGAAGAATTTACCGGTATTCATGTGGCGCTTGACTGTGCCAACGGTTCGACTTCTTCGCTGGCGACATATCTTTTTGCCGATCTTGATGCAGATGTCTCGACAATGGGGGCATCCCCGAACGGTCTGAATATCAATGACGGGGTCGGGTCCACGCATCCGGAAGCGCTTGCTGCTTTCGTCCAGGAAAAAGGCGCGAATGTCGGGCTTGCATTTGACGGCGACGGCGACCGGTTGATCGCTGTTGATGAAAAAGGCCAGATCATAGACGGGGACCAGATTATGTATATTTGTGCCAAATACTTAAAACAAGAAGGGCTTTTAAAGAAAAATACCGTCGTTTCTACTGTAATGAGCAATCTCGGCTTCCATAAGGGCCTTGAAGCGCTTGGCATCAACAGTGTTCAAACGGCTGTCGGCGACCGGTACGTTGTCGAAGAAATGAAAGCAAACGGCTTTAATTTGGGCGGCGAGCAGTCGGGCCATATTATTTTCCTTGACCATAACACGACCGGTGACGGCCTTTTAACCGGGCTGCAGCTGATCAACATCATGAAGATCGCGAACAAGCCGCTTTCCGAACTGGCTGCGGAAATGAAAAAGTACCCGCAGAAACTCGTGAATGTTAAGGTAACCGATAAATACCATGTTTTAGAAAACGAAAAAATAAAATCGGTGATTGACGAGGTAGAAAGAGAAATGGCCGGGAACGGGCGTGTCCTTGTCCGCCCTTCCGGAACAGAGCCGCTTGTGCGTGTCATGGTGGAAGCACAGACGGCGGAAGACTGCAGCCGGTTTGTTTCCCGGATTGCCGGGGCAGTGGAAGCGGAAATGGGTTTAAGAGAATAATTTCAACGATTGATTTTTTCGGTGCATAAGGGGGAACGCAACAACCCTCTTATGCATATTTTATGTTGAGAATGGTAGTATGTGTAAAATTTTACTCGAAGGGGCAAATGAGTGGAAAAAAATGGGAAGACACTCTATCATCTAAATGTACACCTTGAATGAACA
>NZ_ALAS01000298.1 GCF_000290615.1 Heyndrickxia coagulans DSM 1 = ATCC 7050
ACAATTGGCCTTTCCAGTCTGATGGTACGCCATATTTGCCATGATATGCATAGATATCATGCATCGATCTACATGAGCTTCAACTGCCTGCTTCCCACGCTTGTGAACACGACGGAGACTGTATCCGTCTTTTAGAATACCAAAGATTCTTTCGATGATCGTCCTGGTACTATATAACACTTCAAATGTGCGACCATGTTGCGGCAACTCGACATCTACTTGAGGCGTTTGATCAAAGTCTATCCTAAATACTCTTCCTTGTGCTGCCCCATTACAACATTCC
>NZ_ALAS01000299.1 GCF_000290615.1 Heyndrickxia coagulans DSM 1 = ATCC 7050
ATTCGCCCACAAGCGTACATTTAAATGATAGAGCGTCTTCCCATTTTTTTCCACTCATCTGCCCTTCGAGTAAAATTTTACACATACCAGGCGCGCTTTCCGGGGCGTGAGCGGCTCATCTAAATCGTGTACACGCACACTTCTTTGCGGAAAATATAAATATTTTCCGGCCGGGCTGTCTTTTTCTTTATAATAACAGGGGATATTTGGTACAATAATGTAAGACTTCCATTTTGCTTGCAGCCATTGCTCGCAAAGGAAAGATTTTACAATCTAATCATGTCGAGGTGTCTACATTGGAAAAACAGCAAATCGGCGTCATCGGTTTGGCCGTCATGGGGAAAAACCTTGCGTGGAACATTGAAAGCAAAGGTTACACCGTTTCGGTTTTCAACCGTTCCCGTTCAAAAACCGATCAAATGTTAAAAGAATCAGAAGGAAAAAATATTTTCGGATATTTTACAATGGAAGAATTCGTCAATTCGCTTGAAAAACCGCGGAAAATCCTGCTGATGGTAAAAGCGGGCGAAGCAACCGACGCCACGATCGAGCAGTTAAAACCGTTTCTCGACAAAGGCGATATCCTGATTGACGGCGGCAACACCTTCTTTAAAGATACACAGCGCCGCAATAAGGAATTAAGCGCACTCGGCATCCATTTTATCGGCACCGGCGTCTCGGGCGGCGAAGAAGGCGCGCTGAAAGGCCCTTCGATCATGCCTGGCGGGCAAAAAGAAGCATACGACCTTGTTGCACCGATTTTGAAGGACATTGCTGCTAAAGTAAACGGTGAACCGTGCACAACCTATATCGGTCCGGATGGTGCCGGTCATTATGTGAAAATGGTTCATAACGGCATTGAATACGGCGATATGGAGCTCATCTCAGAGTCCTACAATCTGCTCAAAAATATCCTCGGCCTTGGCGCGAATGAACTGCATGAAGTTTTTGCCGACTGGAACAAAGGCGAGCTCGACAGCTATTTAATCGAAATTACCGCTGATATTTTTACAAAAAAAGACCCAGAAACCGGCAAACCGCTTGTCGACGTCATTTTGGACACGGCCGGCCAAAAAGGGACAGGCAAATGGACGAGCCAGAGCGCGCTTGACCTCGGCGTTCCGCTGCCATTGATTACGGAGTCCGTATTCGCCCGCTTTATCTCGGCCATGAAAGAAGAACGGAAAGCGGCAAGCAAATTGCTGAAAGGGCCTGAAAAACCCGCTTTTTCAGGGGACAAAAAAGCGTTCATTGAAGCGGTCAGAAAAGCGTTGTACATGAGCAAGATCTGTTCTTACGCCCAGGGATTTGCGCAAATGCGGGCCGCTTCGGAAGAATATAACTGGGATTTGAATTACGGCGAAATCGCGATGATTTTCCGCGGGGGCTGCATCATCCGGGCGCAATTTTTGCAAAAAATCAAAGATGCGTACGACCGCGACCGCAATCTGAAAAACCTGCTCCTTGACCCGTATTTCAAGGAAATCGTTGAAAGCTACCAGGATGCGCTGCGCGAGGTCATCGCGACAGCTGTCCGCTTCGGCGTGCCTGCGCCGGCTTTGTCCGCAGCGCTTGCCTACTATGATTCATACCGTTCGGAAGTGCTGCCTGCCAATCTCTTACAGGCCCAGCGCGACTACTTCGGTGCCCACACGTACCAGCGTGTTGACAAAGAAGGCATCTTCCATACGGAATGGCTTGAATTATAATTCAGGGGAATCCTGCCGCACCTGGCGGGATTTTTTTATTCCCCGTACAATCTCCATACAATTTCGCCCTTGATTACTTTTGCCCCGTCCTGATTGGCCGCCACTGCTTCATACGTTTGCTGGGCGCCTTGTGCTTCTTTCATCGTTGCCGACAGTGTCAAGCGGTCGCCTGGAAAAACCATGCCCGCAAAACGCACGCTGAATTTTTCGATGAACCCTTCGCCAACATACGGTGTGAACAGCTTTCCAAGATTTCCCATTGTCCACATCCCATGGGCGATCATGCCGGGCAGACCGGCTTTTTCTGCTGCTTCATCGATCGTATGGATCGATCGGGTTTGACCGTTTTCCAATCAGTTCTTCAAACATCCGCCCGCCCCTCCTTTATGCTTTCGGCCCGCCGGCAACATAGAGCACCTGGCCGTTTACGAATGATGATTCTTCCATCGCAAAAAAAAGGACCGCGTTTGCAATATCTTCCGGCTTTCCTGTCCGGCCGGCAGGAATCATCGATTGGTTAAATGCTATAAAGTCGTCGAATTTAACGCCGAGCCGCTCAGCCGTCGCTTTTGTCATGTCGGTTTCAATAAAGCCGGGCGCAACCGCATTGGCGGTAATGCCAAACTTTCCGAGTTCAATGGCCAGCGTTTTTGTAAAGCCCTGAAGGCCCGCTTTTGCCGCCGCATAGTTTGCCTGGCCGCGGTTGCCGAGCGCGGATGTGGAAGAGGTATTAATGATTCTTCCGTATTTGGTTTCGACCATGCTTTGCTGGACGGCCCTTGAAAAGAGGAACGCTCCTTTCAAATGGACATTCATGACGGTATCCCAGTCTTCGTCCGTCATTTTAAACAGCAGATTATCGCGGATCACGCCAGCATTGTTGACAAGAATATCAATCTTTCCATACCTGCCAAGCACAGCTGAAACCGCCGCTTCCACCTGCGTGCGGTTTGCCACATCCACCGGCTGCCCGAATACATCGTAACCGGTTTCTTTGAAAGCCCTTACAGTTTCTTCTAATGCCTTTTCATGAATGTCAACGAGACAGACCTTTGCCCCTTCTTTGGCAAAGGCGGCTGCAACCGCTTTGCCGATCCCTCTGCTTGCACCCGTAACAATCGCAACCCTGTTTTCAAACCTTTTCAAAACCGCTCCCCCTCTTATTTTTCTATATTTTTCCGCCTGTTTTAAAAATATACACAGTATACAGTTTAAAGCAAACGCTTACTTTTGTAAATATTTGTGCATTTCTTCCAAGCACCTGCCTTTTTTCCGCTGCCGAAAGTTTTGCCCCCTTTTTGACCAATGGTTTTGCCAACACTTTATTTTTCATATATTATAAAAAGTAGAAATATTCATTTCCTCCCCGAAGCCATTGAAGATACGCGCAAAACGTTTGACAGAATGGGCATGGACGGGGCAATTGTCGGCGACGGCAACTATCATGTCATTTTAATGATCGATATGGCAAATGAAAATGAAATCCGGCAGGCCCGGTCTTTAAATGAACATATTGTGTCATTTGCGCTTTCAAAGGGCGGCACCTGCACGGGCGAACACGGCGTCGGGATTGGAAAGGCAAAATATCAGCGTGAAGAACACGGACCCGCTTATAGCACAATGAAAAAAATCAAGGACCTGTTTGACCCAAACCATATTTTAAACCCCGGTAAAATCTTTATATAAGGCTTCTGCCCGCATTTTTTTCACCTTTTGGGGCAAATGTCTATAACCATGCGCCCTGATCTACATACTCTAATGTTGAACACCGAAAAGGAGTGGGTTGAGATGGAACAAACATATGGAAATTATCCGCAATCTCAGGGGTTAGGGCATTTTGGAAGCTTTACAGGGGGAAGCCAGCCTTATTATGATGATGATATGGATATGATGCATTACGGTTCAATGGGGCAAATGGGCCAGATGGGAGCATCAGGCGGTTTGGCAAGGCAATATCCGACGGCTGGGCAAATGTATCCGGGGCAGCATCCCGCAACTTCGATGTATCCGGGCATGTACGGCATGCCGGGGTACGGCCAGCACATGGGGATGCCGATGGGGCCGGGTTACCCAGGCACCAGTTACGGATATGGACAAATGCCGGGTTATCCCGGGTATGCGGGAACGGGAATGGGCATGGCCCCGGGAATGATGCACGGCTATTATCCGGGCATGGCAGGCAGGGATTGTCATTGCTGACCGGGGCATGCCCGCAGGCCAAAACCAAAAGGCTATCCAAATAAATCCGCCGCGATACATGTAAACGGCCGGCCTGCCATTGCTCAGTGCAACGGAAGGCCGGCTGTTTTTAACATTTCTTTTAATTGGCCGAGCGCTTCATCGGTATGTCCGGCGCGGATCGTTTTCACCCTTTCTGTCTCCTCTATTCCGAGCGAATGGTCATATCTTGGATCATAATAATATTCGAGCAGCCATTTTACGGCCTCATGGTACCGTTCCGTCTGTAAATCTTTCTCGATTTCTTTTGCAACTGGCGTGTGAATCCGTTCTTTGATGCTTTGAAAGGCACGGATGCATGCTTCTTTGTTCTCCCACGGCCGGTAATCATCCAAAATATTGCGGACCCGTTCTTCCACCGGCAGTTCAATCATAATCTTCATGCCGCGCGCTTTGTTCTCCATCAAAAATTCCGGCACCACGATTTTTCCGATTCTTTTGCTTTCCGCTTCCATCAGCACATACGGCGCATTTTTCAATTGTAAAATGCGCTCTGCCAGCAAAGCATCGAACGTTTTCTGGTTATGGGCGCTAAGGCCGATATCCCCGAAAATACTGCCGCGGTGATTGGCCATGCCTTCCAGGTCAATCACCGGATAGCCTTCCGAAGCAAGCGCCCGGAGCATATACGTTTTGCCGGTGCCTGTATAGCCGCCCAGCACATACGTAACCGGATGAAAGTCTATATTTTCAAGCAGTCCCGTCACCCATTTCCGGTAGGCGCGGTAGCCCCCCTGGAGCCGGTAGGCATGAATATCCATCAGATCCAAAACGGTTGCTGCCGTTTTGCTCCGCATACCGCCGCGCCAGCAAAATACCGCCTTTTCCCCTTCTATTTCACGGAAAGCCTCGATAAAACCGGGCAACTTTTTCGAAAAAATTTCAAGCCCGCGTTCTTTCGCAGCGCGGTTGCCGGCTTGGGCATAAATTGTCCCCACTTCCGCCCGTTCTTCATCATTAAATAAAGGAATATTCACGCTCCCCGGGATGCTCGCGTTCCGGTATTCGGAAGGGGAACGGACATCCACCCATGTGAGCTGCTTTTTCTCCATCCGTTTTCTTGCTTCTTCAATGGTAATGTCTTGAAACAAATATTTCCCGCCTTTCTAATGGTTCCTGATGGGACTATTGCACTTTGATACGGCCGGGATGTTCCGGGATAACCTCGCCGATCAGGCTGGCTTCCACCCCTGATTTTACAAGTTCTTCAAGCAGCTGTTCCGCTTCATCGCCGGCAACGGAAAGCAAAAGGCCGCCTGATGTGACCGCATCACTTAAAATCCATTTATCTATTTGGTCCATACCTTCAGGGAAGTCGACGACATTTTCAATATGGGCAAAATTATTTTTTGTGCCGCCCGGAACAGCGCCCGCTTCCGCCAGTTCACGCACGCGCGGCAGCACCGGCACTTTGTCTTTGTAAATACGGAGCCCTGCCTTGCTTCCCTGCGCCATTTCGGATGCATGGCCCAAAAGCCCGAACCCGGTCACATCGGTCGAAGCATGGATGGTGTAATCCCGGGAAATTTCAGCCGCTTTCTTATTTAAGGTAGCCATGACATTGGTCACGCGTGTGATTTCTTCTTCTGTTAACAAATCCCGTTTAATGGAAGTGGTCAAAATCCCGACCCCGATCGGTTTCGTCAAAATTAGCTTGTCCCCCGGCTTTGCCCCTGCATTTGTGCGGATATTTGCCGGGTGGATCGTGCCGGTCACCGCCATCCCGAATTTGGGTTCCTGGTCATCAATCGAATGCCCGCCGGCTAAAGTTACCCCCGCTTCTTTGCACTTGTCACCGGCGCCTTTTAATATATCGGCAAGAATGGCTTTGTCGAGGGTATGGATCGGAAAAGCAACAATATTCAGCGCAGTCAGCGGCGTGCCGCCCATTGCATAAATATCGCTGACCGCGTTTGCCGCCGCCACCTGGCCGAATGCATAAGGGTCATCGACAATCGGTGTAAAGAAGTCGACTGTCTGCACGATCGCCAAATCATCTGTCAGCTTGTAAACGCCGGCATCATCGTTCGTATCAAGCCCGACCAGCAAATTTGGATCCTGGACTCTCGGTGGCAGCGTCCGCATCACCTGCTGCAAATCCGCCGGGCCGATTTTGCATCCGCATCCGCCCTTTGTCGTCAGTGAAGTCAATTTTATTTTTTCTGATTGTGCCATATTGCATCAACCTGACCTTTCTTAAAGCATGTCTGATCCTTGTACCATTATAGACCACTTCGCGGCAAATTGCATTTTCTCCCGCTCCGCCCGCCTGCAGAGGGCGCTGAAAACGGGCCTCAGTGGTGAAACCAGGCAGGCCGGGATAAACCCGCAACCCGTTATGGTATAATAAAGGAAACCAATTTTTGAGGTGATCGCATTGAAACTGGCATTTATATCCGATATCCACGGCAATGCGCATGCGCTTGAAGCCGTGCTGGAAGATATTGAACAAAAGCGGGCCGATAAAATTTTTGTCCTCGGCGATCTTTGCTTTCGCGGCCCGGAACCGCAGCGGGCATATGAGATGGTGACGGCTTTAAAAACGGAAGTGATTAAAGGGAATGCCGATGAATGGGTGTACAGGGGCGTCGGCATGAACGAAGTGCCGGAAAAGGCTTATGAAATGATGAACCGGGAGCGGGACTGGACGGTTTCCCGGATGGAACAAAATGCAGTGGAGTCGCTGCACCAGCTTCCCGAAAAGGTAAAATATGAATACGGCGGCATTAAAATTCACGGATTTCACGCCACCCCGTACAGTTTGTTTGAAAATGTGTCACCGGATAGCGAAAACAGCAAGTTGAAAGAGAAGTTGATGCAGGAAGACGCGGATATTTATTTATATGCGCACATCCACCTGCCGTTTATCCGCACGTTTGATGGCAAAACGTTTGTCAATCTCGGCAGTGTCGGCCTGCCGTTTGACGGGATCGCCAAAGCCTCTTATGCGATGGTGGAAATTGGCGATCACGATTACCAGGTTTCCAATGTCCGCGTTTCCTACGATGTGCAAAAGACGATCAGGCTATTTGAAGCTTCTGATTACCCGAACAAAGACAAGCTGATCGACATTTTAACCCGGGCAAAAAATGATTGACCCTGCCCCCGGTTTTAACCGGGGGTTTTTTCCCGGCAGAAATTTTTCACGGGCGAACCGGAAAAAGCGCAGCAGCCCCATGCCAAATAAGAGACAGGCCATTGGCTTGCACCCACCATTTATTTTTTTAGCTTATTATGTTATCATTAAAAATTGGTATAATTCTACTGTAATAGAAATGGAGATGTTGTTGCTGTGGCTGTTGTAAATCATACAGCAAAACCTGAACAGCAATCCGGGAAAAAGGCGGCTTGGCTTGCCGTTTTGTTTCTCGTTATTGCCGGATTAGGCCTTTTTTATGTAAAATGGTGGCCGTACTATGAGAAATCTTTGCTTGCCGCCCATACGCACTCCATCGGTACATCGATTCTCGGGGATCCGGGCAAATCGGCATCATTTTCATGGGATGGCACTTTCCAATATGTGACCGCGTATTTTCAGGCTGTTTGGAAAGCGGCCGTGCTCGGCATTTTGCTTGGTTCGCTCGTGCAGGTGCTCCTGCCTTCTGCGTGGCTACTTAAAGTGCTCGGCAAAACGTCATTCGGAAGTACGGTTATTGCCGGTGCGAGCGCCATTCCCGGCATGATGTGCACATGCTGTGCTGCGCCGATTGCAGTCGGGCTGCGCAAAAAACAAGCGTCCACACCTGCGGCACTCGCCTTTTGGATTGGCAACCCGATGTTGAATCCGGCAACGCTGATTTTCATGGCTTTTGTCTTGTCATGGAAATTTACCCTTCTCCGCATCGTGGCGGGGCTTATCATGACGTTCGGGGTCAGCTGGCTGGCGGGCCGGCTCGTGAAAAATGAACAACCGGTGGACATCCGCCAGTTCGGGCCGGATGCCGGAGAAAACAACGGGTCCTTTTTCCTGAGATGGGGAAAGGCCGCCGGAAATATGATCCTGTATCTTGTTCCGGCTTATTTGCTCTCGGTTGTTGTGTTAAGCGCGGCCCGTTTCTGGCTGTTTCCGGCATTCGGCCAGCATGCCGGAAACAGCATCACGGCGGTGATCCTGCTTGCATTTGCCGGCATGCTGTTTGTCATCCCGACAGCGGCTGAAATTCCGATTGTCCAGACGATGATGGCTTTCGGGCTCGGGACAGGCCCGGCCAGCGCACTGCTTGTGACGCTTCCGGCCGTCAGCCTTCCTTCCTTGATCATGGTTGGCCGGTCGTTTTCAAAACAAATCCTTCTGTTTGTTGCCGCCTCCTGTGTTGTGGTCGGCATTGCGGCAGGGTTATGTGGAATGTTTTTTTAACCAAACGATTGCCCGGAGCATTTGAACAAAACGGCGCGGCCATTTGGCCGCGCCGTTTTGTATTCATTCCCTGATTTGCCCGCTCCCGTAAATCCAATATTTTGTGGAGGTTAAGGCATCCAGCCCCATCGGACCGCGGGCATGCAGTTTCTGAGTGCTGATGCCGATTTCCGCCCCGTATCCAAACTCAAAACCGTCTGTAAAACGGGTGGACGCATTATGGTACACACAGGCGGCATCCACCATGGACATGAAATGTTCCGCCCGGGCCCCGTCTTCTGTTACAATCGCCTCTGAATGTTTTGTGCCGTAACGGTTGATGTGCCGGATCGCTTCATCTGTATCTTCGACCGTTTTGACGCTGATTTTAAGCGCGAGGTATTCGCAATACCAATCCTCTTCCGCCGCCTTTTTTGCAGCCGGAAAAATTTTCTGCACCGGCTCATCCCCGTAAATCTCCACCCCTTTTTCCGCCAGTGCGCTAAGCAGCTTTTCGCCGTGTCGGGCGAGCCACTGCGCATGGATTAAAAGCGTTTCGATGGCATTGCAGACGGATGGGCGCTGCGTTTTTGCATTGACTGCAATCCGGACGGCCATTTCCGGCTGTGCTGTTTCGTCTATATATAAATGGCAATTGCCTGCCCCGGTTTCAATCACCGGCACGGAAGCTTCGCGGACAACGGTATCAATCAGCTTTTTCCCTCCTCTCGGGATCAGCACATCGAGATAATCGCGCAGGTGGAACATTTCTGTTGCCGCCTCCCTGCCTGTATCTTCGATGAGCTGAACGGCATCTTCAGGAAAGCCTGTCTCCGCCAATGCGCGGTGAATGGAAGAGACGAGCGCCTGATTTGAGCAGATGGAAGACGAGCTGCCCCTTAAAATGACTGCATTGCCCGTTTTGATCGCAAGCGTGGCAGCATCGGCCGTAACATTCGGGCGCGCTTCGTAAATCATGCCGATGACACCGACCGGCACTTTCTTTTTGAGGATCAGCAACCCGTTTTCTTTCTTGATTTCTTCGACTGTTTCCCCGACCGGATCTTTTAACTTCACAAGCAGCCGGACCGCTTCTGACATATCATGGATCCGCTTCTCGTTAAGCATCATCCTGTCAAGTATATTTTCCGGAAGGCCCGCCCGGCTCCCGCTCCTGAGGTCTTTTTTGTTTTCGGAAATGATCGTTTCCCGGTCCTCAAGCAAAACACGGGCAACCGCCAAAAGCGCTTTGTTTTTTTCTTCCGTTGTCTTTTTGGCAAGCGCCATGCTGATATTCTTCGCTTTTTTTCCTTTTTCTGCGGCTTCAGACATTTAACCCAGCCCCTTTCTGTTTAAAGGCACCCAGTGATCGCGGTGGATGACTTCTTCTGCTGCCCGCCCGCCAGGCTTCATGAGCACGTGCAACAACTCATCCGCACCGTAAAGCACTTCCCCTTTTCCAAGCAGCCCTTTTGCGCCGTAGACGTCCACGACATCGCCTTTTTGGAATGTTCCGGAAATTTTTTGAATGCCTGCCGGAAGCAGGCTGCTCCCTTTTTGCAGCAAAGCCTGTTCCGCGCCGCGGTCAATGTATATTTTTCCGGCACTTTCCGAAAACAGCGCGATCCATTGTTTCCGGCTCTTTACAGCCGGGCGGGCGGCTCCGATATACGTGCCGTCCCCTTTTCCTTCGAGTATCTTGACGAGTTTACC
The DNA here is from genome assembly GCF_000290615.1 of Heyndrickxia coagulans DSM 1 = ATCC 7050. GTDB lineage: Bacteria > Bacillota > Bacilli > Bacillales > Bacillaceae_C > Weizmannia > Weizmannia coagulans. The sequence goes on from NZ_ALAS01000299.1 coordinate 9,997, forward strand.
GCGTCCTTTTCCCGTACCGATAAACACCCGGACGCCGAGGGATACCGCTGTATTTGCGGCTTTCAACTTTGACAGCATGCCGCCGGTTCCCGCTTTCGAACCGGCGCCTCCAGCCATTTTCATCATCTCGGGCGTGATGTTATCGATAAAATCAATGCGCCGTGCACAACGGTCGTATTTTGGATTTGTACTGTACAGCCCGTTTACATCCGTTAAAATAATGAGGTACCCGGCGTGGACAAGCCCGCTGACGAGCGCAGACAGCATGTCATTGTCGCCGAAAGTGAGTTCTGAGACCGATACGGAATCATTTTCATTGATAACCGGGATGACGCCGCGGCGCAAAAGCTCTGTTATCGTTGAATAAGCGTTATGGTACCGGTCTTTTGTGGAAAAGTCTTTCCGGGTTAACAAAATTTGCGCCGGTATTAAGCCGTAACCACCAAGCGCTTCCCTGTACCGCTGGATGAGCACACTCTGGCCGATGGCAGCAGCAGCCTGCTTCCCTTTTAACGTGACGGGCCGCGCCGGGTAACCGAGCAGCCGGAACCCGCACGCGACAGCGCCGGATGAAACGACGACCACCTCATGCCCGGCTCTGCGCAATGCCGCAAGGGCGCCGATATGGTCGGCAAACTTCTGTTCATCAATTTCCCCCGCGTCATTTGTTAAAGAACTGCTTCCGATTTTTACTACGACTCTGTTTTTCTCCATGGCATTTCTCTCCTTCTAAAAGGGTAAACAAAAAGGCCTTCCCGTCCCTGTAAAAAGGACGAAAAGGCCTTGCTTTTCGCGGTACCACCTTTTTTGGGCGACACACTTGCGCCCCGCTCTTTTTTGATAACGCAAAGCTTTGCGCCCGGTTTTCCGGGACCCGGAAGGCAGGTTTGGCAGGCCGCCTGCTGCAGCACCTTTCAGCCTGTGGGCGCCGCTCTCTTGCGCAGGGGTGATCCGCCTACTATTCCTTCGTTCGCGTTCAGTATTTTTAATTATCTTACAACAGCAATGGAAGAAATGCAAGCAAAATATTTTGCTATGCATAACCCGGGAAGCCGGGACAAAAAATAAGCTTGCATGCGGATTTTCCCCGAAATTGGAAAGAAAATTACTTCCTATACAGTGAAAATTTGATATACTAATCATATATGAGGTTTCATCACCTTTCTTTGTGAATCTTAGTATGCGTAATTATGGGAGGAAATTCACAAACAGAAAGGGGGGATCAGGGAACCTGTATATTTTTTGTATCTACATATGTGTGGGAATTCCATCAGAAAAGGAGAAATAGGAGATGGCAGAAACTTCAGCTCAAAAAGGCAATCCTGAAGAAAAACCAGAAGTAACCCCGGAAACGGCAGTCGCACAGAAAGATTTGCTGGATCAATTATTGAATCCGGAAATCCAGCAATCTTTGACGGTGTTGGTTGAAAGCCTGCCGAAAATGGCCGAACTGGTCACAATTTTAAACAAAACCTATGATTTTGCGCAATCCATAATGACAGATAAAGTGCTGATCAATGATTTTAAAGGCGGATTTCAAGGTTTTCTGGATCCCGTTGCCGAGAAAGCAAAAGGGCTTGCCCAAACCGCGATTGAAGCAAAGGACCGTGCCGAGACGTCCACAGACACGATCGGATTGTTCGGCCTGTTAAGATTGCTGAAAGATCCGCAAGCCCAGAAGCTGTTCCGTTTTCTGCAGTCTTATCTTGCAGTCGCGGAAGAACGCAGCAAACAGCAGTAAGGTGAATGAGAACTAATGAAAACGGGGGATCCATATGAGTAAAAAAATTGTCATTTTAGGGGCCGGTTACGGCGGCCTGTTATCTGCGTTATCAGCGCGTGAATATTTGTCAAAAGACGATGCAGCGATCACAGTCGTAAACCGTGTGCCGGACCATCAAATTATTACGGAACTGCACCGTCTGGCGGCGGGCGACGTTTCTGAAAAACGGGTGTCGCTTCCGCTCAGAAAACTGTTTAAAGGCAAAGATGTCGACGTTCAGGTGGATGAAGTCACAAAAATCTCGCCTGATTCGAAAGAAGTATCACTTGGAAGCGGCTTTAAGCTGAATTACGATGTGCTCGTTGTGGCGCTCGGCAGCGAAACAGCTTTCTTCGGTATTCCGGGCCTTGAAGAAAACAGCTTTCTGTTAAAATCAGTGGACGATGCGAAACGCATTCATGCCCATATCGAGTCCTGCCTTGAGCAGTATGCCAAAACGAAAAACAAAGCGGATGCCACATTTGTTGTCGGCGGCGGCGGCCTGACCGGGATTGAACTGGTTGGCGAGCTGGCGGACAAGGTTCCGGGGTGGTCGAAAAAATTTGCGATCGACCCTTCCGAAATCTCGCTTATTTGTGTCGAAGCGGCGCCTTCCATTTTGCCGAACTTCGCGCCAAATCTGATTGAACGGGCAACGAAGAGCTTGGAAGCGCGCGGCGTGCAATTTTTCACAGGCATCCCTGTTACGAAATTCCAGGACAATGTCGTGGAATTAAAAGACGGCCAGAAAATCGAAACGAAGACGCTTATCTGGACGGGCGGCGTGCAAGGAAACCGTGTCGTTGCAAATTCCGGGATTGAAGTAAACCGCGGGCGTGCAACGGTAAACGCCTATTTGCAATCCACTTCCCACCCGGATGTGTTTGTTGCAGGCGACAGCGCGGTTGTCTTCCCATCAGAAGGCGCACGCCCTTATCCGCCAACAGCACAAATGTCATGGCAAATGGGCGAATTGATCGGCTATAATCTTTATGCTTATTTAAAAGGCGGGAAAATGCAAACATTCCAGCCGGTCAACTCCGGTACGCTTGCAAGCCTCGGCAGAAAAGATGCCATTGCGTTTATCGGGGAAAACCAAACGCAATTAAAAGGCTTCCCGGCTTCCGCCATGAAGGAAGCAAGCAATATCCGTTACCTGGCCCATATCAACGGGTTGTTCTCACTTGTATATTAAGGAAAAAGGCGCATCCAAACGCGGATGTGCCTTTTTTAAGCCCCTTTCTTCCCCGGCAAACTTGCTAAGTGAAGGACGCGCTTCATCCTGCGTGCAAATTTGCATGCAACCGGCGCTCCCAGCACGAAAAAAAAGCCCGGCATCACCCGGGCAGCTTTACAAACCGCTTTCGCTTCTTTTTTTCTTTTTGTCCATATATTCCAAATACGCATCATCGTGGGCAAGCCACGCCTGGAACTGGCGCTTTACAAATTTTTCCGCTTCTTCAAAGGCGGAAAAAGAAGGAGACTGCTTTAAGCCTCTTGCTTCGATCTCCCAGCCTTTTTGGGCGTCTTTATAAATAAAGATAGGTTCCCCGCTGCGGTTTTGGTATAAACATCCCGCTTCCTGCCCTTTGATATTGGACTGGTTATGGGGAAAATCGCGTTTAAGCGGTTCCGTTTTAAACGTTTCGATGACAAACTGCCGGAACGCCTCTTCCGTCAGCACAGCCCCCGATGCTTTTTTATGCCCGCCCCCGTCGTATTTTTTGGCAATTTCCGATACGTCAATATGGTCATGAATCGTCCTGAAACTGATCCGTTTCTTTCCGACCATGCAAATGGCGATATAATCGAGATGCGGGTATTCTTTTGCAATGGCATTCCCCAATTCGGAATGGTGCGAATCGGCATGGATAACTCCTGCATAATAACCGTCAATCACGGCCTGGTAGACTTCCCGCTTCTTTCCATTGATATACCTTTCGATTTTTTTCTCTTCCAGATCGAGGATCTTTTCTTCCAGATCATCAAATGAAAAAGTTTCACTGCCGCTAAGTTTATGTAGCAAAATCTCTTCAAACTCTTCGATCGGATACAGGTAAAAAAGATCATTTAATTTTTTGGCCTGCATATTCCCGTTGCGTTCCCATTCCCATGTATCCATTTGCCGGACAAGTTCGACAAACGCGTCAATGGCGCCGGTCGGGCTGATTTTTCCTTCCGCTTGCAGATACCGGTAAAACAAAGAAGTAGCGCTTGCCTGTTTGCCGTCTTCCTCCACCCGGACAGAAGCCCATTCATGCTCATTTAAGTGAAGCGCGCTTTTATGGTGGTCAATCAGTTTCACTTTTCCGCCCTGTGCGGCATAGGCATCGAGGAGCTCCGCATTTTTTTCATTGACCGATAAATCGGTAATCCACAGCATGTCTTCTTTATGTTCTTTTTTTAAAAAAGCTTCCACCTGGGGATTTAAACCGGATATGGAATTATACTGGATTTCAATGTCTTTGCCGAATGCAAGCCTGGCAAGAATCCCGCAGCCAAGCCCGTCCAGGTCATTATGCGTTAATAAACGATACATCAATCTTCCTCCGAAATTCAATTTTCTGTATGGTCTCCCATACGGATGTTTTTCACAAAGTAACGTTCTTTGCCTCCGCCCGGTTCCGGGTATATACCTTGCCTCCTTTCCCGATGACAACAAGATCGCAAATGCCGAGAAAAAGCCCGTGCTCTACAACGCCTGTTATGCTGTCCAGCCAGGCTCCAAACGCACCGATATCAGGCGTTTGGAGACGGATATCCACGATATAGTGGCCGCCGTCTGTTACATACGGCCGGCCTTCTTTCATCCGGAGGACAGGGTTTAATCCTTCCCGCTCAAACGTTTTCACCAAATGCTTGTATCCGAACGGGACCACTTCCACCGGCAGCGGAAAAGCGCCAAGTTTTTGAACCATTTTCCGGGAATCCACCACCCAGATATTTCTTTTTGACGCCTTTGCCACCAGCTTTTCAAACAACAACGCCCCGCCGCCGCCTTTAATGCCGTCTAAGGAAGGGTCCACCTCGTCGGCACCGTCAATGGTCACATCCATTTGCGCCGTGTCGTTCAAGTCTGCTATTGGAATGCCGCATTCGCGCGCAAGTTTTGCCGTCGCATGCGAGGTGGGCACCCCGGTGATGTGCAGGCCGCTTTGCACCCGTTCCCCTAATTTTTTTATCGTGTAATAAACGGTTGAGCCGGTCCCAAGCCCGACAATCATTTCATCTTCTATGAGTTCTGCCGCTTTCTCCCCGGCCATCTTTTTCCCGTCCATACTCTGCACCTGCCTTTACTTTGATTTTATTACAGTCTTAAAGAATTATAAAGGAAAGCGCAGACAGCCATGGAATTAAAATAAAGAAAATCGCCTTTCCTTCCAATGTTTGAACGCAACACGCACGTACAAAGGCCATTTTTGGATAATATAACCGGAAATGCCAGGCCCTATACAAACATGCATTCACGGGCGGCATGCTGCAGCGCTTTACAGGGCAATCCAACAATTCTTGAAACTCGTTTTCCGCCGGGTTTTTGTTCACCGGATCACAATAGCCTGGCTGCCCATCTGCTTCCACGCTTTCTCAAATACTTTACGGTTAAGCGGCTTATTTTTTGTTCCATACGGGTCATTCACATAAATATGGCCAGTATCGTACCCCGTGATGACAACGCTGTGTTCGCTGTATGTGATGTTTATTTTGCCCTGGGGCGTGTCCCATGTTTTGAAATCAGAAACCGGCTGAAACCGGGCTGTAGTAACCACCCAGACAGCATGCCCTTCCCCGACATTTTCTAGGATTTTTGAAAAAGGCTGTCCCGTTAAATCCGCCGCTCTTGTGCCGGCATATTTTTTGGCCAGTTCAAAAACAGGGCCGTGGTATACGCCATACCCGGGACCGTCCTCCATGTTCCCGACAAAACCCGCATTCGGATTGCCGTGCTGCCCGTTTTTATAGGTAAACGGCACATATTTGATTTCTTCCGCCAGTTGATTTTTGGTCACATGAAAGCCGTTATCGGCAAGCAGCATCGCGAGGCTTGTCACTTCGCAGCCGTTGTAAAGGCGGGGCGCATCCATTTGCCTGATAAGCGGCACATCGAGCAGTTTTTTGGCAGCAGCGTTGTTTTGCGCGGATTTTTTTGCCAATTCTTTATGGGTCAGATACTCATTTAAGGCGAGCAACATAACAATCAATACGATTGCTGCAAAAATGAGCCGGGATGATTTCATCTGTGCTACTCCCCTTTCGGTTACAGTGGCAGCATTCACCGCCTTCCGTTCTTTCCTGTATGCACTTACCCCGGCCGGCCGGGGTAAGTGCACGGGCAAATGCCGGTCCCGCTTTAAAGCCGGCCGCGGGCAGCCGCCATTCCTGCAGAGAAACCAGTCTTGAATTATTATATGGTTAAATTGGAAAGAACTCAACTCCGCTTTGGGACAACCCAATGGACATCAAAGGACTGCTGTTATGTAATCTCACGTGCCGGCGAAAAATGCGCAAATACTTGTCAGGATTTCTTACAGAAAGATGGTCTTAACGGCTTTTTTGGTATATATTAATAAAAACACCTTACAAAGGGAGGATACACAGGTGGCAGCGAATGAATCATACTTGGAAAAGAAAGTCATCTCGATCGGAACGGTATGTGAACTAACCGGCTTAAGTGAAAGAAGAATCCGCTACTATGAAGAAAGAAAATTGATTTTCCCGGAACGGACAAACAGAGGCATCCGGAAATATTCGTTTACCGATGTCGAACGCCTGATGGACATCGCCAACAAACGCGAAGAAGGCATCCAGACTGCGGAAATCCGCAAAGAATATATTAAAGAGAAAAAATACAATGAACGTACGATGCGCGAACAAGTCATTCGCGGCCAGCTGAATGCTTATTTCCGCACAAGAGAATAATGCATCAAACGGCAGCCGTGCAGGCTGCCGTTTGCGCAAGCTGTTTATTCATACAAGCTCCGGATATCCGTGTTTGCAGGAAGCACGAACGGATTGTCCTTGTTAATATGGTCATAGAACATAATCCCGTTCAAGTGGTCCATCTCATGCTGAAACACAATCGCGGGATAGCCCTTTAATTTAATGAGCACTTCATTCCCGTCCAAATCGTATGCCCTGACTTTAATCCGTTCATAACGCGGCACAAAACCGTCCACTTTCCGGTCAACCGACAGGCAGCCTTCCCCTTGCGGAAGGTAGATCATCGATACCGAATGGCTGACCAGTTTTGGATTAAAAACCGTGTACGCCTTTTCCCCGTCTTCATCCGCAATATAAACGGCAAACATTCTTTTATTGAGGCCGATCTGATTTGCGGACAATCCGACGCCTGCACGCAAATTGTATTTGCTGGCAATCTCCGGATCCTGGCTGTTTTTTAAAAACTGGAGCATGCAGCGCAGTTCTGCTTTGTCTTCCTCAGTTGGCGGCATGTTCACCTCATCCAGCACTTTTCTTAAAATCGGGTCGCCTTCCCTGACGATATCATCCATTGTAATCATATAATCATCATTAAATTTGCTCATCGCTTGAACCCTCATCTGCCTTTTTCCTGAAATTCTTTTTACCCGGCACGGGACGGCCCCGGAGCCGGCTGCCATTATACCTGTTTGGACATTGTTAATCTTACCATACCGGAGCAAAAAAATCTAAACAGACGGAACGCCGGGCCAGATTTCCGCCAAAACGAAACCCCTGCCTATATATAAACCGGGCACACCTTTTAAAGAGCGGCCCGGTATTTTCAGCTTTTTGCCGCCTTGGCCCGGGATGGGGCATCCGGCGCACAACAGCTGGCTGTATTGCAGTGGTCTTTCAGTGCACAGGAAGCGCACTGCCCTTCCCTGCTTTTTTTGACAAAACGGATGAGCGTAAACGCCGCATAAGCAAAAATCACAACACCAATCAAAATACTGAATAACATCGGAACATTCCCCCGTTTTAAAAAGCGATGAACCGCCCAATATTGTAAATCAGAAAAGCAATCAAATAAGCAATCACAAGCGCATAAACGATCGAAAAAAGCGTCACTTTCCCCGAGCCGGTTTCTTTATGGATAATGGCCACGGTCGAAAGGCATGGAATGTATAAAAGAATGAATACCATAAAACTATAGGCCGAAAGCGGCGTAAAGGCATGGGAAATAACGCCTGCAAGGGATGCGCCGTCCGGAACAAAATAGAGGACGTTCATCGTTGAAACGACCACTTCCTTTGCCATAAAACCGGTCAGAAGTGCAGCCGCCGCCTGCCATGTTCCAAAACCGAGCGGCTTGAAGACGGGCGCAATCCATCCGCACAGGATCGCCATAAAACTTTTATCGACAGGCACATTGAATCCGCCCGGTCCCGCATTCGAAAGGAGCCAAATTGCAACCGTGCCGCCGAAAATCAAGGTCCCTGCTTTCCGGACGAAACCTTTCCCTTTATCCCATGTGCTTCTGTACAAGCTCCGCACATTCGGCACGCGGTACGGCGGCAGTTCAATGACAAAAACAGAGCCTTCCGTTTTCACCACCATCGAAAATACTTTCGCAAGCAAAAGCGCAACGACAATGCCGAGCACATACAGCGACAGGACAATAAGTGCCTGATGGTGGCGGAAAAAAGCCGCGACAAACAAACTGTAGACCGAAAGCCGGGCAGAACAGGACATGAGCGGGGTCAACAGCGTCGTTAACAGCCGCTCTTTCGGCTGTTCAATCGTTCTTGCCGCCATGACGCCGGGCACATTGCAGCCGAAACCGATAATCAGCGGAATAAACGCTTTTCCGTTCAGGCCGACTGATTCCATGACCCTGTCCATGACCATGGATACCCGCGCCATATACCCGGAATCTTCAATCACCGAGATAAAGAAAAACAAAACAAAAATTTGCGGCACAAAAACGAGAACGCCGCCAACCCCTGCCACAATCCCGTTTAACACCAGATCACGGATAAACGGCGTTGCCCCCGCTTCTTTCAGCCCCGCTTCAATCCAGGCTGTCAGCGGGCCTGAAAAAAACTTGTCAAGCCAATCCGACAAAGGGGTGCCGAGCCAGTTGAATGTAATGCAAAATACCAAATACATCATCACGAGAAAGATCGGCACGCCAAGGTATTTATTCGTGACGACCGCATCTATTTTCTCCGTCAGCGTTTTCTTTTCTGCCGCCGTTTTTTCAACAGCGGTTTCAATCAGCCGGTCAATAAATTGCTGCCGCTTTTTAAACATCTCCTGTTTAATGGAGGTATGCGGGTTAGCGGCACGGAGCCTGCGCTCCACGCCCGCGCAAAAATCTTCGAGTTCCGCCCTTACATTGGCAAACGCCGGAATTTGGCGGATCACTTCATTTCCTTCCAAAAACTGGAGCGCTAGCCAGCGTTTGTCCAATGACCGGAAATCCGGCAGCCGGTCCATAAGATAGGCCGCCGCATGCTCCAAATCATCGCCGTAATCAATACGGAAATCCGGTGCAACCGCCTTTTCCTGCATCTGTTCCGATATGGCCCTGCATCCTTTTCCTGTCCTTGCAATAATCGGCACGACCGGAATGCCCAGGCCTTCTGCAAGCGAATGGTCGTTCACTTTCATGCCGCGCGATTTTGCAACATCTATCATATTCAGCCCGATCAGAACCGGCTTTCCGTACTCCATCAATTGGATGGTCAAATGCAGGTTCCGTGCGAGCTGGGAAGCATCCACGATATTCAAAACAGATGTGAAGTCTTCCTCAATTAAGAATCTCGATGCCACCGCTTCATCTTTGGAAAGCGGGTTCAAAGCATAAATACCGGGCAAATCAATCAGCATCCCGGCATTTTCCTTCAGCTGGCCCACCTTTTTTTCAACGGTGACACCTGTCCAGTTTCCAACATATTCATAAGATCCGGTAAGCTCATTAAAGAGTGATGTTTTTCCTGTATTGGGGTTTCCAAATAAAGCGACCTGCATTATAAACACTCCACGTGGATCCGCATCGCTTCTTTTTTGCGGATGCCGATGCACTGCCCGCTGACTTCAAGCATGCAAGGCCCGCCGAAAGGCAATCCGCATTTATAACAAACTTCCCGGCCTTCAAGCACACCCAAATCAAGAAGGCGCCTTTGAATACTTTGATCAATGCTTGATAAATCTGTAATAATGCCTTTGCTTCCGGGTTTCAGTTCGGTCAAGACCATGGTATGCCCCTCCCAGACAGATCGAGAAATAGAGTCTGTTCATTGATAATGATTATCATTCTATATTCCTATCATACCGCATTTATTCGCGGGCGTCTACCTCTTTTTCAGGGAAGTATGTGTCAAGTTTTTCTCGACAAGGTTTAAATATCGGGTATTCCAAGACACTCTTTTTGTACACTTTCGGCTACCGTGCTTCACTT
>NZ_ALAS01000300.1 GCF_000290615.1 Heyndrickxia coagulans DSM 1 = ATCC 7050
TGGATGGGCGTCCTAACCTTGGCCCACTCAGACGAATGCCAAGAGATTTGCAGTATGCCAGATTATTACGGTTTCGGTAAATTTTATCTGCCAAGATCGCTTCCGGATAAAATCCGAACCGGTTGTAGTAGTTTTCAACAGATTCCTTGAGAGTGGTCCCTTCATTGTAATTTTCCCAGTCGAGGTGCTCAATCAAGGCATAA
>NZ_ALAS01000301.1 GCF_000290615.1 Heyndrickxia coagulans DSM 1 = ATCC 7050
GCTTTTGAAGCTCTGGACACCTCGTATCATACCAGGGGGGCTCTTTTTTGTGCAAACCTCAAATTTCCTTCATTACAGGAATGCTCCTCGTTTTCTATTCTTTGTGCCACAAACATAACGACGTCTAAAAATGGCGTACCCCGGTATGGTTTTACCTGTTCTTCAAAGGCTTCCCATGCATCGATCCCAAAATCAAGGATCCGCTTTTGACTATATTCTCCTGTTGTGATTTCAGTTTTGGTAAAGCCATATAAAAAATGTTCAACTATTGTTAGTAGCTTTTTAAATTTTTTTAATACAATCAGCACCGGCATTTCCTCGTACATGACCGTAAATATGTCGCGTGAATAATTAACCTCCCCTTTAAAGGCAATGTGCTTTTTCTGCGAAACGGCCAGGTTGACCACAAAAGGAGGATCAGGTGGCCGCAGCAAGAATTCTCGCATTTCCACCCGGTTCGGCAGCCACAGGTGTTCTTCATTCGCCACATTGGAGAATGTTCTCAATCCGTACCGTTCCTTTGTGGTCAAAATTGAAAAGCAGCAGGCCGGGCAGACGTGGGTACCGGACGGGTTTTTTGCCTGGTTCCAGTCCGTGAATACGTTTGAGAATACCTTTTTCAGCTTCATCCCGTGTGTCATTTGCTTTCCACAGAGGAAGCAGGCCCCGGTATGTTCCTCCATGTCCTTATGCTGCATCGGGTCTACAAACTTAATATTCCGTATGATCTCATTTCCTTTTCCGTCTTTCGTGTTCTGCCAGATCACACCGTTTTCATCCTTCGTCTTCTTCCAAGCAGAATAGATTAAATGTGTGGGCATTCCGGCACCAACCTTCCCCTTTTTTGGTTAATTTGAATGTACCGCTGCTGTACCTTTTCCAGTCTACATATCCGTGTGCTTTTAATTTTTTGAGATGATAGTTCGTGCAACCGGGCGATAGTCTCAATGCTTTTGAAATTTCCAAATTTGTAGGACTCCGTTTGTTGCGCGTCTGAAAATATTTAATAAAGCGCAATACCCGTAAATGCCGTGGTGTCAACTCCGCATGCCAGTTTCTCGGAATGTTAAACTTGTCCAGTATTCGTTCCATCCTTGGCCGTCCGATATGCAATGATTTTGCCAAACTTAAAACGTCCATGCCGCTGTCGATATACATCAAAATCAAATCATCACGGGTAAAAAAACAATTTCCAACCCGTATCTCCGTTTCTTCATTCAATGTGTAGCAGCGTTCAGCCCGCATCTTGTCACCTCACTATTTATTCCATATCAGCCTGCCAAGTGACAGGCCGAAAATGAATCCGCCAAGAAAAATCAGTAACATTTCACTATCTCCTTCTTTCAATACAGTACAATGACTTCTATTGGATTTTTTAATGTACCAATTCGGTCAATGTTAACTTCATCTAATTCAACTAATGAACCGTCATCGTATCTGCTAGGAATGAATACTTTCGCATCTCCTGCAAGTTCATTCGCTTTTAATAATTCAATCAATTCATCTTTTGTCATAATTGTCCACCCTTCGAATTTTGGTTCAACCAATAATGTGTTTGTCCAATTCCGCCTGCGCTTTAAATAATTTTTGTAGGTTCATTATTTATCCTCCTCTTTCTCAAACCAAGTGAATTCTTCACCAACTTCATCCCAAACCCAATCCTCAAATGCATCTATGATTTCTTTATCCGTCGAATTATCTTCAAACTCAAATTCTTCCTCGATTGGCGTGAATTGTGGTCCCCTGTTTCTTAGAAAAACTATTGTTCTCATAACTTGCTCCTATCCCTTGTATTGGTTTTTATGGATCAATGCATATTCCTGGCCACTCACCATAATTTTTGTCGGCAGGCCTCGCTTTACCTTTAGCACCGTTACAATCGGGCGAAATTTTTCGCCCTTTTTCCGTACCTTTGGTTTCATATCTTTCACCTCCATCCTATATGACATCCTGCCCGATTAGTCTCATCCGATCGATACGCTCTATATCAAAAACCTTTCCGTTTTGCCATATCAAGATATCCTGGCCAAAAGATTTTGGAGTCACTTTAGTCAGCTGCCCATCCTGGACGATATACACAGCTGTCTCCATCAAATCTATTTCAGTTGTCATGTTTTGTTTATTATCTTCCAATAGGTTCACCCCTCGTGGTAAAATTAGGTATCAGCTGTTTACCACGCCGGGGGAACCCGGCTTTTTTTATACACCCATTCAAAGTGCAAGGCTTAGTTGTTCAAATTGCGGTTTTGGATCCGGTACTGGTTTCCGTGAACGTGCCCATCTCAAAATATGGTTTGGCGTCATCCATACGTCTGAAAATTTATAGGAAAGCGTATCGCCCTGCAGAATGACCGCATCCACGCCAAGAAGGCTCAGCTGCAGATAACACATGTGAACTGCTTTTGCATCGATATCTTGTGCCACAACCCGCATACAGGCCTGATAATTTAACTTTCGTTTTTCCAATGCATTGACCATGCCGATTATGGTTGCTCCTCCACCACAAGCAGGCTCATTTAATGTGAAGTAACCGTTCTTCTTAATTTGCTTCTCATATCCGCTAATTGTCAGTTCTGCAAACATATTTGCAAGCGACATCGGTGTAAAAAACTGACCATGCCAGGAACTTGAAAGTTCCAATTTCATAAAGATATCACCCAGCACATCTGACGGATGCTTGTCCAGTGAGTTAATCAGCTCACCCAGGATTTGAGGAAATATTTTCATTTCCTTCTTGTCATACTTTTTCACGATATCCATGTATCGTGCCTCACGCTCTTTCATATGTTGAAAATCTACTGCGTTTGAAATAGATATCGCCGACATTTCAAGAAAATCCGCAAAGACAGTAAACATATCGTGCCTGTATCGCAGTTTTTCAAAAAGCTTGATCATCCGGTCAACCGACATTGTCTCCATCACTTCCAGTCGTATTTGCCGTCACGTTTCACCAACACGGCGTGTCTCTTGCTAAAGATACTTTCCTTACGCACCTGTTCCTTGTTTAGGCCTTCTTCAAAAACCGTGATGACCATTAATTCTTCCCGGTCATGAGATATGGCCCGATGTTCAGTGACCCTTCTTGTCATTTCCAATCACATCGGTCGTGCGCTCACCGCGTCTTACTCGTTCCAGCTGTTCCGGAGTTAGATACCAGATTGTAACCTTGCCGGGGCGTTTGGCTCTCCATCCGGTGCTGGTTCGGAGATTGTATCTGTCCTAAGGATCATGAACGTAAGTTACTGTCATCCATACCACTCCTAAACTGTTTATTTTGGCTTATAAGCCGTTTTAAGATTTTGGTATATAAATAGTCATGTTCCGTTTTAAAACGGGTATATGAGGCAATAGAGAAGTCCAGCGCCTAAATCCCTGCCTGCGCTATTTTCTTCGCTGCCTTCCGTTTCTTCTCCAATTCCTCCAATTCAATCCATCCGCCCCATTTCTTGCTGTATGTAACCAGGCTGAGTTTATGGGGATATTTATGCTCGAACAGCTTTTTCTTTATCTTGAACGCTTCAGTTTCCATGCCCTTTACATCCACAACCTCGATGGATCCATCCAAATGGTGAATCTCAAAATCTGCGATGTACTCAATCTTGCGGTATTTTTTTCCGTTTTTCTCGAAAGCTTCCTGAAGCAAGTACCGCGGCTGTAGCCGGAAAAATAAGATTCGATTGTTTTCCTGAAGCCATTTCAATTGCTCGTAGTAACGGGCTTCGATTTTGCTGTCAAAAACATATCCGTCCAATTTAACTTTTTTCGATCCGTACTTCGTTTTCTTGGTAAGCTGGCGGTATTCTTTCGCTGTCATTCGTTCCTGCATGTTTGCACCTCAATATCCATTTTCCTGCCGTCTATAGTTCACTTTGTTTTTCTCAAAGTACGCTTTCTCGATTTGTTCCCAGGTAAAGCCGAGCATTTCACCTAGTCCAAGGAAGTTTGAAAAAAGAAATTCATACCATGCTTTTCTGCTATCTTCTGTATATTGTCTAAAAGTTGAAGCACATTCAAATACTTCTTGCCATTGCATTGTTAATTTATCGGCGCCAAAGCTGACCGCAACACTGGAATACCAAGGATTTATATCTTGCAACCCAAGACGGTTTCCAATGCTCAAAATAAAATGCAGGCAATCAACGTATTCTTCAAGTAAAGGATTTTTGTATCCGTAAACACCTGATCCATCACACCTTTTACAAGGCCAAGGTTCTCCACCTTCAAAAACTTCATCGTGGTTCATGTAACCTTTACCGTAACAATACGGACAATCAATCGGTATTTCTGTTCTCGGCTCTTGGTCATTGCGCCAAAACTTAAACCCTCGCCATTCTTGCGCACATTCTCCGAGCTCAACTTGCAAAGCCAGGATTAAGTTCGGTAGCAAATTAACGCCCTGCAATCCTTTCTTTTCAATAATGTGCTGGTCCAGTTCCGCCTGTGCTTCAAATAATTTTTGTAGGTTCACTTAAAGTACTCCTCCCCAAATGCTTTCTTAAATTTTTCTATCGTCTTGGGCCCGATCCCGGGCGTCTCAGCCAGTTTGTTTAGCCTTGCCTGCATAAATCCAATCGCTTTGCTAATGCCCATCTGCATGCCGATCTCGATTCCCTCACGCTTGCCACGCTCATAAGCCTGCTGGATAACCGGATTTTTTGCCATATCAATCCCCCATTTGTATTTTTTGGAGGGTTAAAGCGTACACCAGATCGTGATAAGATAAGTCGTAGATTGATTGATTATTGAATTGAGTTACACCGTTATTTTCGAGTTGGCGGAGTAGGTGGCTCCGCTTCAACTCGGTAATTGTGGCGTTTGTCATTTTAGTACACCCTTTCTATCTTGAGTTGATCCCGTGCTTCTTCCAAACGTCGTTGCAAAATGATTTCTTCTTTCTTAATTTGCTCTTGCGGCTTCGGTCCGCACGCCGGGCAAGGTTTTACCATGATTCCAAATCCCATATCCTCGTAAACAACATGCCGGCCATTGCATAGTTCACACATCAGCTTGCTCCTTTCTTGATACGCCAGTCAGTCCCCTCGGCTTCAAGCAGGTATTTTCCGCACTGCCCAATTAGCCGGCTTGCGGCCGCATATCCTACTTTTTCTGCCAAGGTGCCGCGATCCTCATTCGAGTTGAATACAATCGGTTTCTGTTTCCGGTATCGCTCGTTAATAATCTGGTAGTAAAGAGATTCCTTCGCTTCCGACCACTTCACTTTGCCGATGTCATCCCAAATCAGTACATCTGCATTTGTGGCCGCATAAAGCAAACGGTTCAGCTGCTCTCCCTCATCGTTCATCATTCGGGCCTGAATAAGCTCATCCATGAAAGTGACATCTGATATAACCAGAACATTGAATCCGTCTTTAATCAGGCGTTTTGCCAGTGCAATCTGCAGATGAGTCTTTCCAATCCCAAAATTGTTATGTTGCTGTTTCACGGCGGCCCGCTCTGCTGATGGCAATTCTTTCATGCGCTGTTCGCCAAAAACTGCAATCAACCCAAAATTATGGGAAGAAACCGTTTTTTCCTTTTCGCCATTTTCATTGGTCGTCATCTTGTATTCTTGCAAATACCTTTTTGTAAGGTCATACATGTCTTCTTGGATTTGGCTCGTACGCTGATAGTTTTCAAAATTGGCGTTTGTAAACTCATCTGGAATCATGGAGTTTCGGAACCGGCGCCGCCATGCTTTTCTTTCCCGACATTCGCAAGGCTTAGCAACTTCATATCCCTGCTCATTCCGATAAAAAACAAATTCCGTATCCTTACAAATCGGGCATTCGTAATCATCCGCCCCAAGCTCGTCTTGCTTCTTCGGCTTCTCGGATTGCCTGTTCTGCGCTTTTTCCAGCAGGTCGGCCATAACTTCTGCGATACTTTGGAATCTTTGTTCCATTGTCTTCACCTCTCTCTGCTTCCTGCTTCTCGATAAACCGGTCAAATATATATCCGGCGCAATAGTCAAGCGTCTTGATGTAGTCTTTTGGATGTTTAGGCTGGTAAGACGCAAATTTCTCTTCCATCCATTTGATTGCATCATCGACATTGACACCGTATTGGATGATCTCATCTGCTGCTGCTTTATCCTTAGGGGTAGCCACAAATCCGTGATTCCTTAACTCTATAAATCGATTGAGAAGCTTATTTACAGCAGCTGCTTCATTATTTAGTCCATTATTATTTAGTTCATCAATACTTAGTTCTTTATTACTTAGTAGTTTCGGGTTTTCCGTCGACGGATAATCCGTCAACGGTTTTTCCGTAAGCGGATTTTCCGTCAACGGTTTTCCCGGTAACGGTTGATCCATTTGAGGGACTTCAAAAACAAGTGTTTCATAGTTGAATGTCCCGTCCTCATTCCGGTGCTGCACCCGCTTTAAATAACCCAGATCTCGCAGTTCTTTAAGCGCAGTCCGAAGTGAGTCGCGTCCGTCCTTAGCATGTTTTTGCAACTCTGTGTCATAAAACCTCCAATCGTCGGGTAAAGAAAGCATATAGGCATGCAGCCCTTTCGCTTTCCAGCTCAGCCGTTCATCCATAAGCGATGTTTTATTCATTACGACGTAGTTGCCGTTCTTTTGGACTCTGTATATGTTGGCCATGCTTTCACCACCTCAATTTCCTGTGTTGTTTCCCCCTCGAGGTGAGGGGGATTTTTTCAGAATGGAAGGTCATTTTCATCCATTTCAACAGCCGATTTCTTATCTTCCACTTTTGCCTGTTTCTTTGCCTGCTCCGGTTGTGGCGCTTTTTCTTTCTTGGCTTCCGGTTCTGGATTGTAATCAATGATTTCAGGTTCTTCCGCATTCGTTTCATCCGTGATATCATGTGTTTCCTTTTCGTCCTCAATGACAGCCGTCTGCATTTCAATGCTCAAAATTCCCCACTTACTGAGCATGTTGCGGATGACCGTTTTCATGGCCATAGCGTCATAATCGCTTTTCCATACATTATTGAGAGCATTCTTGTCCTTCATCTTGTTATGCTTAATCCTGTGCGCTTCGATCTCATCCTTGGTCCAGTAGACCGTCTTTTCAAAGCCATTGATCAGCTTGAAATATCCGCAGTATCCGATTACCTTCTCGCTTGTGGCACCTTCTAAATCCAGTTCGATTTCTTCGGTCAGCCGGTTCCACTTAATGAGCTCACCTTCATGAACAGCGATGACGTTAATTGCTTTATATTGACCAGTCCGTAATGCCAGTTGAATGTACCCCTTATAACCAAGCTGGAACTGTGCTACCTTATGGCCTTTCTTACTGTCATAAAATGGAACGATCCAGGCATAACCTAGGTTTTTGTCAACTGGAAGATCAAGGCTTGCTGCGACCATTGCACTTGAAATAATACTCATTGGCTCGGCGGCCTGAATGTTCGGATCACCGTTATAAAGGTTGAGCAGAGAAGACATAAATTGTGGTGCCTTCTTGTCCAAAACTTGTTCAAACTTTTTTTGCATCGTTGGGGTATTGAGCAAAGCTTTTAACCCCAACGATTGAGCAGATACTTGTTTGGTTCCTTCCTGTTTACTTGCAATTTGGTTTTTTAGCGCTGCATTTGTTGCCATTATTTTTCCTCCTTAACCGCAAGTTTGCGGAATGATGTTTCTTTAATAACTTGCTGGTGAATATCGGGGAACTTTTCCCGTAATGCTTTGGAATCAACGCGTTTCTGTACCTGCTTCTTCCAAGTGACGATATAGTCGCCAACCCGGCCAATCTCCGCTTCTTTCAGCTCAGCTTTAAGTTTGTTTTCAATCTCAGTTTTCGCAGCTTTAATCAGCTTCTCGTTTTCCTTGATTTTGAAGTATTCTTCCAAATAGGCATTGAAATCTTTTGGAAGAACGATCTCTTTATCAGGATCCGATTTGGCATATTTTTCGGCCAGATACTTCTCAGCCGCGCTGCTTCCGTCCAGTTCAGGGGCAACTCCGGCCAGCACATTGTTTTCCCAAAAATCCTTTTCAGCTTGGAAAATCATGCTGATCAGTTCATCGTCGCGTTCGATTTCTTTCCATACGAACCGATTCCCTCCGATCAGCACGGCAATATATCCTTTTTCCTTGCCGGTAACGCCCAGATAGTGCTGGACTTGGACAAGGTAAGAGGCTGGAACCTCGTCACCTGCCCACTCTTTTGCAAGGTAAGCGCTGGCCGTCTTGCATTCAAGTACGGCCGATTCTCCAACTACCAACCTATCGACATTGGCACGGATAAAAGGATAATCTGGATGGCTGTACATAAAGTTTGACCGGCGTACCTTTTTATCCGTTCGTTTTTCAAACTCTTTTGCCACGACATTTTCCATTTGGTTTCCCCAATAGATCGCTTCACTGTCGCCTTCTTGGGGCTCGACCTGGCCAGTCTTTTCAAGCCAGAGTTCGAAAGGCGTCTTGTATTTATTCAAGCCAAGGATGACGCCGGCATCACTACCGCCAATCCCCTTGGTGCGAGCCTGAAGCCATTCATGCCGGCTCATTTCTTTTGTGGGAATAGCGTTTTGATTCATCGCCATGCTTCTTCACCTCTTGATAAAATTTTCAAAGACCGATAGAATTAAGGTGTAGTCTTATTTAAAGCACCTTACTCCCACGGCAATGGAAGTTTTTTATTATGCCGTGTAAAACTTTGCGTCGTAGAGCTCAACCAAAAATTTTTGAAGATTGTCTTGTAAAACAATCTCCCCATCCATTTCAACCACGTCGTCGCCATAAAAGATTTCATCACCGAAGTAGTCATAACCGAAAAGCTCCGGCTCATTATTTTGCAGATATCCAAATCGACGCACTCTGGTAATATCCGGGTGTTCAATTGTGTTAATCATTCGTAATCATTCCTTCCTGGCTTAAGTCAAGCATGTAATGCTGTGAATACGAATCTTCCGTTTCACCGTCGAAAACAATTCCGTACTTGAAGATAGAAGCATCATCATTGAAAATCGTTTTGCTCTCCCCGTTCATGAAAACTGAGATATGGCAAATCTCACCATTTTTATACCAATTAATCGAATGGATTTTGAATCGTTTCCCATTCACATTAAGCACTGGCTGTTTCACTCTTTTCACTCCTTCCAGCTTGAATTGCCAAACACAACAATATGTGCTTTTCAAAACGATTCAGTTTAAGCCAATCACCTGTTTTA
The DNA here is from genome assembly GCF_000290615.1 of Heyndrickxia coagulans DSM 1 = ATCC 7050. GTDB lineage: Bacteria > Bacillota > Bacilli > Bacillales > Bacillaceae_C > Weizmannia > Weizmannia coagulans. The sequence goes on from NZ_ALAS01000301.1 coordinate 9,148, forward strand.
ATTTTCATTGATTCGCCCCTTTCCGCAGCCTGTCTCATCAGCGCCGGGAGGCTATCTCCGGCGGACTAGGCGATCATTGCGCCTAGTTTCGACTTAATTTCTTGCCTGTAATCAATTAGCCTGCTATGGTTGTAATCTTTGATAATGAGAAGCACGTCTGTGGTCTCAATGAACCATCCGCACTTGCAACCTAGCAGCTTTTTCCAATGATGATCAACGCTTGAATAGTTAGTCAGTTTTTTCTTCATTTAACACACCTCACTGTGATACAATGAAAGAGTAAATTACATGCGTGAACGTTATAGGCAGTTTGAAGCGCCAACTTCTTACTGCTTTTCTTTTTTCCTGATTTCAACCAATCCGTTGACAATTGCTTTAATGTAAATGTCATGAAAAGCTTCATCGTCAACGTTGATATATTCGGATAGTGACTTCAGAATAATTTCAGCCTTTTCGTAAATATTCATTTCAACCATTCCTCTAAAACCCATCTCCCAATGATTATGGCCGGCAGGAACAACCCCATGAAAAATAGCTCACCCATTTTGTTGGCCACCCAAAAATATAATTTTGTGAATATCAATGCCTTTTTCGATCAACTCAAAGATCATGGCATTGATTCGGTCCTGTTGAACTTTCCGCTCCTTCAGTCGCTTAAGTTCTGCAAGTGACCGGTTGAAATCAATCATTCGCATTTCTGCCATGTCGATCTGCCCAATTTCCAGTTCAGTTTCAGCGAGATGCAGGCAGGTTTTACAGCATTTGTAATGTTCGATTGCCTTCGGCAAATCAGCCGGTAGAAAATCTTCTTTGGTAATCATCAAACTCTCCTCTCACTTCTCAGTTTTTTTAGGACTTTCTTCGATTCTTCTAAAACCGAAAGTCCGTAGTCTCTTTCCAACACCATGAGCAGGTTGTCAATCGCCACCCGCGCTTCAATGAGCTCGTGCATCATGCGACGGACATTCTCCCGCTCGTCCTTTGAACACACATTTGGCGGCTTTACCAAGGAAACTTCATTGATGATCCTGATAACATCTTTTACCTCTGCTTCCGTGATTTCTTCAAGTACCATTCGGTGCCGTTCGACGTATGGACCGCCCATAACCGGGCTAGCGAGGCCGTCCGAAAACTCGTGCAGGATGGATGCCTCAAACTCATAGTTTTGGTAGATCTGCATGGCCCGGTGGGCAACATCCTTGTTCATGGTCCTCTCCCCTTTTCGCTGTTTGTTAACCGATTCGTATGATTGATAAGTGTCCTTCGCGATCTGTTTCTGTGTTAGCCCATCTTGTTGCAGAATCGCCAAGGCTTCTTGCACCTTTGCGGATTCTCTCATCAGTTTTCCTCCTGTACAAAGTTCTTGTTTATTCTGGACATCAAAAAAAGTAAGATAAAACTAGAACGATGCAACACTGTTTTCCTGGGCAGCAATCCAGTTGTCGATTGATTCACGTGAAAAGAAGATGCGTTTCCTAACTCGGAAAAATGGGATCTGCTTTTCACGGACCATGGTATAAATCGTGTCTGGATGAACCCCTAAATAGGTTGCAACTTCCTGGACTGTTAGGGTGTTGTGACGCATTTTAGACCACCGCCTCAAATTCTTTGATCAGGAGTTCGGCGATTTTGATTTGACCTTTGCCAGTAATTAAAGGTGTAAGCTTCTCAACATCACCTTCTGTTCGGCTGACAATAGTTGGTTTTACAACAAACAATCCTTGTTCCAGATAAATTTGTTTAGGATTGTTATGTTCACGTCCTCCAGAAATGAGATATCCATGGGAGCGCAACCACTCAAACAGCTTGTTTCGGCCAATATTGATACCGTGCTTGTCATAAAGCATTTTGGCAAAAGCCCCAATGCTGACTGCACCGGTTGAGTTTGACACGACTTTTCCAAAGCTGGTGTATGGGAGATCAGCTCTTTGTTGTTCAATGACCCGGTTGCGTTCTTGCTCGGCCTTAACCCGTTTTGCCTTTTCTTCTTTGAGATTAGTGAGCAGACCAATTAAGAAATCCGGGTCACTGATTGTTTTTTCGAGCGTTTCTGGTGTCATATATGCGCCATGTTTTCGGATGGACGGGATAACCTCGTGGGTAATCCAGCGTTTGAATTCTTTTGCTTCTGGTTTGCGGCTTTTAAGAATGACTGAATACAAACCAGGCTCATTAATAATTGTCATGTGTTGCTCGCCGCCAGGGGTGTGCACAATGTGTACCCCCTTTTCATCTTCATCCAGAATGCGTGTCATTGTTGGTGTATGCTCAAAACCCAAAATAACTGATACATCTTTTGCGACAAACCAAGGTTCATCTCCTTTTAAAATGGTGCGAACTTCATTCTGTTTAAAGTTGAAAACTTGTAATGAGTTCAATTAACAAACCTCCTTTGCTTTTGTTGCTGATTTAGCAACGTTTTTTATAAAAAAATCTGATACACTGCATTGCAGTAGCTTGGCTAAAATGGGCAGTTGATTTGCCCTTAACTGATATTCTCCCCTTTCGTATTTTAAATAGGTTGAGGCATTCCTGAATCCTAATCCATCCGCCATATACTGAAGTGAAAGATTGAGTTCTTTCCTTCTTTTAACAATGAACGCAAGGTTAAACTGTTGCATGATGTCCTCCTTTCTTGTTGCTATATTAACAACTTGTCTCTATTATAAGTTGTTATTTTGGCAAAGTCAACATTTTTTTGTTGTTATTTCAGCAAAAAATATGTTTCTAAAACAGAAACATGATAAAATATTATTGCTAAAACAGAAAAAAGCGTGGTGATACCATGTCCGAACCAGGTCAGATTATTAAAAAACTAAGGGAACAGAACAACTGGTCTTTGAGGGAAGTTGAAAAACGAATAGGAATAGATTATTCGGTGATAAGCAGAATTGAATCCGGTAAACGTCCGTTGAAAGACCAAGAAATAAAAGCGTTTGCTGATTTATTTGGAGTAACGACTGCTTACATATTGGGTGAAGAGGACAAGGAAATTGATGTTGCTGGAGAAAAAATCACATTGGATAAAGATGAATATGAAGTTTTTAAGGAATTATTGAAACATCCATCATTATTCCATGATTTAAAAAAAGATCCCGAAAAAAACGTAAGGCACTTGATAAAATCTTATGAGTTATACAAGAAATATGTAGAGGAAGCATTAAAGGATGATAATGACTATTTAGAATGACATATCCGATTTGAGGTGGAACAATGAGACTTCGACAATTTATTTTAATGAAGAAAAAAGATTTTTACGAAGAAGAGGCAAAGAAAATATTGAAACATGTTCAATTCAAGCATCCGTCTGAAATTGATCTATTTACACTATGCGATTTATATGGCATGAAAATAAATCACATCAAGGAACCATACAGTCGATCCTGGCCTATTAAAGATAAGCGACGGGGCCTTATTGAATTAGGGACATACAAAAATGAAATTGTCGAAAGACAAATTCTTGCTGAAGAATTTTCTCATTTGTATCTACACTATTCAAACGAATTGCTGATGAACGAATATTCACTGAATAAAACGGAACTGCAGGCTTTCAAATTGGCTGCAAATTTATTAATGCCGGTTAGCTGGATATTAAAAGCTGATGTTTCTCAACATTATAATAATCGTCAAATTTTAGCTGATGAACTTGCGAAAGAATATAATGTGACGGTTGATTTTGCTTTGAACCGCTTAAATTTATTGCAGGAAACTTGTATTTTCAATACAGATTCTGATGAATTACGTGAGCTACAACCAGATCCAATATTTTATAGAATTCCAAACGTAAAAAAGCAGAATTTAGTAATCATGGCTAACGGCAAGGAACAATTTTCACTGTAAACCAACTGGAAAAACTTATAACTCGAGGCGAATATATATGAGAAAAATTGTTATTTCATTAATAACATTATCTGTAATTTTATCATTAATGGGCTGCGGCAAGCCTCAAGCTCAAGCGCCTAAGCGCCATGTTAACTATATTGCGCCAACTGAATATAAAAATTTGAAAATAGGAATGACAAAAAAACAAGTGATTAAGGCAATAGGGAAGCCAACGAAGAAAGACCCTAATAATAGCAACATGTGGTATTACAGCATTAAACATAAATTAGCAAAAGATTCTTATGTAATTCTTACATTTGACATGAGTGATGATATTAACTCAAACGCTTATGTGTTGATAAGGAAAGAGCAACAGGGACTTTTGACAGCTTATGACACTTCTGTCGATCAATTTACTGGTAAAGATACAAATGATAAATCAAATACAGCTTCTTCCGATTCCAGCTCGGATACAGTCGAATCAGATACCATGAAAGGAGCATCCAGCAGCTCCGAGTTAAAATTAGCCGCTAAAAAAGCAGATAAAGACAATGTAAAAACAGCTTATATAAAAGATAAAATTGCAGTGATCGAATTCAAAGATGAATTTGAAACGAATGAGAAAACCATGCTCCAGAATTTCGCTTTATACAGTACTCGACTCATGGAAAAAGAAAAAAATAATCCGAATGTAAATGGATTTGCCTTTATCCGTGACACGACATTTGAAGACAATAAAGGAAACAAAACTACAGGAACAGCAATTATTGCTTATTTTACAAAAAAGGATGCGAATTCGATTTCTTACGGGAACTTTCGGAATCTTGTCGATCTGAACCCATATAAGTTTTACAAAGTGGCAAGTGGATATTACATCAATCCGGCAATTTACAAAGATGTAAAGCCATTTATGCATGGTTTATCTGCATATAAAAATTCAAGTGACTATAAACTATCCAATGATTTTTCTAAGGAATTGGCATCATATTAATTTCTATCTTATATAAATTGTAAAATGAGCTAAGGGGGAAAAATGATGAAAAAAGGAAGTCTATGGTGCTTGGGTGTTCTTGTTGTTTTGTTCATCCTTTCGGTAATTGGTAAATATTTATATGGTTTTTTTCTATTACTGTCACTCGCATGTTTCTTTTTATTGATTGCCGGTTTGTTTGAACCTAAACTAGCATTTTGGTCTAAGAAAAAAACAAGAAAATCCGCTGGTATAGGTTACCTTATTTTAACAATTGTTTTCTCTGTACTTTTTGCAATTTTTTCGCCCAACCAAGATGTAGCAACTAAAGATAATAAGGCAAAAACAGCTTCATCTGAAATTAAAAAAGAAGAAAGTAAAAAGAGCAACATCTCTGCTAAGAAGGCAGATGATGGTAAAAAAGAGGAAAAAAACAAGCAAGCAGATGAGAATAAAAGGGCAGATGAGCAAAAGAAAGATAAAGCATCTGTGGCCGCAGGCACCACTGCCGCAGTAAGTACTAAAAATAAGCAATCCAAATCCAATAATACCAACAAGCAAAAAACAAGTGCTACACCAACCAATCAAGAGCCGGTAACACTAGTTGAAACTGTTGATGGGGATACCATAAAGGTAAACTACAAAGGTAAAACCGAAACAGTGCGTTATTTACTTGTTGACACGCCAGAGTGTTCGCAGCCATGCCTAATGTCGCTATCGCAAGGGGTTTTGACATTTATTTTGGCGGGAGATATTTTAAAAAAGAGCCGTCAGCTCTA
>NZ_ALAS01000302.1 GCF_000290615.1 Heyndrickxia coagulans DSM 1 = ATCC 7050
CCCCCCCCCCGCATAAGGATTGGCGAACATCAATTATACTTGTATAATACCGCTTTTTTCTTCAATACAAACGCCAAATATTTATACAAAAATTGCGTATTTCTTGCCGCATTTTTTCTTTAACATTAGAATAAGAACAGAATATCCCTTTAAAGCTGATGGCTTTTAGGTGAATTTGTCTAAATATGGAGGCTTTTGTCATGAAGATAGGTTGGATTGGTTTAGGGCATATGGGATCTCCGATGGCCTGCCGCCTTTTAGATGCGCATTTCGATTTGTTTGTGTATAATCGCACAATTAAGAAAACGGAAAAACTGACTGAAGCCGGCGCCGCCGTTTGCAAAACGCCGAAAGAAATCGCTGAAAATGCGGACGTCGCTGCGGTTTATAAAGCATTAAAACACCTGAACTTTTAAATGCAATGGAGGAGAAACCGGGGATGAAATTTGTTTCTTGGAATGTGAACGGGCTCCGCGCCTGTGTAAAAAAAGGGTTTCTTGCATTTTTTGCAGAAACCGGCGCCGACATTTTTTGCGTGCAGGAGACGAAACTGCAGGAAGGCCAGATCGCCCTTGATTTGGACGGCTATTATCAATATTGGAACTATGCCGAGCGGAAAGGGTATTCGGGCACGGCCGTTTTTACAAAAAAAGAACCGCTTTCCGTGCGCTACGGCGTCGGGGAAAATCGGACAGAACCGGAAGGCCGGATTTTGACACTCGAATATGAAGATTTTTATTTGGTCAATGTTTATACGCCGAATTCCCAGCGCGATCTTGCCCGCCTCGGTTACCGCCTCGAATGGGAAAACCGGATGCGGGCCTATTTAACGGATCTTGATAAAAAGAAGCCGGTCATTGTATGCGGCGATATGAACGTTGCCCATCAGGAAATTGATTTAAAAAATGCAAAAAGCAACATCGGCAATTCAGGGTTTACAGCGGAAGAGCGCGATAAAATGACCGGGCTGCTGAACAGCGGATTTATTGATTCGTTCCGGTATTTTTATCCTGAGCGGGAAGGCGCATATACATGGTGGTCTTATATGAATAAAGTAAGGGAAAGGAATATCGGCTGGCGGATTGACTATTTTCTCGTATCCAAAAGACTTGCCGGCCGTTTAAAAGGTGCCGGCATGTATCCGGAAATAATGGGCAGTGACCACTGTCCGGTATTTTTAGAAACCAATTTTTAATTGGCAGGATCCGTTTCTGCCGATTGCCCTTTTGTGCTGTGCGCCGAAACTTAAAGCCCGGTACTCTTTCGGATTTAACAAACATCAAGCATCCGGTTTTTTCCGCCCGGGTGCTTGATTTATTTCAGGCACAGGCGGGGTTCTCTTTTGGTGTTTTGCAGCATAAGATAAAAAGCGGAACTTGTGCGCAATTTGCAAATCCAGGGAGGCTTAAAATGGCAGTCGTAAGGGCATCAAGTGCAGACATCGATTTACTGGCACGGCTTTTAAGGGCGGAAGCAGAAGGGGAGGGGCAGCTTGGCATGCTGCTTGTCGGCAATGTCGGCATAAACCGGATCAGGGCGAATTGTTCGGATTTTATCGGGATCCGGACCATTCCGCAAATGGTTTATCAGCCACATGCTTTTGAAGCAGTGATACACGGGTATTTTTACCAGCGGGCACGGGAAAGCGAACGGCGGTTGGCCAGACGTGTGATTAACGGCGAAAGGCATTGGCCTGCCAAATACAGTTTATGGTATTTCAGGCCGCCGGGGGACTGCCCGCCCACATGGTATAACCAGCCGTTCGTTGGCCGGTATAAATTGCATTGTTTTTACGAACCGACAGCTGAAACATGCGAAAATATATACACCACTTCTTAATTTGCGAGCCTTTTTTCATTTGGCAAAAAGCAGGATATGACAGCGCCGATCATGGGCAAGAAAGATAAAATGGTAAATACTGTAGCAACCCCGAACATATCGGAAACGCCGCCCATGAAAACGGAACCGATTCCGCCGGCGCCGACCCCGAAACCAATTGACAGGCCGGAAGCAAGCGCGATATTTTTGGGCAACAGCTTTTGCATATAGATGACGCCGACAGAAAAGCTTGAAAGGACGCTGAAACCGAAACAGAGCAGATCGAGTACAGCCAGCCAGCCGCTTAAATGCGGCAACACAAGCGCAAAAGGCGTGGCAAGGAACATGGACACGACAAGCAGCCGTTTCATGCCGGCCCGGTCTGAAATAATGCCGCCAAAAAGCGTGCCCAGTGCCCCGGCGCCGACAAAGACAAAGTTCAACAGTTCGCTTGTTTCCAAACTTGCATGTTTCATGTAAAACGGAAGAAAAATAACAACCCCGACCTGGCACCAGGAACGCAAAATAATGACCAGAACAAGCAGGATGACGCCGGGAATATGGTTTTTTCCGGCGATTTCTTTTTTCCTGCGCTGAATATTTTGCACTTTGCTGTTCATCCAGCCAAGCAGGGGGGCTGTTAAAATAAGGGATAAAAGAGCAACCGGCAGCAGCCAGATCAGGCCGTGTATGCCGGTATGTACCAAAAAGAGCGGGATCATAAGCGGCCCGAAAGCCTGCCCGGCATTTCCGCCAACCTGGAATATTGCCTGTGCCAATCCTTTTTTATACCCGGACGCAAAATGGGTGCCGCGTGATGCTTCCGGATGAAAGACGCCCGACCCGAATCCGGAAAGCGCAATAAAAACCAAAAGCCATGGGAGAGATGACGCAATGGCGGTTAGGCTCAGGCCGGCAATCGATAAGAAGACACCGAGCGAAAAAAGCCAGACCCGCGGTTTCCGGTCCGTCAGCATGCCAAAAACCGGCTGTGTTACCGATGAAGTAAAATAAGAAACCAGTACAATTAAAGTGGATTGCGTATAATTCAAATGGAGCGCATGCTTGTACATGACAACAAGGGCAGGAACCATGCCGGTTGTCACCAGGTCATTTAAAAAATGCGCACCGCTGAACGTAAACAGCGCACGGCGAAAAAAAGGGTTTTCTGCCTCTAACGGCGCTGATGTAAATGATTGACTTCCCATACATACTCCCACTTTCTCGTAATTTCTTTCAAACCGCCCCGAACAGGGACAAAGACAGCCGGATCAAAAACGAGAGCTGTATGAATATTGTAACATAATTTTCCACAAAAATGACAAAATGAACCTCTTGTGTAAAGTCTATTTGCATAGCGTTTTGGATTGCCACTTTTTTCGTGCGGGCAGAGATGAAATGAACAAGAATACTCCGGTTCAAAAGGGGGAGGCGCTTTTGAATCGGAAAGGGGGAGAAGGGGTGTACGGAAATTTTTCCAACACTTCAAGAGCAGCAAGTTTGAGCATCCAAGAAAGTTATTTGAAAGAAGCATAGCCGTCATCAAGCATGACAACGCTTCCGTTAATAGCATCTGCTTCTTCAAGCGTTAACAGATAAACCGCATTTGCTATCGTTTCCGGGCGGATCAGTTTTTTGCGCATTTGCTGTTCTGTCATTTTTTGCGTCATTCCGGCATCTTTATAAGCTTGTATAATCGGGGTATCCACACAACCCGGCGCAATGCCGACGACGCGAATGCCGTATTGTGCCAGTTCGAGCGCGGCATTTTGCGTCATCATCCGGACAGCGCCTTTTGCAGCCTGATATGGGAAAGTACCGAAATTTGCCAAATAACCGAATACGGAAGCCGTGTTGATAATAACGCCTTTTACATCCAGCTCGCGCATTTTTCTGCCTGCAGCAATGATCCCGTATGCCACGCCGTGCTGATTGATATCAATGACACGCAAGTAATCTTCTATTTTCATACTCAGGATATGCCCGAGCGTTCCGATTCCGGCGTTGTTGAACATCACGTCAATCGTCCCGTATATTTCAACTGCCTGATTGACAAGTGATTCGACTTCTTCAAATTTGGAAACATCCGTCTTGGCAAAAACAGCATCTCCGCCTTCTTGTTTGATCAATTCCACCGTTTCAAGCCCTTTTTCTTCATCAATATCGGCAACCACAACGGAATCGCCTTTACGTGCAAAAGTTAAACTTGTTTCCCGGCCAATCCCGCTGCCGGCCCCTGTAATCACTGCAACTCTGCCTGACATGATGCATGCCTCCTGATGGATATATTTATAGAAAAAGTAAGCGTTTACTTTTCTTTACAATTTTTAGTGTATCACCGCAAGAAAAGGTTTACAATAAAAGGAAAGAACAGTTCGAAAAATTGACTTACCTCAATAGACAGTTTTAAAACCATCAAAAAAGTATAAACGTTTGCAGTTACTTTGAAGAAAAAGCAGGCGTAAAATCAAACCGATGCGGAATGCTCATTAAAGCACAAAAACAGGGAAATCAGCCAGAAGAAAAATTTTAAAGCAAAAAGAGTGTGCTGGTATTGTAAGTAAAAGAATAAGCCAAAATTTAGGGCGATTCAATGAAAGAATGTGCGAAAATGTAGATGTAAATGCAATAACGCTGAGTGATGGAATAAACCCGGAACGATCAATGACCGCGACCGCATACGGATAAACCGAAATCCCGTCCTGATGAGATGAAAAGATGCAATAAAGGATTGTATTTCACAAAAAATCGTTTATGTCTCAATGTTTAAAGTAATCTTCTTTTTTGAGATAAAATTTCATTTTACTCTTCAACTAGTTATAATATATATTATGTAAACTTACTAATTTCCCCGAAATTTGAGGGTTTCTTCCTTCAAGTGCCCATAAAATCAATTATCCGGAACTTGTTATCCTAAGTTCCTCTGTAATAATCATGGCTTTCTCCCTCTCTTTAAATGATTTACTTCAGTCGTGTGTTGCACTGCCTTCTAAAAAATGTTCACAGTCAAGCGCAGCCATACAATCAATTCGAATCCCATCTTGTTGTATCCCAACTTAGATAGTTAATTCTTTAAGTTTTTGATATCCTATTATATCTTCCGACTGCCAAGGAATAATCACACAATGGTTTTGTGATTTTCGTTGTACTTCCTCAATCCAATGAACTTCAGACTGTACCCGTCCGCGTAGAATAGGATCCACTGTATGTGTGGCATAGAAGCTTTGATTGATGACCCACCACTTCGGTTGGATTCCTGAGCGCTTTAAGTCATCTTGTAGACGGCTTGCTTCATAAACCGGTGTAGCTTCAGCCAATGTAACAATGACTACACTTGTTTCTTCCGGATTGCGAAGACGTGGTAACAAGTTTTGCACAGATCGCGGTACTTCTCCAGAAGAGCGCGCAATTTCTTTATTATAGACTTGTGCAGCATCCAATAACAGTAAAGTATGTCCTGTCGGAGCTGTATCAATGACAATTATTTCTTCGCTCGCTTTTTCTACGATATCTGCAAAGGCGCGGAATACCGCGATTTCCTCTGTACAAGGAGAACGTAGGTCCTCTTCTGTTCGCAGCCATGCCTAATGTCGCTATCGCAAGGGGTTTTGACATTTATTTTGGCGGGAGATATTTTAAAAAAGAGCCGTCAGCTCTA
>NZ_ALAS01000303.1 GCF_000290615.1 Heyndrickxia coagulans DSM 1 = ATCC 7050
AAGTAAAGCACGGTAGCCGAAAGTGTACAAAAAGAGTGTCTTGGAATACCCGATATTTAAACCTTGTCGAGAAAAACTTGACACATACATTTTCCATGAAAACTGCCGGATTTTTTCATACATGTTAAAATAGAAGGTGTATTTAGTTGAAAACAAGGCAGGTGTCCGTTTTGTTTCCATTTTTCCACCGAAAAAGAAAGGAAGAGCATATTTTTGCGCCAATGGGAGGAGAGGTGACGCCGATTGAGGATGTGCCCGATCCCATCTTTTCCAAAAAAATGATTGGAGACGGCGTGGCAATCAGGCCGTTAGAGGGGCGTGCCGTTTCCCCGTTTGACGGCGAGGTGATCCAAGTATTTCCGACAAAGCATGCAATCGGGTTGCGCGGGGAATCAGGGCTGGAAATTCTGATTCATATCGGACTGGAAACGGCTTCGCTTGAAGGAAAGGGTTTTGAAACGATTGTGCAGGCGGGGGACACAGTTAAAAAAGGCGATCCGTTGATTCGCTTTAATCTGGAATTTATCAAAGCCAATGCAGCGGATACGATTACAGCGATCATCATTACAAACGGAGAGCTTGTAAAATCGCTCGAAAAAAGAACCGGGGTTGAGGCGGTTGCCAGGCAGACGGAAATCATGCGGGCTTGTCTGTGAAACCAAAAAACAGGCTCGAAGCAAGCGGCGGGGAAGGTGGCGCAAGCCGGGGTGCCCTGCGCCGCAAAAAGAAAAAACAGGCTTGTGCAAGCCTGCTTCTTACTTGTATGGTTCGCATGCGTATCCGTCCTTGTCGCCGTCCATATAGGAGCGATAAGCAGGGTTTGAACGCGGCACGCCGTTTGGATATTTTTTGCGCAGTTCTGTACAGTTTTGGAAACCACTGCTCCCGTTGCTGGAACGGCTCTCCCCGCCGGAAGCACTGGATGCGGAACTGCCTTTTTCGCACCCGTTAAAACCGCGGTCTGTTGCATACCCGGGTTGCGACCAGACCCTGAGCTTTTCGTTTTTAGCCCGCTGTTCGGCTTTTTTGAAAGTGCCCAAATATTGATAGGGCGGTTCATACACATAGGCCACGCGCGCGTACCCTTCTTTCAGCAGCTTTTCCTGCACGGACTTGCCGTTTACGAATACATAAGCGAGGAGCCGCCCGTATTTGTCGCGTTTTGCCCCGTGATCAAATTCGATCGTCAGTTTGCCGCTTGAAACGAGCTGCTTGTTCCGGTAATAGGCCGCTTTTGCATACGGCTGTACGCACATACCCGGTTTTTTTGATTCCGGCGTGTCAACGAGCAAATAGCGGACCGTCTCTTCTTTTCCATGATAATAAATTTTAATCGTGTCCCCATCGGTAACACCGGCAAGTTTAACAGCAATTTGCTTGCCTGCCGTTTGCCGGTTTTCTCCCGGCCCGGTATTTGTTTGTTGCGCTGTTTTTGGTTCTGTGCCCGTTTTTGTGCTGTTTTGATGCAGCCCGCACCCTGCAACGGCGAGCATCATAGCCAAAAAGAGCGTGAACCAGCCTGCTGTTTTTGTCTTCATTTCCCCTTCTCCTTGCTTTTAAAAAATGTAGCGCCCTTATTTTACCATTTCAAGCGGGTTTCTTTAAGCAATCCATTTGACAATAATACCACCTGGGGTATATGATGGGGGTTGTAACCGAACTACGGGCAGGAGGTCATCCGTATAAATGTATATTGTTTTGCTCGTTCTTGCGCTCATTCTCACGAAAACCGGCTATACACGTTACGTTCCCGTTCGCGGTACCGTGCGGGCGGATTTAAGAAAAGATGTGATTGAAAATAAAGTGGTGGTCGATGTGAGGGATTACCAGCATGCCGGAAGCGGTACCGGGGATGCCATTGTGATTCCGACGGCTTATTTAAAGCGGTTTTCCGGCGAAATTCCAAAAGGCAGTCTTCACCTCATTGCTTCCAGCCGGCTTGAAGCCAATTTCAGCATCCGTTTATTACGCAGAAAAGGATTTCATATTCATTCTTATACTATCTTGGAACCGGGGAGGGAAAAAGGTGGAATACGATGCGCAAATCAAAAACCGTGTCAAAAGAATCGAAGGGCAATTGCGGGGAGTACTGCGGATGATGGAAGAAAAGGACAACTGCAAAGCGGTCATTGCCCAATTGTCTGCCGCCCGGACGGCAATTGACCGCACGATCGGCGTCATTGTCAGCACCAATCTGGTGGAATGTGTGAAAAATGCCGAACAAAACGGGGAAGACGCGGGAAGCCTTGTAAAAGAAGCGGTCAACCTGCTTGTGAAAAGCCGCTGACATCGGCTTTTCCGCAAAATCATCGCTGGCAAGGACTGCACTTTTCGAAAAAGAGGGGATTTTGTTTTACGAGGGAGGAATTTTGATGAAAGAAATTTCTGCGAAGGAAGTCGAGGAAAAACTGAACAAGGGTGAAAAACTCAATATTATCGATGTGCGCGAAACGGAGGAAGTGGCGGAAGGGAAAATTCCGGGCGCGCTGCATATTCCGCTCGGTTTGCTGGGATTCCGCCTAGAGGATCTTGACCGTTCCAAAGACTATATTGTCGTTTGCCATTCCGGCGGGCGGAGCTATATGGCATGCCAGTTTCTCGAAAGCCAGGGTTTTGATGTCACAAACCTGGAAGGCGGCATGATGGCCTGGACCGGTGAAACGGAATGAAAAATTTTCCTCTTGATCTTGCGGTGCATAAAGCGTAGTATAAGAGTACAAGCTGCGTTGTACGTAATATTAATAAAGTTTTAACCTTTAAAATGTTATAGGGAGTTTAACATTATTGCGGGAATGCCGAGCCTTTTGCCGTTTGGCAGGGAGGATGGCAGGAACGCTTTTGCGGACACCCACTTTGAGGAGTGTGGTTCTAAAACTTTCTTAGTTTAATTACGGCAACTGCGGCACATACATAATCTGTTAAACCCCGTCCTTTTTAGAAGGGCGGGGTTTTCCCATTCAAGAACCGGATATTCCAAGCAAACCGGAGGCATTAGCTGAGCCTGTTATCCTTGCGCCCCGGAGGCAGTGCCCGGTCCATTTTTTTCACGTTTATCTGCGCTCGGTATTACGGGGTGTATAATAAAACTAACAATGTTTTGACATGCAGGAGTGGGAAAACGTGAACCAAATGAAATACATTGAGCCTGCCGTGATGTTTATTACCATGATCGTCTATGTCGCTATAGCCGTACTGATTGGCATTGTGGCCGGAACCACGGTCGGTTTGTTTTTGAAATCTTTAAATTTTTTAAGCGGAAAAACAGGTGCGCTGCCCGTGCCTTATAAGATGCTGCTGCTTCCGGTCGGCGGCCTGTTGAATGGCCTGTTGTTGTATAAAATGAAACCGGGGGCGCCTTCTGCCATTGCTGCTGTGCACTCGGAAGGGGAACCGCCCTTTGACAGAAGCTTCCCGGTCAAGTATCTGGCTGCCCTCATTACACTTGTATCCGGCGGTTCAGCTGGAAAATTCGGGCCGAGCGCCCACTTTGCCGGTTCACTTGCCGCATGGATCGGGAAAATTTTTCATATTCAGCCGTTTCTTCGGGCCCAGCTGATCGTATGCGGAATCAGTGCTGCTTTTGCCAGCCTGTTTGGCGCGCCCGTTGCGGCAGCCGTGTTTGGTTTGGAAGTATTGGCTATCGGGTCAATCCGGCACCAGTTTCTTTTCCCTTCGGCGGTTTCCGGCATAGCCGCTTTTGAAGTCAATAAAAGGCTGTTGCATACGCCTTATGAATATTTCATGATCCATGCCATGCCGTCTTTTTCTGTTCTGCTGCTTTTAAAAGTGGCTGCCCTTGGCATGATTTGCGGTCTGGCTGGATGGCTGTTTGTTGAATCTATTGAGCAGGGGGGCCGCTTATTTTCGGTTGTCCGGGAAAAATTGCATCTTCCTCCCTTCCTGATGCCCTGTGTTGGGGGTATGCTCATTGCTGCCGCATTATTCATTTTTCCCGCCGACTTTTTGGGGCTGAGCTTGCCGCTTTTGGACAAAGCGATGCACGGGGGCCATGTCGGCTTTTTCGCATTTCTGTGGAAAATCCTGTTTGTGGCGGTTACGCTTGGTTCCGGCTTTTACGGAGGAACATTCACCCCACAGCTCGTCATCGGGTCTGCCGCCGGAAATGCATTTGCCGCTTTGCTCGGGATAAATCCTGTATTAGGGGCGGCTGCGGGCATGCTGGCGGTGGTTTCAGCTGCATCCAATACGCCGGTTTCCGCTGTGCTGCTTGGATATGAGCTGTACGGTCATGTTACGGGGATGTATATATTGGCCGCCTGTATCGCTGGGTATTTGATCATCGGGCACCGCAGCGTTTATCGCGACCAGCTTGTGTACGATCCAAAGTCTTTTTGGGTGCAGCTGGAGCCGGGGGTCGAACTGAGGAAAGAATCCATCCGACTTTCAAGCGGCACTGCAAATCAGACAGGACGGTTCCATCTTCCGTGGTAGTGGGAAAAGCCGTTTATGATCAGGCTTATGTTAAGCAATCTTATTAAAAACGCATTGATCTTAGCATAGGGCCGCTCTGCGGAAAGGAAGCTGGTCAAAAGATGCGCCTATCTTAACATAGAGGCGCCTATGTTAAGGAAGCCCGCCAAAAAACGTATCAACTTTAACATAGGGCCGCTCTATATAAAGGAAGCCTGCCAAGTTTTCCGCCTATCTTGACATAGGAGTGTTCTGCACAGAGGAAGCGTACTATATATTTACGCACAGACGCCCTAAGAAAAGAAAGGCCGCTGAAATACGCGTCTTCTTAACAGATTCTGCGTAAAAGAAGCGTGCCAAAATCGCGCCAATCTTAACGTTGGGCAGTTTTGCGTAAAAGAACTTCGCGGACCGGCTGATCTTTTGCAAGAAGCGTTCAAAAAACCGTTGAGAATCGTCTCAACGGTTTTTTGCGGCAGCCTTCTCGCTTTACTCGGTTTCCCCGAGTCCGGTGACTTTGTTCATCACATTTTGAATGGTATCAGCCAGCCCTTCTTCCTCTTCGCTGCCGGCATTTTGCGACTGGACATTTCCTTCGAGCTGGTTATTGTACGAGTAAGTATTGGATTTGTAACTTTTTTCTTCTTCCATTTTTATCACCTCCCAAACATAGGGTGTGTTAATCGGAAGTTTTTTAACCAATTTATGGCTTAACCGGTTTTCTATCCAGCCTATTAAAAATGCGATATAGCGGAACATTTATTCACTAAGTACGCAGACAACGCCATATTGCCCTCATCGGCTCTGCTCCGAATCATTGCACCAACTGCTTTTTATCCTTTTTTGGTGTGCTTTCATCATGGCATGGATCTTTTTGTCAATGACAAAGCAAATAAAAAAGAAGCGTAATGATACGCTTCAAAATGGAGGCTGCCTGAGTGGAGGGGGACTTTTTTCTCTCTAGTTTGCTGATTATGCTTAATATCCGGAGCCACCCATATAAAACGCTCCTACAATAATAAGCAGGATAAAGAGAACGACAATCAGGGCAAAAGATGTGCCCGTGCTGTAACCACCATCTGTCATTGACTTTCACCTCCTTTCCTTAAGATATCTTGTATTTTAAAATATGATGTTTCGAAGAAAGGTGTAAAGGACAAACGTAAAAGGGATGAAGAAAAGGCGAAGTGGCTTTGCTGGCACTACCAAAAATGCCGGCATGGAAAAGGACGATTGTGATAGACCACTTCATTTTTTCTGATCGGTTTCAACATATGCCTGGGAACTGTAACGACATTTGTACGGTTCACTTCCACGAGTGGATGGATGATGGGTTGGAAACGCGGGACAAAACAATTGTGAATTATGTATCTTGGGGTAGCAATTATTGGTCTGCAATACAATTGACACACCTCCTCATCGTAAATTCTCTACATTAAATGAATGAATCACTGGATTGGAATGGACAAACATCTTAATGAAAAAGAAATATACGTTTATGGATGGATGGAAGGACAGAGACAGGGGGCATTCCATCCGGACAAGCAGCAAGAAGTGATGCTAGTATAGTTTCATGGACACCCTTTAGTGAAATATAATATTAACGAAGGGATGTGTCCGGATATGGGTAACACAAGCGAAAA
>NZ_ALAS01000304.1 GCF_000290615.1 Heyndrickxia coagulans DSM 1 = ATCC 7050
CTTATCGTAGGGAGAAAGCGCAGAAATACGCTAGCCGATAGGCGCTGGAGCTAGACAATTTTCAAAGTTAGAAACCAAAGCTATTCTCCGTTTACAGTTTTTTCTCCCATCCGGTTTTCAGGGAATCACATAATTCCTGTTGATAAGCAATGGAAACTTTGTTATAATGATTTTTGTCATTGAGGTCCGGTGGCGATGGCGGAAAGGTCACACCCGAACACATCCCGAACTCGGAAGTTAAGCTTTCCAGCGCCGATGGTAGTTGGGGGTTTCCCCCTGCGAG
>NZ_ALAS01000305.1 GCF_000290615.1 Heyndrickxia coagulans DSM 1 = ATCC 7050
ATGCATGAGCACGCTTTCCAATACTTTGGAGGGATGACCGATGAACTGGTATATGATCAGGATGCCCTGCTCATGGTAAACGAGAATGCGGGAGATTTAATTCTGACAAAGGAATTTCAGTCTTATCGGGAAGCGAGAAAATTGAAGGTCTATTTCTGCAGAAAAGCTGACCCGGAAAGCAAAGGGCGAATTGAGAATGTCGTTGGTTATGTGAAGGGCAATTTCGCCAAACACCGCATCTTTCAAAATATTGATCAATGGAATGAAAGCTGCATATCCTGGCTGGAGAGGACTGGGAACCGAAAAGTGCATAATA
>NZ_ALAS01000306.1 GCF_000290615.1 Heyndrickxia coagulans DSM 1 = ATCC 7050
CGGAGAATAGCTTTGGTTTCTAACTTTGAAAATTGTCTAGCTCCAGCGCCTATCGGCTAGCGTATTTCTGCGCTTTCTCCCTACGATAAGTCAACATCGGCTCGCCTTTAGGGGCTCGCCGTGTTTCCTTTATCTCAGTCGAAAGCTCCGAAATCCGTACGCCGATGGGCAAGGCGCTTCCGCTTTTCTATTGTCCAGCTCCGGTGCCTAGCCCCTCGAGGTCGAATCACCTGCCCGCCACGGAGCCAAAAGACGGCTCCATGCCGGTCAGAACATTCGCTTGTCGGGGCT
>NZ_ALAS01000307.1 GCF_000290615.1 Heyndrickxia coagulans DSM 1 = ATCC 7050
GGAGACCAACAAATGGTTACCGGTCTTTACTCGTTTGTATCAAGCCTTTTACTAAACATCCCGATCAATAGACTACTAGGAAAAAAGAAAAAAACGAAAACTTGCAAAAAATGGAAATTTGCAGGTTTATTTGGCGTGCACAAAAACGAATGAAACAGGGAAATTTTTACATACTGAATCACTAAAAGTGCATTTATCGAATAGTCGGACACCACTATATCCTTAC